>JAACDM010000229.1 GCA_009936795.1 Verrucomicrobiaceae bacterium | reverse complement strand
GCCCTCGATCTCGGGTCCGATCAAGGAGGTCAGTCAATGCTCGTTCCTGACACCGACTTCTTCAATGCCTTGGCCACGGAAGATGCGCTCACCATCACCTACTGGCAAAAGCTTCGCACAGTGGTGAATCAAACCACTTTTAAAGGACGATCCCCTATCTCGAGTGGCGGAGAGAGGGGCATCTCCGTCCACACTCCATGGGGAGACCGGAATTTCTACTACGACACCGCAGGCTGTTGTGATGGCACACAACGAACGAATGTAGGGGTCGATGTCGACTACCTCCAATGGCACCACATCGCTTTTACCAAAAACGGTCCGGTGAAGAAAATCTTTGTCGATGGAGTCGAACAAATCGAAGGAGCCAATGACGCGCCATTGCCTACGGACTTCACTGAGCTCTGGATTGGAAGCGGCACAGACGGCAGCGAAAGCATGGCGGGTCTGCTCGACGACTTTGCCATCTTTAACGAAGCGCTCGACGTTGGTGAAATCACTTACATGGCTTCGGGAGGACGCTACAAAGTTGGTGGCGGTCCTAATCTCCTCATCAACGGATCCTTCGAAGAGCCGGCCCTCGATAACATCAACACCAACAACTTGGGGACAGTTCCGACGGGCTGGTCTCAAACAGGGCCAGATGCCACTTGGAACCTGATCCGAAATGATGGTTCGGCTTACGGCAGCGGCGTAGACAACGCGGCCGATGGTTCACAGATCATCGATCTCAATGGGGTCTTTGAAATGTTCCAGGAATTCACGCTATCGTCGGACTCTGATGTCACATTCGGAGCTTCGTTCGCCAACCGTGAGGGGCACGATGGTTCCACGCCGTCGACCGTCGGCATCTACGATGCGGCCGGCGAGAACCTGCTATCGCCTGAAGTCTCCGTGGACACGTCAGGGGAGCCTACCCCATCGGAGATCTGGCTTTCAGGCCAGGAATCGGTGAGCCTCACGGCTGGCACCTATCAGATCCGCATCGCGTTGAATAACTTCAACAACGTTGATGCCGTCTTCGTCACCGGTGGCGGTGGTGGTGGTGGTGGCAATCCTCCAACATCAGACGATGTTCCCGTCATCGGAACGGTGATCTCTGGCCCCAACAGCACGGGCCTATCCTTCACAGGGCTTGCTGGCAAGACCTATGATATTCAGTATTCAGAGGACCTCATTGATTGGTCAATCGTCGCAATGGACCTCTCCGGTGAAGTGAATTACGAAGACACAGATGCTGCTCGCCAAGGCAGAGCAGCTGGCTACTACCGCGCCGTTCAAAAGTAGCCGTACATCTCAAACAAGCTGTAAGGGAAAGCGTGAGGTCTTCGGGCCTCACGCTTTTCTCGTTTCAAGACACAACGCTAGCGCCATTCGTGCTTGGGATAGCGTCCTTTCAACTCGGACCGCACTCCGGCATAACTATTTTCCCAAAAGCCCTTGAGATCTCGGGTCACCTGCGCAGGCCGTTGATTCGGAGCCAAGATCTGAACTTTCAGGGTGACTCGCCGATCACAGATGGTCGGCGTTTCTACCACATCGTAGAGACGCTGAAGAATGACTTTAATCGTTGGCTCAGGATCGGTCACGTAATCGATCTTGACATTCATCCCATTCGTAAGCGTCACTTCCTCTGGAGCATAACTTTTCACCGCAGCTTGCAAAGGCTCGGAAAGCCACTGTTTGACTACTGGCAAGACATGCCTGTCCTTGATCTGCTTGTAGGTAAAGCCCCCACGACAAATCTCCGTTAGGACTAGCAAACGATCCTCATCGCTAAACTCAGGGATCTCCAACTCTGGCATGGCTTCGCGAACAACCGCCACGCGTGCGAGCCAACTTTCCACCGCGTGATTCCACAGCTTCAACTTGAGATTCCCTTCAGCCACTTGCTCGGCTAGTAGCTGAGCCGATTCCTCCTCCGGCGGCTCTCCCATCTGGCGAGAATCCAGGACAAGGTCACGAAAGCAACGCCGCGATTCTGCCACGACACGACGATTGCTAGTGTCATACCTTGCCCCCGCTTGCTCATGAAGGTCATTCGGAAAGTGGCGTAACAAATCCTCTTCAGTCACGGCTGTGGCCATGCCCAGGAGCACCTGCAGATCCTTGCCCTCAATCTCGATGAGTTCACCCGCCACCACCAGCTTCGCCTGACTGGCAATCACGCTATCATTCCCCAGCTTACCGCGTCGACCTCCCGCCACGTCGAAGACCTTGCTTCCCCCTCCGTGGCGCACCGCAATCTGGTCCGGAAAGGCAGGCAAGAGCAAATCAGCCATCGGACAATGCAGGTTCTGCTCAGGAATGTCCTGATACCCACCGCGTCGCACGAGCATGCGCAGGAGGCGCTCCACTTCCCGGGCGGCACCTGCGTGGACACCGAGTTCACGACAGCGATCCACCCGAAATCTCGCAGCAGATGCGGCTTGATACCCACGAATGAGCGGAAGCAAATCCGACTCGTCCCCGCGTTCGATGAATCGCTGCCGAGCCGATTCGCCAGCTTTGCCTTTGGGAAACAATGGTCGTGATTGCGCCAGTGAAACGAGCAAACATGCCGGCACCCAGGCGTGTGCATCATCACGTTGCTCAGCCTCGACAAGCAAGCGACCATAGCGCGGGCTCACCGGGAAGTCGGCCATCCGACGACCGATATCGGTGATCCCACCCGTCTCCTTACTGAGCGCACCTAAACTCTCTAACAAACGCATACCATTGGCCATGGCCATCGGATTTGGTCGCTCGAACCATGGGAACGCCTCAAGATCGGTCAGTCCCATCTTCTTCAAATGAAGTAAGGTCTCTGCCAGGTCGAGCCGATGAATCTCGGGAGCTTCTTGAGGAGGTCGCGCCCGATGATGCGCCTCATTCGACAGCCTCACACAGATACCAGGAGCGGTTCGTCCAGCACGGCCCGCGCGTTGATCCGCAGATGCCTGGGAGACCGATTCGACCGTCAACGTGTTGATGCCTCGGATAGGATCAAACTTCGCCAAGCGAGCGAGCCCACTATCAATGACCACACGCACACCATCGATGGTCAGCGACGTCTCCGCCACGTTCGTCGCGACGATGATCTTCGGACGGGCACTTGGATTCACGGCAGCATCCTGTTGCTGCGGCGGGAGATCACCATAGAGGGGCAGGATATCCATGCCCCTGGCCCATTTCTCACGCTGAAGGCTATCGACCGTCTTGCGTATCTCGAAGCCGCCCGGCAGAAACATGAGAAAGTGCCCTTGGATCCCCTCGTCTGAGGCCACGCCGCGCGCTGCCCTCGTCATCTTTTCCCAAAGGGGCATGTCCCGGCCACCCTGCGGTCGGTATTGGATATCCACCGGGAACGTTCGCCCTTCGGACTCGAGAAGTTCACACGGTTCCAGAAAGTCCATCAGCCCCTCGGTTTCCAAGGTCGCCGACATCACAATGAGCCGAAGATCTGGCCGCGTGGTCTGCTGAAGCTGCCGACAACGCGCCAAGCCAATATCGGCATCGAGATGCCGTTCGTGAAATTCGTCGAACACGACAGCATCCACGTTCTTCAGATCAGGATCACTCAACATTTGGCGAAGCAGCACCCCCTCTGTAAGAAACCGGACGCGCGTCTTCGGTCCGATCAATCGTTCAAATCGAACCTGATAGCCAATCTCCTCCCCGACCTTGCTCCCACGCTCGAAGGCGACGCGCGTCGCGAGCATCCGGGCGGCAATGCGGCGCGGCTGAAGCACCACAATCTCCCCTTCAAGCCCGCCATCCAAGAGGATCTGAGGCACCTGGGTCGACTTTCCAGACCCTGTCGGTGCTTGGACGACAATCGCCCCCCCAGGCCGGGCAGCAGCGGTTTGTAAAGCAACTCGTAGGTCCTCGATGGGAAGTTCAGAAGCCATGAACGGTCTCTCTACGACGCGATTCTCGAGAGCGCGAGTTTCCATTGCACCGCTCGATGAGATCCCTTAGGATCAAGCATGACCTTCACCCTTGCAATGCTCGGCCCTTCAGAACTTTGGATCATCATGGGCGTGCTCCTTCTCCTTTTCGGAGCTAAGAAACTCCCTGAACTCGCACGTGGCATGGGAAAGAGCATGGGTGAATTCAAGAAAGCTCGCGAAGACTTCGAAGACGAGGTCGCCAAGGGCGAAGAAGAAGCGAATAAGGACGCCTGAAAGATCCCATTGCACGCCGTCTGAAACCGCCTAATCTCGGCTTATGACAACCATTCTCGGAATCATTCCTAACCTGGGTCCCTCAGAAGGTATTCTGATCTTCGTACTCGTTCTCCTCCTTTTCGGGGCGAAGAAGCTTCCTCAATTAGCAAGGGGCGTCGGCAAGAGCATGGGGGAGTTCAAGAAAGCTCGAAACGAGTTCGAAGACGAGATCAAGCGTGCCCAGGAAGACATTGATCTTGATGACGACAAGAAGAGCTAGCCTCTTTCTGGCACTAGCGGTTTCGTCTCTCGGGATCGGCTCCTCCTTCGCCCAGGAAGACTCGACCGCGACAGCAGCGAGCGCCGAGGAGATTGTGTTCATGGGATACAATCTCAAGAACTACCTCAAGATGAAGCGCCGAGTTGACGGCGAATCCAAGGAGGACACCCCCAAACCAGAGCGCGAGGTCGAGGGTATCGTCACGATGATCTTGAAAGGCAAGCCTGACGCGGTTGGCCTTGTCGAGATCGGGACTATGAACGAGGTGCAGGATTTGCAGAGTCGCCTCGAAGCAAAGGGGCTCGATCTTCCCCACGCGGAAATCATTCGCGCCTATGACGATGTTAGACGCATCGCCTTGATCAGCAAGTTTCCTATCGTTTCG
>JAACDM010000228.1 GCA_009936795.1 Verrucomicrobiaceae bacterium | reverse complement strand
TGATGATGTGGCAGGGGCTGTTCCTGCGGAGAGTTCCTTTGATCTGGTTATTCACTCCAGTAACGGTGCTAATCCTAGCCGATTTACCAACTACAAGGTGCCGTATCTCACTTACAATGGGCCTGACCATGACGATGAGCTGGTCACTACGATCGGTCCTACGGAGACAAGAAACCGTGGCGATATCACGGTTGCCGATCCTGATCACCCAGCGGCTGCGGGAAAGACGGGAGATATTAGCTTTTTCACCGGCGAAGTGACTTTAGACTTTCCGGGAACAGGAGTGCCTGATGGATCGACCACGGTGGCGACTTATCCGATTGTCGATGTTCCTCCGGTTACAAGTCTAGCAGATATCGATCCCATGGTTTCGGGTGAAGTGGAGACAGTAATCAGTGAAGGGACCATACCTGTGGCGGATATGGACAGTGGCAATTCCGGAAACTTTTCTGGAAACGGTGGGGACAATGAGGTACCAGGCAATCCGGTTGGAAGTTTCGCAACAGTGGCGACTGGAACCTTCAATGTAAAGGGAGCCGGCACGTTTGGTATTGCCTTGTGGGTCGCTGGTGGTGCCCGCCTGCGTATCGATCTCGATGGGAATGGCATCGATGATGGGGATACCGTGATCAGGCAAGACACACCAGAGTTTCTTGATGTTGTGGTTGAAGGTACGTCAAATTATGCGGATGTCGCGTTTCCTGCTGTGGGTGAATATGCCTTTGAGTGGGTTGCCTATAGTCCTACCTTGGACTTTGGCTCGGAACTCTTCTTCACCTTTGTGGCAGGTGCGGACCAGCGCGAGCCATTGGATGATCAGAATGTATGGGCACCCTTAGCTGATTGGGAAGCGTTAGGTATCGATAGTTTGTTTTTGAACTTGAATGGTGAGATCGCGGTGACCAAATATGAGCAGCCATCTCAGGTGATCGAGAATCGCCCTCTCATTGTGGCGATCAATGGGCCCGACGAAGGTGGGCAAGTCTTCGGTGGTGGTGCGTTTATCGACTTCGAAGGGACTGGCTTCTTTGCGGGAGCGGCATTGAATAAGTTTGCGGCGGAGGTTTCTCCCAAGAGTGTCACTCTAAATCCTGTTGATGTGACGGGCGAGACGGGACTGAAATTGCGAATGCTAGTGGCGGCGAGCACCTTGGACTTCGAGACGTCTGACTTCTTCGATGTGAAGATCGACCCTGATAACAGTGGTAGTTTCCAGGATCTCATCCATTTCACAGCTCCCTCAGGAAACGATAAGTTCTTCTCTGATGGGACGACTGATTTGAATATCGCCTTGAAGGAAATCACCTATGACATTCCAGATGGAGCGACGAACCTAGTCATTCGTATTGAGGCAGAGGCCACTTGGTGGAATGAGATTGTGGCGTTCGACTATATTCGTGTCGTGAAGGAAGTCCCTGATCCAGTGGAGCCTAGTTTGCCGCCGCTCGATCTCCTCGTGCTCGGGGCTGATGACACCGGCGAGACAGGCGCGGATGCCAATGTGCTGACTTTCCTTCGGGAATCTTTCGGAGCGGACAACATTCGTTATGCCAACTCTGGATCGACCAATGGATCGGAAACGGCAGACGTCATCATCATGTCGTCCACGTTTGGTTCAGGCTCTGTGCGGAGCAAGTTCCACAACTCGGCTGTACCCATCTTGAACTGGGAAGAGGCGATCATGGATGCCAGTGCTGATGGCGAATTCGGCCAGAGCGCGGTGACCATGACGAAATCGACGGATACGACGCAGATCGCCCTTCATGATCATCCGCTTGCAGGTGACCTCGGTGGCATGACGATTGATCTCTTCACCGGCGGCGAAACACTGGGGTCCAGCGAACTTTCCGCAGGAACGACGTCGGTGGGCGATGGTGTTGGCGGTGCGGTCGATGGCATGAGCATGCTCTTTGTTACGGATACGGGTGGAGAAGTCGCAGCCGGAGCTGGGGTCACGGATAACCTATCCCCGGCTCGCCGAGTTGCCTTTCCGATGACGGATGCGACTTTTGATATGCTTACGGATGACGGCAAGCAGCTCTTCCTTAACAGCATTCGTTGGGCTGCGGGTGAGGTCGGCGGCGATCCTCGCGCGGATGCTGTGGCTATTTCTGATGGTGCTCTCACGGGTCAGACTGTCGTGGATTTCGGCACCTTGCTAGGTGATTCGAGTTTTGAATTCTCCTTCTTCGCGGTGAAGGGCGGAGCATCGACAGCGATCGCGGGAAATGCGACCTGGGGGCTGAAATTGGATCAGTGGAATGAGCAAGGACTCATTGGGCTTACGGAGTTCGGTGTGGCAGACCACGTGTTCACTGCGCTGGATGGCAAGAGTGTCGCGTCGCCCTTTGATAGGGAAGTCCATGTAGTGATCGTGAATGATGCTGCCGCAGGTGAAGCTCGGCTCTACATCGATGGCGAGCAGGTGGGCACTTGGGCAGGTGATTTCGTCCTTGGTGGTGAAGTTAGTGTGATGGCTGCGCAGGTGGAGAGTCCGATTGATCCCTTCGGTGAAGGAAGCACCATGAACGGCTGGGCGACCTACAACGAGGCGCTGACAGCTGAGCAGATTGCGGCATTGGCAACGACACCATTCCCTGAAGGAGATGGTGGGCCTGGACCGGAGCTGATGGATCTAACAAACGTGCAGCGAACCGCGAATGGCTTCAGCTTCTCGCTGATCGAAGGAGTAACGGCAGACATCGAATACTCAACGGACCTTACGGGATGGGACGTGATTGCCCCTGGTGCGTCGGGAACATACGAAGACACGGATGCCGGACGCCTAGCAGAACCTAGCGGGTACTACAGAGGCATCCAAAACTGATTGATTGGTTGATTCTGAGGTCGCAGTCGAACTGTCGAAGTTCGGCTGCGGCCTAGATCAGGCCGAGCTTCATCTTGCCTTCTTCGCTGATCATGTCTTGAGTCCACGGCGGGTCCCAGACGAGTTCGACGTGCGCTTCCTTGATCGAGTCAATCGTCATGATGCGGCTCTGAGCATCCGCCGCGATCGTTGGGCCCATGCCACAACCAGGCGCGGTGAGGGTCATCTTGATCGAGACGACAGTACCCTCGTCCTCTTCGTTTAAATGACAGTCATAGACGAGACCGAGATCCACGATGTTCACGGGAATCTCGGGATCATAGACGTTCTTTAGCTGAACCCAAACAGCACCTTCGAGGTCGCCGTCTGCCACTTCAATCTTCTCGCTCTTGGTTTCGCCATCTTCATCGACCCCGAGAGCGTCTGCGTCTTTGGCTGTGATACGGGCGAGGCCAGAGTCGGTGGCGACGGTGTAGGTGCCACCGAGATTCTGCGTGATCATCACCGGCAGTCCAGCAGGCAACATGATGGTGTCTCCGCTAGGGATTTGGATGGCATCGACCTCACGTTTTAGTTCGACGCGTTCAGAGCTGAAGTTCATGGAGACGACTAGGTCCAGAAATGGACGCCCGGCAAGTGCTATTCAGCTGGTTGCGCTGCGTCCGCCTCGCTCTAAAAGCCATGGGAGGGCGACGAGCGAGACGAGTGCATTCAGCGTCAGTGCCAATGCGCACACCTGGCCGAGGCTAGCCAGTCCTTGATTGCTGGCCCAGCTGATCGAGCCGAAGCCGGCAACGGTGGAGAGCGCGCAGATACTGAGGGCACGGACGACTCCTTGTCGAACGGCCTGCATATTGCCGTTTGTGTGTCGATGCTCCAGAAGGATATGAATACTGTAGTCGAGACCAGCGCCGACGGTGAGAAGGAGCGCACCGAGACTGAAGAAGTTCCATTCCCATCCTAGCAAACGCATGGCCCCAAATAGGCTGGCTAGAGTGAGAGACGTGGTGAGAAGGCACAGGCCGATCAGTTTCCACGCGCGGAAGGTAAGGGATAGCATGATCAGCACGGCGATCGCTAGTCCAACGCCAACGACGCGGAGGTCCTGTGGCACGCGTTCGTTGAGCTGAGTGGTGATCCTTGGCCAAGATACGGGGAAACTGTCAGACTGTTTGTCGAGCCATTGCCAGAAATCCTCTGTTTGATTCTCTCTTGGCGTCAGTGTCATGAGCAAGTGCTCCCCATCTGTTGTCAGTAAGCGTGACCAGAGACGCTCCGCTGCTGTTGACGAAGGTGCTTGGGGAACGCCCGTGTCCTGCCAGGACTTCCAATGGGTGACAATGGAGGAGGTGAGATCCATGGCTTCCGGTTCGAACCCTGCGGTGTTCGCTTCTTGCCTAAGTGCAGGCAAATCCAGCAGCTCGTCTTCAAGACTGCCCAGATTTGCACTTTGTTGGGCTTTGTCAGGCACGAGCGCCCGAGGAAAGCGGGCGTTTGCCGTGTGGGACTCGAGTTCGGTTTCCCAGCGATCCAACTGGGCCTGTAGATCTGGTCTTAGTGATAGGATGGCAAGTTCAGTGGAGGTGTCACCGGTAAGCTTCGCTTGTAGCCGATCCATTGCGCCATAAGCAGGGCTATCACGGGGCCGCAGCGCTTCCGTAGAGGTGTCGAGTTTCGGTAAACCCATGAAAAGCGGCAGAAGAGCGAGCAGTAGGAGCAAGCCAAGAACAGGTAACGCTATCCACGCTTTGCCTGGCCAATCCATGGCTCGGCGGGGTGCCGTTGATCCGACTTTCAAGAGCAATGGAAAGAGCCAAAGCATGACAATCGCGCCCACTAGGATGCCAATGGCGACCAGCTGGCCGAGGGTAGCAATCCCCGGCACGATGCTCAGGCCAAGGGCTGCAAAGGCGGCAGCGGTCGTGGCAGCAGCCCAGCCAACGCTTCGTTGCGTGCGCTTTCTTAACTGCTCGCGACTAAGAGTTTCACTGATCGCTTTCTGATAAATGATGACACCATAGTCGACTGTTAGACCGATTAGAATGGAGGCGAAACCGACGCTCATCACCGTCATGTTTGGTAGGAGCCAGCCTGCTAAGCCCAGCGTTAAAGCGAATGTGAGTGTTAGGGACCCCAACAAGACGAGTAGGGGGCGCAATCTTCGGTAAGCCAGGGTAAAGATAAGTGAGGTGAGGATGAGCGCGGTAAGCCCTGAGCGTTTCATGTCGCGCTCCATGCTTGCTGCGATCTCTGTTTGAAAGACGGGTTCACCCGTAAAGCCAAGTTGCACGTTAGCGCGATCAGGTAAATGCGTCCGCCAAGTCTGAGCGGATTGTTTAACGGCATTGACCCAGGTTACGACATTGGAATGGTTAGGAGATGCCGTGAGGTAGAGCACGCGGCATTGGCCGTCATCGGAGACAAAGGCGTCACCGCCTTCCGTTAGGTGACCCTGTCTCTTGCGTAGAGCATGCACGAGTTGATACGGATCGTAAGCAAGCGTCAGTGCTTGGTCGAACTCTATGGAACTGGCAATGGTATCCAGGGAGTCCTCAAGGATGGCGTTGCGGGCATTTGGAGCGAGAGCTCTCACTGCCTGGGCGAATTCATCTGGAGGGAGAGCATTGACAAGGAGCCAAGCGACCATTTCACCGAGTGCCTCACTCGAGCCGCTTATCCACATATTTTCGCTCACTACCGTTCCAAGTTCTGGGCGAACGTCGCGTAGGTGCTCCGCCAGGCTTTCATGATGGGCGGCGAGCGCATCAGGATCCGAGCCTTCCAGGGTCACTATAAGTTCCTCGCGTTTCGAAAAATGGTCTAGGAAGAGCTGTAAGCCCTGCACTTCTTTCATCTGGCGCGGGAGTAGAGCAAGGACATCGACATCGAGACGCACCCGCAGCACTCCAAGAAACACCGCGAGAATCCCGAGAGCAATGATTAGGTGGCGCGTCATGAAGATGGGAGCGTAGCGCCGAGGACGACGCGCGCAAGACCACGA
Source organism: Verrucomicrobiaceae bacterium (assembly GCA_009936795.1). Taxonomy (GTDB): domain Bacteria; phylum Verrucomicrobiota; class Verrucomicrobiia; order Verrucomicrobiales; family DEV007; genus JAACDM01. Next base: position 4,116 of record JAACDM010000228.1, on the reverse strand, counting down.
TCAGCGCTCTGTTCCAGGAATCGCGGGGTTTATCATAGCGATTATGATCTGGTGCCGCTTCCTTATCCTCTTTGGTGTAGTCGTGAGCTGCGTGTGTGCCAAGGCTGAGGTCGAATCGAGTATTCTAACTGTTTTCCAGAAACGGTGTGTGCAGTGTCATGGTGAGGATGGCAAGGAGAAGGGAAAGGTCAATTTACTCAAGGTCGAGAGCGCTGTGGCCTTGGTCCGCCAACCCGAGTTGCTTGGCTCGTTGATTGACGTGATCGACTTTGAGGAGATGCCACCCGAAGACGAACCGCAGCTTGGGGTAGAGGAACGTGCTGCTTTGCTGAACGAGTTGAAGGCGTTGCGTGAACAGATGGTCTCAAGTGAGCATACGCCGATGCGGCGCATGAATCGATTTCAGTATGACAACGCGGTGGTCGATCTCTTCAAGCTGAAGGGTGTGGTCTTCTCGTTGCCCGAGCGGATGATGCGAGAGCACAACAATTACTTCAAACCGGAGACTGGCGAAATGGCGGGTATGGTTACTGTCGGCAGTCGTCCGTTGGGCAAGTCACAACTCATCGAGAGGCGCTTGGGTGGCGTGGCGCCCTTTCCGCAGGATCTTCGTGCCGAGCATGGTTACGATAATCGTGGTGATCATCTATCGCTTTCGCCACTCTTGATGGAATCGTTTCTTAGGCTCGGGCAATCCATCGTTGAGAGCGACGATTTCAATTTGGAAAACGTCGGTATTTGGAAGAGTTTCTTTGCTCGTCCAGAGATTGATGAGGGCCTCAATGTCCATGTTCGCCAGCGCATGGAACGCTTCTTAACGCGGGCCTTTCGGCGCCCGGCGGAACGGAGTCTACTCGATCGCTATGTTGGTTTTGTCATGAAAAGTCTCAATGCGGGTGTCACTTTTCCTGATGCCATGAAATCTGTTGCGGCTGCGGTGTTGTCGTCACCCAAGTTCCTTTACCTATACAACGAGCGTTCCTCGGAAGATGGTAGCCAGCCAGTCGATGCGTTTGAACTTGCTTCTCGGCTTTCGTTCCTTCTTTGGGGAAGTATTCCGGATCAAGAACTCCTTGATGTGGCAAGTTCGGGAGCGCTCACGAATCTGGAAGCGATCGAAGCTCAGTTCACGCGCATGCTCAAGGACCAGAAGCTAAAGCGCTTCTGCGATAGTTTTCCCACGCAGTGGCTGCAGCTTGAACGCATCATTTCGTCGGCTCCGAATCGCGAAAAGTTTCCTGATTTCTACTTTTTAAAGTACCGCGATAGCATGCATATGATGCTAGAGCCATTGCTGATTTTTGAAACAGTGTTGATCGAGAATCAGCCCATTACTCAGCTCATCGATTCTGACTTTACGTATCGCTCGTCGCTCTTGCAAAAGGCCTACGGAGACCTTGCTCTGGAGTCTGATGCGAAAGGTGGCAACCAGGTAGTCGGCTTAAATTTCCACCGGATGCCCGTAACGGATCGTCGTAGTGGAGGTGTTATCACGAACGCGGCGGTCATGACCATGACTTCTGGTCCTGAGCGTACTCAGCCTATCACTCGAGGTGCCTGGGTTGCTGGTGTGATCTTCAACAATCCGCCAGAGCCACCGCCAGCAAATGTGCCGGTTCTTGGCGAGAAACCGCCTGAGGGAGAGGAACTCTTCACGCTACGCGAACGTCTTTCCATGCATCGTGAGCGTGCTGACTGCCGGGGCTGTCATGAGCAGATCGATCCCTTAGGCTTTGCCCTAGAGAATTACGATCCCATTGGCAATTGGCGAACCAACTACGAGAACGGGCGCGATGTTGATATGTCGGGAATCCTATTCCGAAAGCATCCATTTGGCGACGTGATTGCCTTTAAGGATGCGATCCTCGCTGAGAAAGATCGCTTTGCGCGGGGACTTGCTGGGCATCTGCTGTCGTTCGCGCTTGCCCGTGAACTCGGTCCTGCCGATCAGATTGCTCTCGACCAAATCGTGGAACGAACAGCCGCTGACGACTATCGGATTCAAGCGCTTCTGAAACAAGTCGTTCTCAGCAAGCCGTTTCGAACGAAAACAAGTCTAAAAACGAAGTAGGCATTCCTAGTTGATTTCTGTTATCCTTGACCCTTTATGAGATCCACCCGAAGAAATTTTCTCCGTGGCCTTGGCGGCGCTACTCTGACGCTTCCGTGGATGGAAAGTCTGTCTCTTGCGACTCCAGCCAAGGGCGTGGCTCAGCGCATGGCTCACTTTTACGTGCCTATCGGTGTGGTGAGACGCGGATTCTTTCCTGGTGAAGCCGATCATGTGATTCCAAAGGGCAATTTGGGGAATGTCATGGCGTCGCTAGGCAAGCAGAACCCTAACTTTGAAGCAAAACCCCTCGAGGCGTTGACGCCTACGATGGAACCGTTAGGTGATCTGAAGCGCAAGGTGAACCTTATCACCGGAATGGACCGCACGTTTCAGGATGGCACGGATGTACACGCGCAGTGTGCCTGTTGCTACCTCAGCAGCGCGGAACCTTATTCCATTGAGCGATCTGCCTGGCCACTTGATCGTACGCTCGATCATCTTGTGGCTGATCACGTCGGATCACGCACGCCGTTCCAAACCCTGGAGTTCAGTTGTAACACCCACAAGGACAACAAGGAATCGATCTACTTCGACAATATCTCTTGGTTTGGCACTGGCCATCTAGCACCGTCCATTCGAGATCCACGGAAGATGTACCGCCGTTTGTTCTCCACGCAGGAGAACAAACGCTACCAGGATGTCACCGATCTAGTCCTTGAGGATGCTCGTACTATGAAACGGACTCTAGGCTACAGTGATAGTCAGAAATTTAACGAGTATTTCGATTCGATCCGCACGATCGAAACTCAGATGGAACGGCTTGAGAACATGCGTTCCGAACTCGCGAAAGTGCGCTTTGACGAACCGCCCGAAGCCTATTTGCCACGTGGCGAGTTTATTCGCTTAATGGGGGATCTTATGGTGGTGGCTCTGCAGACCGGCCTCACCAACGTCACCACGTTCATGGTTGGCCCTGAACGCTGGGACACGCCTTACAAGTTTGACGGCCTTTTTGATAAGCCACGAAGCCATCACGGCATGTCTCACAACCAGACCAAGATGATCGATGATCTTTTGAGGGTGGATCGTTTCCACATGGAGCAGTACGTCTATTTGGTAGAGAAGATGGATGCGATCGAGGAGTCCGATGGCACGTCGCTGTTAGACAACACGCTTTTCACGTATGGCTCGGGTCTTGGCGATGGCTCCACCCACCAGTACAACGATTTACCGATCATCGTTGCTGGATCCGGTGGCGGGAAGTTTAAGACGGGCCAGCACATCAATATGCCTGAGGGGACACCTCTCGCTAACCTTTGGCTCACCCAAGCCAAGGCCATGGGGCTAAAGATCGACAGGTTTGCTGACAGCGTCGGCGAGATTGGTGCCGTGAAGGTATAGCCGCAACATAAGCATCGTTTTGAGCTTTGAATTCTCTTACGGAGCACATAATCTTCGCTGATGAATCGATTTAGACTCCTTGCAGCCCTCTTGTGTTTGCCGATCTTTCTCCTAACGTCGCTAAGCGCGAATGAGAAAAAGGCCGCTGTGCAATCGAAGAAGCCGTCGCTTTCTTATTACTACTTCGATGGCTGAGTGCTTTGTGCCAAGATTACGGTCATCGTGAATGATCTAAAAAAGACAGACGGTTCCAAGATTGATTTCAAAGCCATCAAAGTTGGGGATGGGAATAGTGCTGAGGAGATCAAGAAAGCGAAACTCGCTTCCCATGGCATTGTTGCCAAGGACAAGAACGGAAAGCTAGTCACCAAAGTAGACGGCCATACCTATGGCAAAGACAAGGTTCAGGAAGTCGTCGACTTGCTGCTTGGTACGAAGAAGCCAAGCACGGACTGAGCCTTGATCGAATAGTCCTCGTGGCGCCGCCGGTGTTGCTGATTTAGCTTCTCGCACACGAGTTTGCAGAGTGGAAACACGATGTCGTCATCAATGCAATAGAAGACTATCGTCCCTTCTTTGGACTTCTTCAGTATCTGCGCTTCGTAAAGCAATCTTAGCTGCTTAGAGACGTTTGCTTGGGAAGTCTCTAACGCATCGACTAG
>JAACDM010000227.1 GCA_009936795.1 Verrucomicrobiaceae bacterium | reverse complement strand
TTAGCGTTGCCAAAGGATGTGGTGGAGAAGATCTATCGGCTCAATGCGATGAAGGTGTTTCCGAATTCTTGGAAATAGGAATAGGTCAAACTGAAGCTTAGTGTTAGTTAGCTCTGATCCCGATAATGATCCTCTCGATTTGCAGGCAATGGCGCTTCATGTGCATCGCTAGTAAGTTGTGAAAGCCCGCAGCAGCGAGTGGGCCGAACCACGGGTGGGGATGGCGTCGGTCGGTCTTGAAGTTGTTGATTTTACGAACACGCTCTATTACGAAACGGACGGAATCTTGCAAACCGTAGAAAGCAGATTCGTCAGCTCTCGGATTGGGTTTCACATCAGCGGTGCTGACCTCGCGGAGCCTTGACGAATCGGCTGCGGCAAGTTTCTCGATGATTCGGGTGATGCCTTTGTTCACGATTCTTAGGTGGTCCAGGGTAATGTAGACGGACCAGTAGCGGCTGCTGTCTTCGATTCCTCGGAAACGCTCAATGAGGACCGGAGTGGCGCGTTTGTTAGGTGGGCATTGTGCAATTAGGGCTTCAATTCGGCTAGCTTCGTCTGTGAATTCTTGGGCCACAGCTTCGTTGCTCATTCGTCAACGTCTGAGTCGAAAGCGGAGCCTAGCGATAAGAAGTTCTGGGCGGGGTAGGCCTGCTCCTGGTTCTTGCAGGGGTAATGATTTTGGGAGATCCATAATTTACTTGCTAAAAACAAGCAAATTTGCTGGCGATTTGCAAGTCAATCGATGGCAGGGTTGTCTCATGGCAAATGAATCTTCAGCTGCGTATCGACGATCTCCTTGTCCTGTGGCCTGCGCACTAGATATTCTGGGGGACAAATGGACGTTGCTGGTTGTGCGCGATTTGATGCTGGGGCGGAGCCGTTTCAAGGAATTCATGGACTCTCTAGAAGGGATTCCTACGAATATCCTGACGGATCGTTTGGTGCGGTTAGAAAGGCACGGGGCAGTAGAGAAGCGTCCGGTCCCATCAGGCGTGCGGCGGCACACCTACCATCTGACGGAGAAGGGCGAGGCGCTGCGAAGCGTCATTCGCTCCTTGGTAGACTGGGGGCTCGATTATGAGGAGGGGACAGAGGCGGGGCTCGAACCATCCGTCTAGCCAGGCTTTCTCATTGATCGCTGAACTGATCTCCCTTAGACTACGGAAATTATTCTATGGAACCGCTCGCCTCTCCCCCTTGCAGCCACGTCCCTCCGTTCCCGTTCAGCCCTTGCTGCTAAGGATGATGAAGTTTCGAATCCATGCTGGGCTCTTGCTTGTACTTGCGCTCACACTGGTCTCGTGTAAGCGCGAATCGCGGATTGATTGGGCGTTGCGGAACAAGATTCTCATGGTGGGCAATGGTTCAGAACCGAAGGCGCTCGATCCGCATCTTGTGAGTAGTGTGGGCGATAGCAATATTCTGCGCTCGCTCTTTGAGGGCTTGGTCACTTTTCATCCGACTGATGATAGTAAGAACGCTCCTGGAGTGGCAGAGCGTTGGGAGTCGAACGATGACTACACGGTGTGGACGTTCTATTTCCGCGAGGATGCCAAATGGTCGAACGGCGATCCTGTCACTCCGTCGGATTTCGTTTACTCCTATGAACGCATTCTATCTCCTGACATAGCGTCACCGTACGCGAGCATGTTGTACTTCCTGAAGAATGGGAAAGAGTTTAACGAGGAGAAGATCACCGATTTTACACAGGTAGGCGTCAAGGCGCTCGATGGTCGTACGTTGCAATGCACGCTGCGTCAGCCGACGGCCTTCTTTCCTCAGATCGTCAAGCACACGACTTGGTTGCCAGTACACCCGCCCACGATTGAGAGGTTTGGGCAGAATGATGCTGGGCTCAGGCCCATGACCATGCAGTTCACACTGTGGCAACGGCCTGGGAATCATGTAAGCAACGGGGCATTCCAATTGAAATCTTGGGTGATTAACAAGTCCGTCGTGGTGGAGCCAAACCCTTACTATTGGGACGCGAAGACGGTTAAGTTGAAAGGAATTCATTTCCATCCGCTTTCTAACGAGTTCACTGAGGAGCGTGCTTATCGAGATGGGCAGGTTCACTATACCTACACGATGCCGCCTAACATGATTGATTGGTATCGCAGGAACGATCCAAAGCATCTGCGTTTGGATCCCTACGCGGGCGTCTACTATTACAAATGCAATCTGAATGTGCCGCCGTTAGACAATGTGAAGGTCCGGCAAGCGTTGGCTTACGCCATTGATCGGAAAAAGATTGTTGAGAACGTCACGCTGGGCGGGCAAGGACCGGCCTACGCGCTATCGCCTCC
>JAACDM010000226.1 GCA_009936795.1 Verrucomicrobiaceae bacterium | reverse complement strand
GCGTGGCTGAGCTACGGATTGGGGAACGCCAACGAGAACTTGCCCACCTTCGTGGCCATGCTTTCCGGCAATGGTGGTCAACCGCTCTACGATCGACTCTGGGGTGCGGGATTCCTTCCATCTGAGCATCAAGGTGTGCGCTTTCGTTCAGGAAAAGATCCCGTTCTCTATCTCAATAACCCAGCCGGCATGTCGTCCTCACTTCGCCGGCAGACTTTGGATGATCTAGGTAAGCTCAATCGCCTCCGACTCGAAGCCACGGGCGACCAGGAGATCGAGGCACGCATTGCCCAATACGAGATGGCCTATCGCATGCAAACTTCCGTGCCTGAACTAACGGATGTCTCTGACGAGCCCGAATCCACCTTCCGTCTCTATGGCGACGAGGCCCGCAAACCCGGTACCTATGCCTACAATGTGCTCATGGCCCGGCGTTTGAGTGAACGCGGCACCCGTTTCGTTCAGCTTTTCCATCGTGGCTGGGACACGCATGGCAATTTGCCAAACCAGCTGCGCGCGCGGTGTCAGGAGACGGATCAAGCAAGTGCCGCTCTAGTGACCGATCTCAAGCAGCGCGGTCTACTTGATGAAACGCTCGTCGTGTGGGGCGGTGAATTTGGGAGAACAGTTTACTGTCAGGGAAAACTAACGGCGAAGACCTACGGGCGAGATCATCACCCGCGCTGCTTTAGCATCTGGCTTGCTGGTGGCGGTATCAAGCCGGGTCACTCCTTTGGGGAAACAGATGATTATAGCTACAACATTACTAGGGATTCTATCTCGGTACACGACCTGCACGCGACGATGCTGTATCTGCTAGGCGTCCATCACGAAAAGCTCACTTTCCGATTTCAAGGTCGCCATTACCGTCTGACGGATGTTCATGGCAACGTGCTCCGGGATCTCCTTGTTTGATCGGCAGCGAGATCCGAACGAGTGACACGATGCTATGAGTGAGTTTCAAAATTGTCCTAAATGTGCTTCTGGGTATAGCTAAGAATGTGGCCCCTTCTGGCCTGCCCAGATTGTGGTCACGAGTGGTGGTAGCCGAGGTGAATTTAGAGGCTGCTAAAGAAGTTGGAAGCTATCTTCCCATAATCCCTAATCAACACATCGAAACTAAATCAAACAAACCATGAGCGACGGTTGCCGTAACGAAGACAAGACTGCAGGCATCTTTAGCTGGAGAGAATTGGTCACCCAAGACCCAAAAGGAAGCGACAAGTTCTATACTGATCTCTTTGGCGGAACAGAAGAGACCATGGCCATGCCTGGTGGTATGCACTAACGATGTTCAGCAATGAGGGCGCCCCAGTGGCTGGCATGATCAAGCCAGCGGCTGAGAAAGGCGATGTTCCCACGACTTGAATCAACGACTTCACGGTCGAAGAACTCGGCGCGCATCTCTGCATGCCGAAGACCAAGATCCCTGGCAAAGGCAGTTTCGCTGGCGTCGCTGACCCCCAAGGCGCCCCCATCGCCTTCTGGCAGTTTGTCTAAGAGAACGGGTTTTATAGCAAAGACCTGTTGGGGAAACCCGACAGGTCTTTCTTGTATCTGCTAATTCAAGAACCGAACCGCAAGAGGATTTTCCCGCGGCGCTGTTCTTGCTGAGCATGTGATAGGGCTTCTTGAACATCGCTGAGGTGATAGATGGTGTCGATGGCCTGCGTGAGCTCACCAGCGATGACCATGTGTGCGAGTTTTTGATAGGCTTCTTGGACAATCGAACGCTCCGCAGATTCTAGCCATTTGGTGACCCAGAAGCCTTCCAAGCGTAAACGTTTGAAGATCATCGCACCATTGGAAACCTTGATGGCTTTCTTCGACATGGCGCCGTAGGTGACTTGGACGCCTTCTTCAGCGAGCACTGATATTTGTCTCAGGGCGCTGTCTCCACCGACACAGTTGATCGCCAACGAGGGAGCTAGCCCAAGCGCGCGCACTTGTTGTTTGAGATTGCTGTCATCAAGCAAGACATGGTCGGCTCCGAGCACTTCCAGTTCTCGAAATAGCTCGGAACGTCGGACTACATTGATGGTCACAATCCCTTTTTTCTTGGCGATCTGGAGCAGACAACG
>JAACDM010000225.1 GCA_009936795.1 Verrucomicrobiaceae bacterium | reverse complement strand
CTGGCTGGATATCAGCAGATACCCCAAGCTTGGCCATGAGTCGAATGGCCTCAGCACTCATGAAATTGCAGTGAGTGATGTTTGGCCTCGTATGCTTGATAGGACGTTGCTTGGCCACTCTTGCGTAGGTGTCGAGCAGGGCGTGCACCGCGCCGTCCCCCACACTGTGAGCCGTGAACTGAAGACCAGTCGCAGCGCACTCATCCACGGCGGCTTCGAGTTTGTCGTTTGGAATGAAACGCAATCCCCGGTAATTGGGATCGCTAATACTGTAAACCTTGCTCGGACCCCAAGGTTTGCGTAGGTAGGCACTGCCTGTAAGCATACCTCCATCGAGAAACATCTTGATTCCAACGGTGCGCAACATCGCAGTCGGTGTCGCTTTGGCAGGCTCTTGCCCAATCGCACGAATCTGCTCACGGATCCTTTCAGCACTCTCTTTGTTGCCAACAGCACGCGACATCGCCACCCGTACATTCAGTTCTTTGGAGCTCTCTAAACCATGATAAAGACCCATCCCTTCCGTTGACGTGTTACGATCGATGATACCGGTGATGCCTGTGGCGTTATAATCCCTGAAGAGCGTCTGGAGCCGCGCGAGCCGATCGGCTTGCTGAGGAGAGCTTGAAGCAGTGTGAGGAATCTTGACGATCCGGCTCCACCCTCGCAGTATGCCCGTTGGGTTCCCAACTGAATCACGTTCAATCTTGGAGCCCTCTGGATCCTTAGATTCAATGCCTATATTAAAATGGGTGAGTGCTCGCGAGTTGAGCGAGGCATCGGGGCCGGTTCGGAAAACCACCGGATTGTTAGGTGCCGCGGAATCCAGTTCGTCGCGCGTCGGATAACGTTTCTCCTCAAGCCGCGTAATAAAGACCTGCTGGATCACGATCCACTTACCCTCGCCCAGAACCTCAGCCCGGTCCCTGATGTAGGCAAGAACGTCCGCGATCGATTGCATTTCGGGAAGTTCATGATCGAACTCGATCATCGCCGCACTCACCGGATGAGTGTGGGAATCTATCAGCCCAGGGAGAACAGTCTTTCCTCCCAGATCAAAGACCCGAGTCGACTCCCCTCTGTACGCACGCGCACTTGCAACATCACCGACATAAAGAATCTTTCCGGCAGCAACCGCCATCGCGGTTACAACAGTTTCTTCCTTGTCCACGATGACGATCTTTCCGTTCAGGAAGACGTGATCGGCGACTTCAGCAGCATCGGAAGTCTGTATGATCGCTAGAAAGAAGATCGGCAGCCACACCTGATGATTAACTAGAGGATTCATTTTTCGTTGTCGTCACCAATGTGGCGCTGCGGCGTGACTTTGAGCATGCCGCGCATTTGATAGAGCTAGGAAACTCCGAGGTTTAGCAATCGCCCGCCGGTTCCCACGGCAGCTTGCGTGGTATCGCTCGCACCGTAGCCCCCCCGCGCTGCGGACATAACATCAGGAACGTAACTGGGCCACGGGTAGCCTTCATTACCGCAGTAGCCAAAGAAGAAGGTATTCGGCAACGCAGCCCGATCGCTGAGATAATCTTGGAATAGGTGGAACGGCTCTCCAGGCATCGTCACGATACTGATGTCGCCATTGATGAGAATGGAGGTGGCACCCAATGTTACCGACTCTTTCGCGATAAAGCGGTGATCCACCTCGATGACCTTGGAACGGACTTCAAGGCTATCGGCTCCTCCTCCTTTAATTGCCATACGCTCGAGAATAGCTAGGACCTTCTCGGTTAACAGATCGCCCATTGCCTCCATGTCCGCGAAGTCATCTTGAGGATCATCCGATCTTGGAAGGAACAATGGATTGATATCCCCCGCTCCGCCCTTGATAAAAACGCATCTGGTATCGTTGCTTAATTTTCCCTCGATCCTATTGCGCAGGACTCCCGGGAAACCTGCTGAGATCTTGCAGTTCCGCTGCCCCAACACCACGAGATAACACGCGTCGGACACCAGCACGAGTCGCACAGCTCCGCTAACGTCATTGGCCCGCGTGACGGTCACCGTAGGGTCGACCGGGCCATAAGAGATGCGCTCGGGATTCTCGAAATGTGTGAGAGCATGACCTTCAGGCTGCCGAACCAAACGATTATAGCCCAACTGAAGCTCTCCTCTAGACGCCGCAAAGTGAGCGGGAAACAATTCATTCAGTGTCTTACGGAGGCTAGCAAGAATGCGTTCCTCAACCGTCCGGCGCCAAGGTTTCTCGGCAGAAGGGAAATCATTCTGCTGCATACTGGGGCCAGCATGAGTGTGTGTGTATTGGCCAGCAAGAAATGATCGTCACTCAAGCCGCGGACCTCCTCGTGCAACCATGGCGAGTTGAAGATACACAAATCACAAATCCCCATAGCAACCAATTACTGGTCAATTTCTAGAACCACCATCTGCGCCGAGGTCGGATCGTGAATGCCGTCGGTGACCAGTGCGTTATTATAACCTGTTGTCTGCCCACCGGTCGGTGGCGTGATGTCCAAATGGGCAAAGCCTGCCATGATCTCTGCTGACAAGGCTAACGGAGCGAAAAACACCATAGATATCAGTGACTGAAAGAGCAGGATTCTCTTGAAAACTCGTTTCATGATTCAGTTTGTATGAGGGCTGGCATCTTCGAAACGTAGCGGTCTGGCACGACTTCGTCCAGATTCTTGAGCTTAGCGCTCTTGCATTAGCCATTCACTGAAATCGGTTCCGAAGCGATGACTAGCAGGAAAGTACAAAACAGATTGATTTAGAGAGTGCGGGCTCCCCCCAAAGCTGAAAGGATCCTCTCATGAATAACCTCATCAAACTTTACGCCGCCACTCTATTCGGAATCTTGACATTCGCACAACCTTCTGTTGCAGACGTTTACGAGCTGAGAACTTACACCACGAATGAAGGCAAGCTGGACGCCCTCAATGCCCGCTTTCGTGATCACACAGTGAAACTGTTCAAGAAGCACGGCATGGAGTCTGTTGGCTACTGGGTTCCGACTGATGGGGAGAAGTCGAAGAATACACTGATCTACGTCCTCAAACACAAGAGCCGGGAGGCGGCAGCAGCTTCATTCAAGGCGTTTGGAGCTGACCCTGCCTGGAAAAAGGCTGCAAAAGAATCTCAAAAGGACGGCAAGATCTTAGCAAAAAGACCGGAATCCGTTTTTATGGAGACCACAGATTATTCGCCCAACTGGGAGAACAATGAAGGAAACGAACATGACGTATTTGAGCTTCGTATCTACAAGGCAGCCGAGGGGAAGTTAGGCAAACTCGACACACGGTTTCGTGATCATACAATCAAGATTTTCGCATCGCATGGCATGAAGTCTGTCGCCTATTGGCATCCCACCGACGGGCCTGACTCACAGGACACCCTGATCTATATTCTCAAATACGACAGCCGTGATGCAGCCAAGGCTTCTTGGAAAGCATTCGGAGCCGATCCTGCTTGGAAGAAAGCAGCCAAAGAATCCGGCGTTGGCCGATTGGCAAAATCACCTGAATCGATCTACATGAAGGCGACTGACTATTCGGCAATTCGCTAGCATGGTGCATTCATCATAAATCATTCTTAACTTCTTCCAGCCCAGCACTACGATCGATGCCCTGCGAGGTTTCGATTCGCTCTTTGATTCTCGGCGCGGAGAGCTTTTACACCAAGCGCCATCATGAGTTTGTAAAGGTGAAGATATTCTTCGTCTGGCGGTCGACAGCACCGAGAACAATGTAACGATACCTTTCAGGGTCTTGGCTATCATTCCAAGCAGCGCTCCCGGGTGTCTCATCTGCAAATTGAGCAGTTTACGGCGGAGTTTATTCGCAAGCTCTTCATCACTCAGAGCTTCATCAATGTCTTGTTGCTCTAACTCAAGTATCATTGGCGCATGATTACACTAAATAGGCGGCTCCAGAATATTTTAATGTTAGTTTTTGTATAAGTTAACACAGGCGTTCGGCATTTCTTGATTGTGATCTGCTTACCTCAAAGCAGACAGGCCTGAACTAGAGTCTGCGTGGTAACATCCAATCCGCAGACCTCATGGGACGAAAGCGATTCAGCGAAGAACAGATCATCGGCATCCTCCGGGAATCAGGTACCGAGATGACAACCAAAGAACTGTGCGCCAAGCACAATATCAGCTTGGCGACCCTCTATGCATGGAAACGCAAATACGGGGAGATGGACGTTGCCGAAGCCCGCCGCCTCAAAGCACTGGAGACCGATTCCTCAACCGCTTGAAGATGCTCACGGAGACCGTGTTTAATGGAGATGCCATTGGAACAAAGATCGCCGCCGTCAGAGCCGGCATTGAACCAGAAGTGCGGCTACGTGCTGAAACGTTCAGGCAGGATCCTGATGACGCTATACGCGACTTTCATACACCGATGAATGTCTTCACGGAACATCTGGAATTACATCGGTCCTTTGTTATTCAAAAGCTCGAGAAAGGATGAAAGTAGGTCCTAGAATACCTTCAGATCACGGAGAGGGTTTATCATCGGGTGTGCCGATCCCTGAATTCTGCGAATGGGTAGCGTCATCTGATGAACTTCGCTGCTTACCGAGCATGCTCTGAACCTGCTTCAACCTAGCTCTTGCCCCTCGGTTAGTTGGGTCTGTCCGAACCGCTTCCTTAAACTGGCGCAAAGCCTTCCCGAGTTCTCCTTTCGCGGCGAACACCGTGCCCAAGTTGTTGTGGGCTTCGGAGAACTCTGGCTCGATCGTCACGGCGCGTTCTAGATAAACTTGCGCTTCGGCGAACTTGCGAGCTTTCCCAAGTTCCATTCCCAGCAAGTTCAATGCATCTGTGTGCTTAGGATCGATTTCAATCGTTCGGCGAAACAACGGGAGCGCTGCGGAGGAGTCCCCTCCCTCAACTAACAAACTAGCTAAATTAAAATGAGCCTGGACGAAATCGTCTCTCAATTCGATCGCTCTTTGGAAAAACCGCTTCGCCTCATCTGGTTTCCCCAATCTCTTATAGGCAAGCCCCAGGTTGCCATTGGCACCAGCATGACCGGGATCTTCAACCAGGGCTCTCTGAAACTGTTCGATCGCCTCCGCGGTTTTGCCGTCTCTCAATAGCGCCACTCCTTGGCTATGATAAACCCGAGAATAGTCGGGCTCGGCTTTCCCTAGCGATTGCGCAATGGCGATGGGCGAGGTTTGAGCTTCCGGCGACGGAGCATCCCCCACGACAAGCGCTCCCGTTTCCAATTCCTCAAGGAGCTCCTTCAATCCGGCGGCGGCGACGGCAGCCCCATGAGAAGATGGATGCAATCCGTCTCCTGAACTGTAGTAACGTCTCGGATTGTCCACACCTTCTGTTTGCGTCCGATGTCGCTCAAACAATATAGACAGCCGTGCCGATGGCAAGCCATGCATCGACGCGAGACGTTCGGCAAGTGGCGTAGGATCATCATCTGATACGAGTGGCGTGTCGACGATGTCGTTATCGAGAAACCTAGGCCAAATCGCGATCAACGGCTGAAATCCTTCTCGATCTGCCAGAGCCTTCAATCGCTTGAAGCCTTCGACAACATTGTTGTCTCCTATCGCTTTCTTGTTCCAACGGACTGGATCCGTCTCTGCACCGAAATGAAACAAATTCAATCGGATGGCAGCGAGACGGAACACATGCGATCGCCGGAACAACCACTTCACGGGTACAGGCTTAGGTGACGCCTCCCCGAGCGAGAATGCTTCTCGATTAAAGTTGTCGAAGTCGTTCTCAACGAAGAGCACGACGACAACGTCAGGGTCAAAGGGCAACGCTTTCGTCTCCAACAGTTCGATCTCTGCCAGAGTACAGTAGGCACTGACTCCAAAGTTCAGGACCTCCGTCGAATCGTCTGTGTAGAGATCCTCCCATTGTCGTGAGATGATCTCATCTTCAGCCAATCCGTGTCCTTCCACCACCGAATCGCCGAGCACGACCACACGAAGTACGTCGTTCGTACATTGCACGGACCGCTCTTTATCACGCTGTCCATGGGCATTGGTACGTTCGTAACTTGCAATAAAATCGGGATCAGCGTTTCGATAGTTCGCCTTGAGCTCAAACCCCAATAGCGGATTGGTCGACCGCTGATAGACACAATCTTCCTGCGCAAGGTCGATCGACTTGAACTCAGGCGCTAGGCGTAGAAGACGAATTGACAGCTCACCAATAACCAATGCTACCAACGTTGCCACCATCGCGACGCCTAGCTTGGCCACTAGTTTCCGCGACAAGGCACTGGAAGTCGGTCTCAATACCTCGTTTGATTGAAAATCCCAGGGATTGGCGACATATGCGCCACCCTACCGATCATTTCCCTATCCGAACGTCATCAATGAACCAACCAGCTCCATTGTTAGGATCGCCGTCTTCGGTCGACAAGAAGGCAAACTGGACAATAAACGGACGGGCGGGTGCAAGCGTTGGCAGCCGAATGGCCTCTTGTGTCCATTCGGAGGTGTCGTCCTGCCCGCCCAAGTAGAGCTTTTCCAGGCTCTGGATGACAGTCCCGTCTGCCTCCAAAATACTGATCTGCCCACCATGACCTTCAGCAGCCTGTAGAAAGTAAGAGAATTCCAACTTCACACGATCTGTCTCACCAGGATCAATGACGGGCGTGCGCAGCTGGGTGACCGTGCCATCAGTGTAGTCGCCAGCAAGGCCAGTGGCAACGGCACCGGATCCCGTATTCGCTGCTCCTGGACCGGAAGTCGGAGTGCCAAATTCCCACACCGTGCCATCACCGACTACAGTCCAGTCACCCATGCCATCCTCGAAGCTCGTTTCGAGGAACGGAGGTGGCCCCACTTGGCGGACCCGCATATATTGCGCCGCAGCATCTGCAGGGCTTTGAACGGACGCTGAAGTAACAATGGCAGGGTCTGGTGCTGCCGTGATCGCGCGCATAGCAGTCTGCCAGGAATTTGTCGCCAGGTCTCCTGACACCTCCACATCGTAGAATTTACCTGGGGCGGAATCCCAGGTGAGCGTCACCAAATTCGTGTCGTCGACCTCGATGCTTGTGATTTGGAATCCGGTAGCCCCAGCTTGGGCCGCAAAGAGAGTCTCGACCTGCTGTGGCCCCAGCAAGAGACCTTCATAATAATTGAACAGCGCAATGTCCCCAGTGAATTCCTCCGGATTAAAGGGATTGCCACCAGGGATGTTGTTGCCTGTACCAAGTTCCGCCAAGTCACCGCCGTCCCAGTCGTTGATCGTCCCAGCGCTCGTCACCTCAGCTCGCAGCTCTCCATTCACATAAATCGTTGCTGTTCCGGTATTCGCCGAGTCGATATCCGCCACACCGACGACATGGTAAAAATCAGAATTGCTTCCGATTTCGGCCAAGTCAGTAGAAACGATAACACGCTGATCGTCAGCGTTGGCGTCCTGAAAACGGAAATCCAACACACTCCCCTCGAGAACGAAAGCAGTCCCATCGCCATTCCCGCCGGTATTAAACAGAGTGTGGATTCCTTCGTAGTCGCCCGGCCGGAAAACCATCTCCCAACTGACATTACCCTGTGTCACGGGGCCACCAAGCCCATCCTGCCAGGAGTCCGCCGGATTTGAACTCAGCGCTAGCGCAGGCGAGTTCACCCATGCTGAGATATTGGCAAAGTTAGAGACGCCTAACTCGAGGGCTCCTTCGCCCGCGAAAAAGATTCCGTCGTTGTCGGTATTATTGTTTGTAGGTAACCATTCAACCGTAAGATCCTCCACATCGTTGGCTGACCACCCCAAATCCGGAATGAGATTTGTGGAAACAGTCACGGTGACTTCGGACGAAGCAGAACCAAGCTCGCTCGTAGCCGTAAGTGTATAGGTCGTCGTGGTCGTTGGGCTCACGTTAACGCGACTACTTCCACTAACGTCCCCAATATCTGGTTCAATCGTCACCGAGGTTTCGCCATCCGCGTTCCACGCCAGAGTCGCCAAGCCACCGACCCGAATCTCGGAAGAACCGCTGACTTCAAACGTCCTGATTACCGGAGGGCCAACGTGCACGGACACGGATTTACTCTGGTCCACATCGCCTTCGGTTGCATGGAGTGTGTAAGTAGTGCTTGCAGTTGGCTGTAACGTGATACTCCCTTTGCCATCTGCCGTGTTTCCAGAGACATCGCCGACGTCATTGTTGATCGTTAGAGTGTCGAAGGCATTCACCTCCCAAGACAGCGTAAGATCTGCTCCTGCAGCTACTCGAGCAGCATCAGCGGCAAACTCATCGATGGGTATCTCATCAGAACCGATACCAGTCAGGTAATGGTTTTGGATCTGTTCGGCGGTTAGCGATCTACCGTCGTAGACCGCAAATTCATCAACAACGCCGTCGTAAAAGTAGAAGGGCCCATCCGTAATGGTTCCATCGTGAAAGACGGTTTGGCCATATCGTCCACCAATCCCACTGTCATCGGTGTGATCAAACCACAGACCCACTTTGTCATCCACCCGCCCAAACTCCTCGCCATTCAGATAGCCGATTAAGTCTCCATTCAGATTCTCCCGAACGTCGTCCGGCTTGTCGATGACATAAACAAGGTGATAAGTCTCCCCCTCCTGAACCGTTGCTCGGACCGCGAAATCTGGGTCCGTAGCGCCAGGGCCAGCCTCACCTCCCCAGGCCTCTTCAGCCAAGTTGGTGGTCATGACGTACAAATCTGCCTCTGTCGGATCACCATCCTGCGTCCCATCCAAGTATATTGTGAGACCACGCGTGGTGCCGCCTTCCATATAGATAATCTGCCGATTGTCTTCGCCCGTCTCAGGTAGATTTCGAGGCTGGAACCACAATTCGTAAGTTCGGTTCGTGACACCTAGGTTATCCGGAGTGTAGTTCGTGAAAGGAGAATCGGCAATGAACAGCGATTGGCCTTCCCCCGCATCGAACATCATCGCGCCATCACCTGCGGTAGGGACGATACCGTCCGTGAGCATCGGCAAGTCGCCTTCAGCATCGAGACGCGCATGGAGGTCCGCTCCACCAACATCGACTCCGGCCTCAGCAAAAACCGCATCCTCGCCGTCAGTCAGCTTGCCCATGGTGTAATAGATATCTGGTTCGTCCGCGAGAACGACCTCCTGACCGTCCTGTGCAAGAGTCGAAATCGTGAGTGCACACAACAGAAATGCGCCAAATAGTGGCTTCGGAACGTCCATGATAACAGGTATGAAGGGTAAGGGGCCAAGGTGGCTACCATAAATGATCAAACGAATGAGACTATTTTTCGTCTTGATTACGGCCAGAGGCCCCATTCGCTCAAAGTCCCGTGCCACTACCTTGCAATTGCGCATCGTTGTCCCACATGATCAGCCAAGGATCTTTAGTCCTGACCTGAAACGCTTTGAGGGTCTTTTTAAGTCGGTCGAGTCGACCCGAATGATTTTTCACTTTGGCCAAATTAGTTTGTTCATTCGGATCTGATGAAAGATCGTAGAGCTCGAACTCGGGCCTGAATAGATAATCCCTCACCTTTCGTTTTCCATAGATCCTGCCATTCCTACGATGAATGGCTTGCCAAGTGGAAGCAGCCCACAAGTCCGATGCAAACGGATATTCTAATCTCCAAGCAATGTTCCAAATCATCTTGTAGTCCCCTACCCTAACCACCCTCATGGGGTAGTACATCGTGATCTCGTGGAAATTATGTGAGGCGTAGACTTCATTCCATTCCTTTGACGGTGATTCCCCAAGGATCGGTGCGAAGGAACGCCCGTGGAAATCTTTCTCGGCAAACTGGACTCCTGCGAAATCGAGGATGGTCGGCGTGAGATCCACCCAGGAGAGCATGGCCTCATTGACCAAGCCACGGTGTTTCGAACGAGGATCTTTGACAATGCAAGGGAGTTTAATCCCGGGTTCATACATGGTCGTCTTCGCGCCAGGGAAAGCGATGCCGTTGTCCGAGATGTAGATAATGATAGTGTTACCTGATTTACCTGACGCTTCCAACATTGCTAACAATTTCCCGAGCCCTTGATCGATTCGTGACACCGACTGGTAGTACTCCGCAAGTTCCCGGCGACACTCTGAATTGTCGGGGAGGAAAGCTGGGACAATCACCTCATCAGGAAAGTAAGTGATCGGGTCGACGCCAGGAAACCCTTCAGGCTTATTGCCAAAGTTATTCGGAGCATTCCAAGGGTCTGGTTTGAACGGCTGTCCACGATGCGGGTCATCAGGGCAGAAGTAGAGGAAGAACGGTTGCTCCTGTTCGATCACCTCCTTGCAAGCTTCGGCCATTTCCACAGTACTGCGTGGATCTGCTTGCAAGGTCTTGCTGAAACGAAAGACCGTCTCTGGAGCGAGATGGTATTTACCGATGCGAGCCGTCCGATAGCCCGCTTTCTCAAGCAACACGGGCAGGGACGGCACCGAATCGTAGGTACTGAAATGATGATAATCATGCACATGCCCGTAAGAGCCCGTGGCGTGCCCATACTGCCCTGTCAGAATGACTGACCGACTCGCTGCACAACTCGCACTGGTGCAGTAGGCACGAGTAAATCGCACACCCTCCTCCGCCAAACGATCCATGTGCGGGGTCTTGATAACCTTGTTTCCATAGCATCCCAAGGCATCCGTCCCGTGATCATCTGAGACGAACAGGATAACGTTGGGCTTGTCTTCGGCCACCACCGCCGAGCCAAGCACAAAGAAGCAGATGATCGTGAGAACAAATCGAGACGTGGTCATCAGTCTGTCGTTGCATTTGAATAGCAGGCATTCAAGAGATCAAGCGCAGCATTCACGAGCTTCTCTCCAGAGCCCTTCACACACCGCGCACTGACCACTTCGTAGGCTCCCTGCCGATAGGCACGACTCGTAGGCACATAGCCAATACTACCATTCGCCAACTCGGCGACGATGGTTTGCTTGAATGGAGACGATGATTTCAGATCGAGGCCCAACTCAACAAAGATCTCTCCCGGCAGCGCTACCCAAGCCAAGTAGTCTCCCAACGTGATGACTTGCACCTCAACTTGAAACGGTTTGCCCTCACGCTCAGCGACATCGAGCACTTTGTTTGCATTGACCAACTGCATGAAGTTTTTCCGGTTCCTATCATTCCCAGATCTCACAATCTCTTTCGCATTCGCAAAAGCTTCCGTGCTTACCTTCGGAATCTCCAGCACGACCAAACGAGTCTTGATCTGCAAAGCCCCTTCCACTGCCTCCAATCTCGGCCAAGCACGCAACACTTCAGCAGAGAGAATCGTTCCCATACGGGCAGCGTTTTCATGGCCCCTCTGAGGTTCCACCCATTGAACATCGACATGGTTTAGATCGCCACAAGCGCCACTGGTGTACACGGTTACAAGTTGATCACCGACTGCTTTGCGGAGATTCTCCGTTACGGTGTAAGGGAGATCTGCAGAAATCAAATCGCCTCCAACATTGTCCAGGTGCACCGAGTAATTCACGTAGACCGCCAGAGGATTCTTATTCGCAGGCTCGCGGAAATAGACCACTGGCACTTCAGGGTCGATAGGTCCAGCTGGCTTAATGATGTTCGCATTAAGTTTCCCAGGATTCCACCCCACAGATCCATCACGCATATGAAACCGACGATTGAAGGTGATGGAACCCTCGTTTCCAATGGCAGCCAACGCTTCCGCTTCAACCAAACGCTTGTAGGCCGCACAAACACTTTGCGCGATCTTGCCAGGCAGTTCCTTCATAAAGGCCGCTGCGGCTGGATCGGATGCTCCCTGACTTTTAAACAAAAGATCATCAGCGAGGACAGGGCCGGTGTGCGCGTGTGTAGCGCTAATCATCACATTCTCACTGGGAATACCAGTTCGATCGTTGATCAATTCCCTGGCCTTCTCAACAAAGCCACGACGGGTACTGATCAGATCCAAACTAACAATCGCCGATTGAACGCCATTCTTCTCGATCACGATGGCCCGGGAATACAACTCATCATGCACACCACTCGCCCCACGTTTGTGATAGTATCCAGCAAGAGGGACTCCCGCTGGTGGCGTGATGGCTACCATTCCAGCGCCTGCGCGCATGTCGTCATCCGCACCTAGAATTGAAACGCTCGCCAGAAGGAAAACTAATGCCGCTGGAATAGAAAGATGCTGCATGCGCCGATAATATTCAACCCTTAGGACAAAGGCAATCTCCAAGGCGACCGCAGAACGGCCGCAAGGTCGTCACGGAGAACGAAAGATCGGGCTTTGCACGATGAGATGGATCAAGCGACGTAGACCACCGCCATCCTCTGCAAGTTGATCGACAATCTTCGTGATCTCGGGCTGATCGAGCACTTCCATCCGACGGCCGGTGGTATAGACGAGGAAGCGCTCTGTGAGCATGCGGGCAAACAAGCCCTGACGTTCTAGCAAGAGCGCCTTGTGTAAGCGGCGTTTTATACCAAACACGTTGCAGACCGTCTTTGAGATCGATGCCACTGAACAGCATTTCGAGAGCTTCGGGTTTGAGTGCTAGCTTAGTGGATTTTGTTTTTTATCCTTGGGGGCAACAGAGGCGGCCTTGTTCAAGCCGCTTTGCCATGACCCAGGGTCCCGCGCCATCCCAATAGAGCAGCTTAATGCGGTTATGTGCTTCGTTGATGAAGACGAAGACTTTTCGGGAGGGTGGATCATCTTTGAGTTGCTCGCGTACGGTGACACTCAAGCTATCAAAACCCTTTCGCAGATCGCAGGGCCCTATTGGCGAGGCAGACGTTGACGCTGTGTCTGAGGATCATGAGTGGCCTTCATTGCATTGGGAGCGAAGACACGGAGAACCATCCCTGTAATCCCAGAGAGAGTTCGGCGACGGGAGTGGGAGTGGGCGTGGCTACCGCTATCACGGGAGAACTTGGTGGTTCTACTGTCAAATCAATGAACTCTGATTGCTGAGACAAGAACGCTGTCAATTTTGAAGGCTTCCTGCGATAGGGGCGTTTCCATGCCATGAAGCTGCCATAGGGTAGGTTGAACTCTCGACAAAAAGCTGCCGCGTTTGAGTTGTAGCCATTGAAACGACGGACCCACTTCCGCTTCTCCGATTCCTGGTATCTTTTACGTGACATGCCGCACCGTGGCGATGGTCGCCCCCCACTTCTAGCTGTTTTGAACGGCGTTGGCTCAGACGCTTACGATTGAACTGCACGTTAAGCCGATAGCTCTCTATAAATCGCGCCACCACTCCTTTTCGGTGAGCCTCCGTATCGTCGTCATTCCTGGCGACGATTGTAGCTGCTACAAGCAACGGCCGGAATGCCATCCTTACGAGTTGTCTGCTAGTACGTCAGTGGAAATTGATGGTGACGATTGGTAGTTCTCAGGCCAGCGCAAGTGAACTAGCAATGAAACGCCTTACTACCAATCCCACATCTGGAATTGATGCGGTAACAATCGGTACCCACCACGTCTGAGTGAAACGACTGTAGGCGATTTACAAAACCGACGCTAGTCTCTGGTGAATCCGCGCAAGCTAGAGATCCACGACACGACCTTCTTTGAAAGACTGATCCGCAGCTAACACAATCTGCAGACTATTCACTGCATCGGCCATGTGATCGGTGAGATCGAGGTCCTCCTGAATCGCTTTGAGGAAATAAGCTTGCTCGCGTTCACAAAGCTCGTCGTGGTCGGGCTCGTCTTGAAGATCAATGACCTCGTCCGGCTTTGTAAACTCATTCTTGTCATCAAGATCGGCATGGTGCACGAGCAAGGATTCAGTTTTCGAGTGTGAATCGATGTCAGAAGACTTAGAAGCTCCTGCCGCGTCTTTGGCCACAATGGAGACGCACCCCTTGGGCCCCACCACATCTTTCACGAAGAAAGCCGTTTCGCTCATCATCGGTCCCCAACCAGCTTCGTACCAGCCAACAGACCCATTCTCAAACGTCACCTGCAACTGGCCGTAGTTGTACATGCCAGGATTCAATTCATCCGAGAGCCGGGCACCGATCGCACTCACCTTAATGGGTTTCGAGCGCGTCATCTGACACATCACGTCAACGTAGTGAACGCCACAATCGACGATCGGCGACATCGAGTTCATCAGGTTACGATGCACGTCCCACATGTAACCATGACTTTGCTGATTCAGGTTCATTCGCATCACGAGTGGATTCCCCATCGTCTGGGCAATCTCGATGAACTTGATCCACGACGGATGCACGCGAAGAATGTAGCCCACGACGAGTTTCTTATTCGCCGCCTTGGCAGCATCAACCACTTTCTGTGCCTCTTCCACGGTCACGGCAACTGGCTTCTCTAGGAAGACATGCGCGCCTGCATCAAACGCTTTCAGTGTGTATTCGGCATGTGTTTCTGGATAGGTGTTGATCGAAACACAGTCCGGCTTGGCATCTGCTAGAGCTTCGTCGTAGTCGCCGTAACCCTTGATCCCGCCGCCTAACGACTCGATCAACTTGTTTCGGCTCTCTTCCGAGCGGGTGACTACGCCACAGATTTCGAAGCCCTTGAGTTTCTTGTAGGCACGAGCATGGGACGCACCCATGTTTCCGGCACCGACAACGAGTGTCTTGAGTGATTTAGCCATTGGTAATCTAATCTAGATCAAAATCAATGAGGGGCGGCACTGTCAGAGCCTTCCGCAACGGGGCGATCACTCGGCGGCTTGAAGAAGAAGAGAAGAAGAACCATTCCGAGAATCGCTAAGCCAGTTGGCACTAGGAAGAGCTTCTCGTAGTCGACCACGCCTTCTGCAGACGTCAGCTTGGCTTTGAGTGAACCAAACCAGAAGTTCGCAACGACCAGACCAATCCCCAAAACCAAGAGATTGAACATCCCCTGAGCACTGGTGCGAATGTCTTTGGGAAAGACAGCATCGACAAAGATATAGAGGGTCGCAAAGAAGAAGGCATAACAAATCCCGTGGAGAACTTGGATGAGGATAATGAGCCATTGGAAACTGGCATCTCCGCAATAGGCGAAGACCGCAAAGCGGGCCGCGTGACCAAAGATACCCACGATCATGGTCCACTTCCAACCAAGCCTCACGAGCACTTTGCCCAAGATGAGCATGGCCACAATCTCAGCCACCTGACCGATCGTCGTGATCACCATGGTCACATTCGGTTCCAGTTTAACGGCATCCGTAAGGAATCCATCGATAAGAACAAAGTAACCATTGTGAATGGTGGAATCGATGAATGTCACAATGAAAAGGATCAGGATGTAAGGGTGCTTGAGCAGCTTAAAGGCCTTCAACCAGGCCAAACCTTCCCCTTCTGCGTCCTTATTCGGCGGCGTGTGAGGTAGTGTGAGACTGAAAGCAGCGAGCGCAAAAGAAATGATCGCACCAACAAGGAAGATCCAACGCATTTGCTCAATCGTCTGTTCTCCACTGAGAAGGAAGATGAAGGGCCAAGAAACAATGATCCACCCAACCGTCCCACCCATTCTAACAAAGCCAAATTCATTCGCGGGATCCTTCAGATTGGCAAAGGCAAGCGCATTCGTGACCGAGAGCGTTGGCACATAGAGTAGCCCATAGATAAGGAAACAGATAAAGAAGGGCCAGAAGGATGTCATAAACGCTGTGGCGACCAAGGCAATCCCCCCGACCAAGTGACTAAAAGCGAGAAACTTCTCCGCAGCGAAATTTCGATCCGCAAACTGGTTGCTGAAGAAGATGCCTACAATCGATGCGATACCAAACATGCTGCCTGCTAGATTGATCTGCCAAGTCTCGAATCCGAGCATCGGCATGTAGGAAAACAGCTTGATTTGCCAGGCCCCCCAGATGGCGATCTCAAGGATCATCATCACAAAGAGCTTGTTCTTAATGGATTTGTTGGTTGCCATAGGAGAAGAATGTATTTGGACTATTGGGGATACTTGGACAACGAGTAAAGGGATTAATTCCGTGACAATCACATCCCTTCGCCTGGTAAATGGAAGGATGGCTCGCAATGGACTCCTCGCCCTCATTTTAGCAATCCACAGCCTCGCAGCGGCTGCGGGCAATCCTAACATCCTGTTCATTGCCGTCGACGATCTCAATGACTGGATCAGCCCGCTCGGAGGACATCCTCAGGCGCTGACTCCAAACATCACGCGTTTGGCCGAACGTGGTGTCCTCTTCACCAATGCACATTGTGCCGCACCCGCCTGCAATCCTTCCCGTACTGCCCTGCTCACAGGCATTGCGCCATCTACCTCGGGCGTCTACGTCAATCAACAGCCCTGGCGTGAGTCTTCCCGCCTCAAGAATGCGGTCAGCCTGCCACAGTATCTCCGCGAGCATGGGTATCGTGCGATCGGTTCTGGGAAAATGTATCACGGCAAATTCCGAGATCCCGAATCTTGGAACGACTATTTCCCATCGCTCACGCAGCAACGCCCCGCAGATCCCGTTCCCGATGACATACCGCTCAACGGCATCGAAAAGACCCGCCACTTCGACTGGGGCATCGTGAACGCCAAATCCAGCGACATGAGCGATACCAAAGTCGCCGACTGGATCATCGATCAGTTAAGCAAGGAGCACGAGCAGCCACTCTTCTTGGCCTGCGGATTCTTCCGCCCGCACCTTCCATGGTTTGTTCCAACGAAGTATTTCGAGAAGTACCCACTGGAGTCTATCGAACTCCCCAAGACTCCTGACAATGACTTAGAAGACATTCCCAAAGCAGGACTCAAGATGGCCAAGCCTGGGGGGGACCATGCAAAGGTGCTCCAACACAACCAATGGAAACCGGCGGTCCAGGGTTACCTGG
The DNA here is from genome assembly GCA_009936795.1 of Verrucomicrobiaceae bacterium. GTDB lineage: Bacteria > Verrucomicrobiota > Verrucomicrobiia > Verrucomicrobiales > DEV007 > JAACDM01. Next base: position 1,873 of record JAACDM010000225.1, on the reverse strand, counting down.
CATCGATCGCGTTCATGGATGAGCAACTTGGCCGCGTACTCGATGCCCTGGACGAAGGGCCTCTCGCCAAGGACACCATCATCGTCTTCTGGACAGATCACGGCTGGCACTTGGGCGAGAAACAGCATTGGCGAAAATTTGCGCTGTGGGAAGAAGCCACCCGCACGCCAGTCATCATCGCCGCTCCGGGCGTGACCACGGCAAACACGCGCTGTGATCAGCCCATTTCTTTGTTAGACCTGTTTCCAACGATCGTCGATCTGGCGGGATTGCCAGAGAAAGAGGACAACGACGGCCACTCAATCGTCCCTCTTTTAAAGGAACCTCAAGGGAAATGGGAGCACATCGCCCTAACAACTCACGGATATCAAAACCACGCTGTTCGCGATCGCCGCTGGCGCTACATTCGCTATGCCGATGGCTGCGAAGAACTCTATGACCACGCGAGCGATCCTAACGAATATGACAATCTAGCAGGCAAAGCCTCTCACGATGCCATCAAAGTGAAACTCGCCGCGCACTTGCCTAAGACAGATGCCTTGCCATCACCGCCATTAAAATAGCTGGCGCTAATCTTGATCCAGTTTCTTCAGCCACCGATCAACCACGAATGGTCCGAACGGCACAATGGCAGCCAGCATGGTTACAAAGCCCAACTTCTTACCGATCGGCACCCGCTCGATCGCGATCGCCGCAACAACGATCAAGCCGAGAAAGAGAAATCCGTGAATCGGCCCGACAATCTTCACGCCAATCTCGTTGCCGCCCACATATTTCAGAGGCATGGCAGCACCAAGTAGGAGCAGGGTCGAGATACCCTCGATCATTCCAAGACGACGTAAATTCTTAAGGAAAGGACGATCCATTCAGCAAGCAATAGCGCCGAATTGATCCGCAGCAACGCTCTAAAGCGAGAAACCGAAGTAGTGCCGCGGTGCTTCTTCTTGCGTGGGTTGCACCGGCTGACGAGTCGACGCCATGGAGAAAGGCGAGACTACCCTTGGTGGAAGGACCACGGATGAGCAATGCGGACACGGACCGGGCTTGCCATTGTAGGAAGACGGCTCTGTGATGGTCAGGACAACCCCACAGCTTGGGCAAGAGAATTGCAGAGAAGGCAATTCCCCAAGATAAAGGCCATTAGGAACGCTGCCCTGAGGAACCATCTCCTGGTGCTTTTGTTGTTGATGAGGCAGGGGTCGCTTGGTCCCCGGCTCCCTTGGCTGCACGGCCACAGATTGCGCACGGCGAACCTTTGACGCCGTAGCAGCCGGAGTCAGCTCTGCTGACTTGCTCCCACCCGCTTGAGCCTCAGGCGATGGGGAACGCTCTCTTCCATCACCGAGTTGAATCCCAGCTTGAGAGAGCGAGCGGAATCCAGGAATCGCGGGCGCTGCATTGTCCATTGTTAATCTGGAGATTATCGTGAGCCTACTTTCAATGCAACTCAATTCACGTAGAAATTGGAGATTTTCTGATTATTAGGACGCCAAAACGAAACAAAAGAATTCTGCCTTCCTATTTGTGAGAGACCGGAATTTCCATTCAGATGCCGCCATTCCTCGACCCCAGCAAGGCCGCACAGCGTACGTCCGCGAAGACGAACTTGAGTCTCATTGACTCGGAGCGCTTTTCATGGCCAACGCAGGCTATGATCCCACGGCAATGATAGACGTCATGAATGTCCTTGCTAGCGCTAGCGCAAGTATGGGCAAAGGTCCACCCGAGACCTTGAGCACACATCCACATCCTGAGAATCGAGTCGAGAAAATTCAAGATACCATTGATGCTCTCTTTCCCAAAGGCACACCCGCAGACTTCCAAAGCAAATGACCACTCTAAGATTCATTGTCCTCGCGATAACACTAGCGAT
>JAACDM010000224.1 GCA_009936795.1 Verrucomicrobiaceae bacterium | reverse complement strand
GATTCATGATCTCTTCCCATCGCTCGGCAGAGACGGCGACCAGGCCTACAAAGTGATCTCGCACCACGCCGATCGCTCTTTTAACATGGAACTTGTAGCGCTGCAGACAGCTAGCTCTCTGCCGATCCAGCGCCGGTTGACTAGCGGTGGCGAGACTGACAGCCATATTCTGACAGAGCACTGGCGCATGGAAGTCTTGGTAAACCGAATGAACCAAGTCAGCACTATCCTCAGTTTTGACAATGGCAGGAATACCCAAGGTGCCCTCAAGGCCTTGAGCTTGTTGTTTCCAAACTTCTTTGCCAGTATTCTTATCCAGCGCCACGAACGCTTCGTCTTCGACAGAAGCAGTAACAATGACGAGATTCTTATAGAGAATGGGGCTGGGCGAGGAGTCCCAGCCTCAGCAATCTAACTCTTTTCCTACGCTTGTTTGCCAGAGTCTCTTTCCCTTCAGGTCAAAAGCTACAACACCGGACTTGCCAAAGAACGTAAAGATCCTCTTGCCGCTGGAAACGAGCGTGTGAGTAGCATAGCCATGTTGAGTGAACATACCGCGATACTCTTCTTCGGGTATTGAAGGCTCGACGGCCTCGAACCAGAAGGTTTTACAGTCTTTGCCGTCAATGCGCAGTAGGTGCAGACGTAGATCACTCTGGTCACCAGGCTTATTGCGCTCCACTCCGAAACCTATCCAACACATCAGGTATACATGCTCACCAACGACGATGGGACAAGCATGCCCTGGCCCTGGAAGATCGATTTCCACTTCATGTTCGTGGAAGCATCCCACTCGGTCGGAGGTATCAGGCCTTCCGTATTGATGCCTGATCTGTTTGGACCACGAAAGCGTGGCCAATCGTTGGCGATGGCGTGCACAAGGCCCGCAACAGTGACGCCTAGTAATACAAGTGTATGGAGAAATTTCATGGTTATTTTCGGGTTACAAAGCGTCGGCAGCAGCGATTGCCTAACTAGGTGAATTCCGATCGTTCCCAACCCTCACTAATCATGACCTTGTCGATAGAATTCTTCAGCGTAGCACGAACTGAATCAAGGGTATGATAGAGTCTGTGGACGGAAGTCGCCCGGCGTTTTGCCATGCTTTGGATGGTCTCTTTTGAATCGTAGCGGCAATGTATAAGTTGGCGCTGCGACTCATCTAGAAGCATTAGCGCCTTTTTCAGCGCATCCTGCCGGGCCCGGACCATGTCACCGTTTGGCCTGTGATCAGCGATGGTGCGCTCGATCTGCCCGTCCTCGTAATCGAAGACAAGCCGATCACGTACACAGCGCTGTCTGTGCTTAAGCACTTGGAGCAAAGCAAATCGACAGCCCCATGCCGCAAAGGGTCGAGTGGTATCGTAAGCATCGAACTTACGCCACAGGGCTATGGAAGTTTCTTGCAAAATGTCTTCGATCGCGCAGGACCCCGGTCGTAATGACCATACATAACGACGAATCACTGATTGGTTCTCAGACCAAAGCTCTTCGAATCGAGACTGGTTAACCGTAGATGAGGACGCTGTAAGCGAAACCATGATTATTGCTTTGAAAAGTTGCCGGGATTCTAAAAAAAACATGAATTCAGAATCCCGGCTATTCTTCGAACATGCGTTGGTTAGGCCACTACACCTAACTCATATGAAAGGTGTAACTAGAAAGTTTGAAACGCTCTCAGATTGGCTGAAAAGAGCCCACCACGATTCAAATTCAGCCGAGAGTCATCAGAGCCCCTCAAGAATGCTAGTGTTTGTTAGGGTGTTGAAGTAAGAATGACAGGAGAAATGATTGTTAGCGCCCACGGCCTCCACGCCCCCATCCGCCACGACCTTGGTCCTCCAGAACCTTCTGTTGAGCCTCTTCGTTGAGGCCACTGGCAGGCAACCAGGCTTCTGCTGCAGCACGATCATTGCGCACCCAGTCGCGAGCCACGTCCTGAAGGGTGTCGATCCGAAGTTCTTCATTGCTAATGGTTGCTGCCCAGGCAGCAGCAGACTGTGGGTCCTCACGCGAGAGCTCTTTGGCGAAGCCCTCGACTGCGGAGTCCTTAACTGGAGAATCAGGCATCTGAGTGAGATACTCACTGGCTGCCAAGGGATCCTTCTCAGTCCACTCGTCGAGCGCTTCCTCGAAGACCCGCTGTTGCGTGCCTTCAGGGAGGTCTGAGGCCCAATCGATCACAGCTTGGGGATCATTTTCCGCCCAGCGTTCGGCAACTTCGGTCACGGCTCGACTGGCATAGTCCTCGCTTGCATGCTCGCCAACCCAAGCGATTGCGGAGTCGAGATCTTCCCGTGCGTAGGACTCGGCTATGCGATCCATGGCACCCTCCTTAAGATCGGGGTCTTTCAGGGTATCGACCCACTTCGCGGCAGTCACTGCGCCATCATCTAACATTTCCTCGGCGACATTCTCCATGTAGCGTCCCCGTGAGTTGCCCTCATCTGCGGGAAGCGCGGTGATGAAGTTGACTGCCTCGTCCATGCTGTTCGCCATGAGGCCACGAACGATGCCACTCGTATACATGCTTTTCCGCCGATCATCGCCTTCGCCGTCGCTTTCTAGCGAATTAACATAACTCAAGGCGGCGTCTGAATCGTTCGTCGCCCAGCCTTGGAGAGCACTGTAGATGTCAAAAGCACCTCCTCCATCGCGACCACCCCTTCCGCCACGACCATTCTCACCGTTCGCTTCACGTTCGGCATCTGCTAGAGCTGTCAGCTTCGCGACAGCACTTTCGCCATCAATGCGGCCCCAGGCATTCAGCATGAGGCGCATTTCATCACCGCCTCCACGGCCGAAGCCGCCGCGCCCGCCTCGACCGCGAGATTCACGTAGAGCCGTGAAGGCTGCTTCGGCGTTTTCAGGAGTGAGTTGGTTCAGCAAAGCGCTGAACATGGTATTCTTCTTCAACGGGTCATTCTCCTTCATCATAGCCTTGATGGCCGAAGTCATGTCGTTGCTCGCGACCTTACCGCCGTTGAGATACTTGGCAATCGTCGGGTTCGCCTTGGCAGCAGCCAAAGTCGCTTCCGATTTGCTCCGCTTACTTGGAGCTAGCGCACCATGACCTGATAAACCCAGGCTGCTAGCAGCGGCGTTCTCAGATCCGAACTCCGGTTTAAGCGCCCAGCCGAGGCCAAAGGCACCGGCAGAGCAAACTAGGAGGGCAATGATAAAGGGAAAGCGAATCTTCATGATGAACAAGGGTCTGGTTGCTTATTTCACCAAGCGAGATGCAGCCCCCAACTCCGCAAAAATTCTTGAGAATCACTGAAACTACATCTTCAACCCCTGATTTTTCATCTTGGAGCAAGTCGGGTTCTCGTCCAGGAGAACGCGAAAAACAGGCTTTTCGTCTCTGAGAGACCGGTCACGGCCAAGACGGCGACAAGTATCTATGGTCGAAGAGCGATGGCGACGAATCTACCTACTCACTGATCATCAGACGCCATCGATTGAGAAATCTCAGGCAACCGTGCGGCAGCGGCTTCATCACAGACACAAACGACCTGCTGGTGAAGCGTGAGAAAAGATGCGGGAAAGTTCGTAGACAGCCCTCCCGTAACGAGGCGTTTCAATTGCTCGGCCTTTGCCTCGCCAAAGACGAGCAGGAGAACCAGGCGCGACGCCAGAATGTCCCGCATGCCCACTGTCAATCCATGACTCGGCTGCCTACTCGTCGAAGATAACATTGCATGAGACAGCGATGCGGACGTCAACTCCGCGACGTGACAATCGGCGTTCAGGGCATCGTTTGGCTCATTGAAACCAAGGTGGCCATTTACGCCTACACCTAACACACAGACATCAATTGGCCCGTTCGCCCCAAGCCACGCGCTCACTCGCGTACACTCTTTGCTAGGCGATGAGGTATCGCTTTGAAAACCAAGGTAACGATCGGGGCTAATCTCCAGAGGTTTGATCAGGTTTTCTTGAAGATACGTTTCGCACGTTGCGGGATCATCCGGTAGCAATCCGCCCCATTCGTCGAGCTTCAATATTCGGAGACCTGTTCGTCGTTTGGTTTCGGACAGCATCAATTGAACAAACAACCCGTAGGCTCGCGTTGGGCTTGTTCCTGTCGCGGCACAGAGGAGCAACTCAGGGTTTCGTCTCCAAGCCAATAGCAGCCTCTCCGCCGCAATCGCGCTGCCCGCTTCGTAGTCCCGAGCGACGTGCCATCCCCATGTGGCTGGAAGGAGAACTCTATTCATAACGATCCTGTGCAAACTGCGCCCGGGACAGCACCAACAGCAGAATTAGAATGGACGTTCAAGAATAAGATTCTCGTTTGGGCATGAAGCATGAACTGCGTGTGATCGGTCCGTCGCTGTTCTTGCGTAAACTTGACGCCCAGCAAGCCACGTCTCGTTCACTTGGATCCTACAGATGGCATCTACTGGACACGTGAGGTAGTCCCGATCCAGAACGATGAAATCGGCAAACTTGCCCACTTCAATCGAGCCGACTTGGTCCTCAAGGAACATGAGATAGGCATTGTTGATCGTATAGAAACGCAAGGCCTGCATCCGATCGAGGGCTTGTTCTGGATGGAGTTGGCCTTCGTAGCCGCGAGCCCGTCGCGTGATGGTGATCCACATGCCGAGGAAAGGATG
>JAACDM010000223.1 GCA_009936795.1 Verrucomicrobiaceae bacterium | reverse complement strand
CTTGAGTGGCAACGGTGTTCCCATGAATGATGGAGCCATCTCCCAACTCAGTCGAGCCATCAGCAAAGGAGTCGAAGTTCTGCGCGTAAGCACCACCTGGTACCGTCGTGACACCGATAAGATCGATGATCCGACGGCGGGCCTGCGGTGACGAATCATTACTCAGGAGGAAGAGCTGCGCCAGCGATTGGCCACCGACGGTGGCACCGGCGTTGTAGTGGATCTCGATTGTCGCCGAGCCCTCCACAGGAATCGTCAGTGGAGAAGGCGTAACAACCTCAAATGAGGCCGCTTGATCTCCTTCTAAACCAATCTCAGAAATCACCAAGTCTTGAAAGAAGCCATCATTAAAAACCACAAGGCCTTCCACAGCTGAGCTATTAGCGCCTGCACTCATGCCCAACGACCTCTTGACGCAATCTTCGGATCACGCCCGGCCTTGACCGGAATGCCCGGGGCAATCAGCGATACATTGTCAATCAACACTGTTTCTGTAGCCCCACCCGTTCGAGCAGCAAAGGCAAACCGATCGGTGCCTATAGGCGAGTAGTCGCCGGTGGGCAAATTCGCGAAGATGGGCTCGTCATCGAGTAGCACTGTCAATTGCCCCACGCCATCTTCCCGTCCCCAGGACACCGTGACTTTGTGAGAACTTCTATCGAACTGAAACACTTCGTTATTGTTCCGATCCGCTCCAGAGTCGACTCGTAGTCGGCCGCCTTCTAAGGTTTCGCCACCAATACTAACATCAACACAAATTTCAAACTCCCCTTCTTCTACCGCATTGGCATTGTCCCAGGTATCAAACTCAATCGCGAGCCCACCCGCACCTTCCTCAGCACCGGCAGGCACTTCTTCAGCGATGTCACCCAGAGTGAATGAAAAGCCATCCACAGGGGCATTTCCGCCAGGTGTCTCAAAAAGCGTGTATTCGAAACTTGCCGTAAAGCCACTCGCTTGAGCATCTCCAAGCGCAGGTAAGAGGTAGAAACCACGAGCACTGGTCACCGTGTCTTCTGTCAATAGAAGTGCGCCTCCTTGCACATTGGCGTCACCCTCTGGTATCCCTGCTATAAAACTACCATCTCCAAGTTCTGTCGTGCCATCATCGTACCCCGAGAAATCCTGTCTATAGACACCAGTCTCAACTGGAGGCGCCAGGATGACAAAGTTATCCATCAAGATCGTTTCCGAAGCGCCACCCGTGCGCGCTGCGAACGCGAATCGGTGGTCCGCCTCAGGGGTAAATCCGGTAACTTCAAGGTCCTTAAACAATTCAATATCGCCATAATTCACGTTGAGCACTCCTGCGTCATCGCCCGTTTGCTCATAGCGGATAACCACAAGGCGCGAAATGCCATCGAATTGGTAGATGTCGTTGTCCTTGGGATCCGCCCCTCCTTCTACCCGGTTTAGCCATTCTTCCTCTGAAAACCCATCTACACTGACATCCACACCGATGCCGTTGTCAGCGCCTTCACCGTCATTGTTCCAGGTATCAAACTCGATCGCGAGCCCCTGTCCCCAGCCTTCTTCAGCCGCACCTGCGGGACCGCCATCATCGGGAATCGGCCCAAAGTTAAAGGAAAACCCATCTGCAGGGGTTCCGGAAGCTTCAAGCGCAAGATCAAAGATAGCCACCCACCCCTGCGTTGATTGCGCCCCAAGTGGCGGCAATTTCCACCAGGCCAAACTACTGCCCTGGCCGCTCTCGGTGGGCTGGAATCGACCACCAGAAACTTCAGCGACTCCATTGTTAATAAAGATGAGCGAGCCATCCGCGAGATCAGTCTCGCCATCTGCAAAGGCATCAAAATCCTGTGTGTACACGGATGTTCCAATCGATGCCGGAATCACATTAGCAGTGACACCGACTACGATCAATTGACGACGCTCGTTAGAATCGTTCGTCATCAGCGTGACATCCGTTCTGAGCGGACCAAGGGCATCGCTACCCGATGCTCTGACACGAATCTCCCCCATCTCACCTGGAGCAATCGCAAGGGGCAGTTCCGTGAGGATCTCGAAGCTATCTGGATTCGTACCGCCAAGCGTCGCACTGCTGATGATAAGATCGTTCGTTGCGCCACGATTCGATAGGGCGATGGCACCTTCACCGGTCTGCGACACCTCGATCGCGTCTAATGAAACGCTCGCGGCAACTTCGACAAACGGATCACTTAAGATAGGTGGTGAAGCTGGACTATTGAGGGCAATGTTATAATAAGCACCGTCTCAGCAGCACCGCCTGTGCGTCCGCTGATCGCCAAGATATCCTCAGCGCTTGGGACATAGTCAGAGACCGGAAGATTCTCGAAGACGAATCTCTCATCAATGATCACATCAACCTCTCCCCCGCCCTCGATCGCCCGCCAATGCACCTCCTCCGGCCGACTCAACCCATCAAACTTGAAAAGGTCGTTGTTATTGCGATCGGCAGCAGGGGCAATGCGCGCCCGGCCACCCTCTGCCGTGAGGCCATCGACACTCACATCGATTCCAATTCCGAACTCGTCCTCCTCGGCAGCAGCCCCGTTATCCCATGTATCAAATTCGATCGCGATACCTACATTGTAACCCTCTTCCGCAGCCCCAGGAGTCCCAGATGTGGGATCAGGATCAATCGGTCCCACATTGACTGAGAACCCATCTGCAGGGGTATTTCCACCCTCATCTTCTAGCAAAGCCAAATCAAACCTCAGCGTAAACGACTCGACGCCATCAAAGTTCAAGAGAGGCGATTTAAACGTTCCCTGAGAATCAAGTCCGTCCTTCGACGTCAGCTGCAGCGCTCCGCCTGTGACGAACGTTTGACTCGTCGTGCTATTCATGCCCGAACCGTCTTCGAGATCGGTAGCCCCCTCATCGGCACCGTCGAAATTCTGCCTATATCCAGGCACATCCGGCGTGTCCGTCTCGATACCAGGATTGGTGGCCTGCGCGCCTGCTAGAACCTCGCCATCACCATCAGGATCACCAAGCTCGAGGCCATTTGGGACGCCATCTCCGTCTGAATCTAACGCCGCGAGTGCGGGCGACCAGAATTCCTCTCGACCACCTCGAGTGACACGCTCGTTCACAGCCTCACCAAACAGCGTGCGCGTGCCGCCGCCGTTCGGACGAACATGGCAGCTTGCACAGTTGTCCTCGCGACCATTCGGCATCATGGCGCCGCGGAAATTTCTAGCAAGAGAAGATGACAGCACGCAGGCATAGGCCAACGCAGCGACAACAAATCGATTCAAGGTTATAAATAGGGGTGCAACAATTAGGGTTCCCAAAGCCTACGAAAGCTAGCAGACCCGGAGCAATAGAAAACGCGCGCTAGACAAGCTTTGCTAGCACCTCGGTCACGATGGCCTCTGGAGACTGATCAATCGACACGCGTATAGCATCCTGAGGCTCTTGCAGAGTTTCTAACTGGCTGACCAGCAAATCCGGTGGCATAAAATGACCAGTGCGAGCATCCATTCGCCGCTGGAGCACCTCTTGGGTCCCATGTAAGTAGATGAACTTCAACTCAGGGTCACCCGTGCGTAGCACATCGCGATACGATTCCTTTAGGGCCGAACAACCGACAAAGCACCAGTCCTTACGCCCTGCACTCTCGCGAATGGCCTCAGCCAAAGACTCCAACCACCCTTGGCGATCCCCGTCACTCAGAGCCGTTCCCGAACGCATCTTCTCCACATTCGCTTCCGAATGATAGGCATCACCCTCAATAAACTCACCACCTTTCGCCTCTGACAACGCCTCTCCCACTGTGGTCTTGCCACACCCACACACCCCCATGATGACGTAAATCTTGCTCATAGCCTTGCGAACCATGGTAGAGGATAATGTCGATTCCAAGGTGATTCTGCCGTTGCCGTACGTCGCCCCTTCCCGCTAAGCTCCTCTCGCTTCCCATGAGATTTCTATTCGCCGTTCTCCTCCTTGTCCTCACGCTTTTTACAAGCGACGCCCGCCCGCCCAATGTCGTCATTATCTTTCTGGACGATGCCGGCTGGGCAGATTTCGAACCCTTTGGAATTCCCCCTTACAAAACACCCCATGTCCGCCAGCTTGCCGAGGAGGGTCGCCGATTCAATCAGTTCTATGTCCCTCAGGCGATCTGCTCTGCATCCCGCGCAGCGCTTCTGTCAGGATGCTATCCTGGGCGCACCAAGGTCTTTGGCGCCCACGGCCCCAATGGGCGCGGACTCGATCCCAAATTCATGAACATCGCGGAGATGCTCAAACAGAAGGACTACAAAACAGGAATATTTGGCAAATGGCATGTAGGCGATCAGCCGGACACCCGTCCAGCAGCACGCGGATTTGATGAATCGGCTGGACTCATGTATTCCAACGACATGTGGGAGTTCCATCCAGAGAACCCAGACTACTGGGGTAAGTTTCCTTTACAATACTACGAGAACAACAAAGTCACCATCCCACGCGTCACCAAAGAGCATCAACCTCACCTCACTACTTGGTCCACAAAGAAAGCGGTCGAATTCATTGGTCGTCACAAAGAGGAGCCATTCTTTGTCTATGTCCCCCACTCCATGCCGCACGTGCCGCTCTTCGTGAGCGAGAAATTCGCAGGCAAGTCTGGCGCAGGTTTGTTAGGAGATGTGCTCATGGAAATTGACTGGTCCGTCGGCCAAATAAATCAGGCGTTGAAAGACAATGGTCTTGAGAACGATACTCTACTCGTCTTCACCTCTGACAATGGCCCCTGGGTCTCCTACGGAAACCATGCAGGCGCCACGCCTTTCCGCGAAGCGAAAGGCACGAGCTTTGATGGAGGCATACGCAGTGCCTGCTTGGCAAAATATCCTGGCAAACTCGCGGCGGGCAGCGTCTCCGAGGCGGCTTGGTGTACGATCGATCTCCTGCCCACGATCGCGTACCTCACGGAAACACCACTGCCCAAGAACACGATTGATGGCAAGAACGTGTGGCCACTCATCACCGGCGCGAAGGATGCCAAGACGCCGCAACCCTATTATGCCTTCTCCAACGGCAGAGACTTCCAGGGCGTCATCAGTGGAGATGGGAAATGGAAGCTTCACGTCCCCCATACCTACCGCACGCTGGTCAAACCAGCAAACGATGGACAGGCCGGGAAATACCGGCAATCAACCATTGCGTTAAGCCTCTTCGATCTTGAAAACGACCCCTACGAAACCACTAATGTGGCAGCGAAGCACCCAAAGGTCTTCGAAAGTCTTCAGAAGGTCGCCAATAAACACAGAGCCGAGTTCTACCCTCCGAAGAAGAACTAGACAGGCCTAGGATGCAGTTCCTAAACTGCTCGCATGAAATGCACCCTCTTCCTGGCTTCATACTTAACGATCCTGACGTCCGCCACTCTCGTAGCAGCAGAGAATTGGCCTCAGTTCCGTGGTCCCGAGTTTAATGGTTCCTCTCGCGAAGCAGAGCTCCCAACCACATTCTCCAAGACGGAGAATGTCAAGTGGATTGTGGACATGCCAGGAACAGGATCCTCTACCCCGGCGATCTGGGGTGATCGCGTCTTTGTCACGTCCACGAATTCTAAAGCAAAAGCGCTAGAAGCATTCTGCCTTGATCGTAAGACAGGCAAAGAGCTTTGGAAACACTCGCTCAAGTCTGCCATCGAGCAAGACAATCGAAGCAACTACGCCGCGCCTTCTCCAGCAACCGATGGCGAACGTGTCATTATCTTCTACGGCACGGGTGATCTGTTAGCGTTTGACATGGATGGCAAGGAGCTATGGAAACGCAATATCCAGAAGGACTACGGTACCTTTGCCTTCCTCTGGACGTTCTCTAGCAGCCCCGTTCTCTACGACGGCCGCGTCTACCTTCAAGTCTTACAACGCGACGAAGCCGTGGGCGACAAAGGCTTCCAGAACAAGACAAATGATAGTTATCTTCTCGCACTGGATGCATCCACCGGCAAAGAAATCTGGAAACATGTTCGCCCATCAGAAGCGGTGGCCGAGTCTCGCGAAGCCTTCACCACCCCGATGATCTTCAGCCAAGATGGAAAGACGCAACTCGTTGTCTCGGGCGGCGATTGCATTTCTGGTCATGACATTGCAGCCAAAGGCAAAGAGCTTTGGCGTTGGGGCACATGGAATCCAAGGAAGATCGGTCACTGGCGCTTGGTTGCTTCCCCATGCGTCGCTGAAGGTGTCGCTCTGGCATGCGCACCAAAGAACGAGCCAATCTATGCGGTAAAGTTAGGAAAGGAAGGCAATCTAGATGACAGCGCCATCGCGTGGATGAAAGAAGAGAAAGGCGTCACGGCAGACGTTCCTACCCCGCTCTACTATGGCGGACGTTTCTATGTCCTCGATGGCAATCGCTCTGAACTTTCCTGCCTCAAGCCTTCGAGCGGCGAGGTTATCTGGAAGGAACGCCTTGGGCGGACCAAATTCGAAGCCTCTCCCTCCGGTGCGGATGGGAAAATCTATATGATGGACCACGGCGGCAATGCCTACGTGGTCAAGGCTGCTGACAGCTTTGAGCTCCTCCACAAGACGCCGATGAGCGCCGAACGCGCTCAGTTTATCCGTTCAACCGTTGCCATTGCCCAGCGGAATCTATTTATTAGGACCAACGAGAAGCTCTTCTGTATCGGCCGTAACTAGGGGAATTGCAAGCGGACGCATCATAGCGGAGATTTCTTCGAAGAAAGTAAGTCGATCGAGCGTCTAGAACTCCGATGCCATGAAATCACCCTCTCGCCTCTCCTCTGTCGCCCTCTTAATCGCCGCTGCTGCGGTTTCCCTTCCCTGGATTGTCGTTCTCCAGAAAGCGGACAAGCTCACTCAGCATCAGTCTGACAAAGTTCAGCATCCCCTGTCTGGCTCTGGCAGCCTGATTTCAGGGTCTGTCCGGAGCCCCCGGCCTGTCCCTCCTCCACGAGCGACTCAGGTGGTCACCAGGCCCTCTCGAACCCCCGTCACCGTTGTTCCCGCCGTCCTACTAGAGTACGCGAACTTTGCAGCCGAAGAGGCAGCGCTCGCAGCTCAGGCAGCAGCGCAGGCAGCTGAATTGGCTTTGCTAGAACAACAGGCGCAAGAAGTCGACGGCATGCTCCTAACGCAGCAACTTGCCTATGGCTCAGGAGAGGTTGAAGTCATCTATGATGAGACCGTGATCTATGAGGAAGTCCCGGTTTACTATGATAACAATCCCTCTGTGATCTGGTTAGGCGACAACACGCATCACCCTCTGGCACCGAATCGGCCCCATCCTTTTGGGCCCGGGAAACCTCACCGCCCCAAGAAAGCCCCCAAAGATCGTCACGGAGGATTCCAGACTGACATTCGCAATGGTGGCTTCCAAACAGACATACGTGATGGCGGCTTTAAACCAGACATACGCAATGGTGGCGTTCAAGCGGACTTGCGCGATGGACGTCAACGCCGAGATCAGCAGCGCGATCAACGTGCTTACGAGGAGCGCGAGAGCGAGAACCGCCGGAAGGCGATGGCCCGTGAACAAACCGCTCAACGTGAACGAGTCCTAGCAGAACGCGAGCACAAACAAGTAGTGCAACGCCAACAGCAGAAGGAGGCTCAGCGACAGCGCCGCGCTGACCTTGTCGCCCGCGAAGCGCAGATTGCCGCTCAACGCCAGCGTCAACAACAGATCGACGCTCAGCGAGCTCAGGCTCAACAAGCCGCTCGTGCCCGCGAACAGCAGGCTGCAGCTCAGCGTCAGCGGCAAGCGGAGGCGCGCCAGCGTCAGGAGATGGCTGCGCGGCAACGCAAACAAGAATCTCAGCAACACCGCGCTGCGCAGGCAGCAGCCCGCCAGCGTCAAGCCGATGCAGAACGTAGTCGTCAACGCCAAGCCCAGACACAGCAACAGAGCCGCATGCGCCAGGCTGAACAGCAAGTCCAGCGACAGCGCCAAGCGGTTCAGCAGCAGCAACAACGCAGTCGCGGCCCTTTCCGCGGAGGTCGGTGAGCCAAGCCTGAGGCGAGTTTAAGAACCTGCCCCAAAACCTCTTTAATTACTCGTCCAACTGAGCCACGAATCGAGAATAATAGGGATTCGAACCGTCATCTGGTGGGTTCACGGTCCAAACTAGGCGCTCTCCGCTCGCCGACGGTTGTGTAGAGGCGTCGCTCACATAGGTCTTTCCTGTGCCGTCACCGTTGTAGAACCAGGACACGAGGTCTGGCGAAACCTCGAGTCGATATCGGATGCCCTCTTGCGACTGAACTACCACTTCCACCTGCAGGGCCACTTGCCCATCCCCTTCAGCATAAGAAGTGGTGATCCCCTTGGAGCTTAATCGATCACGCGGGTCCGTTCCGAAGACATGTTCCAGGAGATTCGCGAGACGATCGCCGTCAGGATCTGCCATTGGGCCACTGAGCAACGCATCCGCACGTTCCGCTTCAGTGAAATTGTCCTTCTGCCAAGTCTCAAATGGCGTGTCCTGCTCAATCTGTCGGAAGACAGCCGTAACACGACGAGCGGCAGATATAGTTAGGCTTAGCGGGTTGCTCGTGCTTCCATCACCATCATCGTCCCAGCGCACAAACTCCCATTCAGGAGCAGCGGCTGCCGTAATACTGACACTTGCGCCATCAAGATAGGATGACTGCTCTGGCGACTTAGAAACCGTTCCTTCACCACTGGTGAAGACCTCCACGGCAAACCATTGCTTGAACACTGCCGTGACATTGGCATTCCCATTCATAACCAGACCCGTCGGATTTGCTGTCCCAGAGACGGCCCCCACCCAGTTCACAAAGCTCCAGCCATCCGCCGGCGTCGCCTTCAACATGACTTGCTCGCCATTCTGATAACTCGGCTTGGCCGGTGAGGCGATAACCTGTCCGCTACCTTGACTACTCAGAGCTAATAAACTGAGAGCCTCAAACTGCGCAGATATCACGGTGTCTGCCTGGACAACCAATGTCAGAGGGTTAGCATCTCCGCTCGCGCCGCCGGTCCAGCCGACAAAGCGGAATCCGGGTTGTGAGGTGGCCGTTAGGACAACTTGACTACCACTTCGATAATCGGGTAGCAGCGGAGAGACCGAGACGCTGCCGCCCGGCTGAGCATTCGCTGTCAGATTATAATGATCTACAAAGGTTGCTGTAACCGTCTTCCCAGTATCCATCGTGACAACTAAGCTCGTCTGTGTGCCAGAGGCACCGCCGGACCATCTATCGAACGCAGCATTGCCTAACGGAGTAGCCGTAAGCGTGACTTGCTCGCCAACGTCGTAGACATCTCGGTCTGGCGTAATGACAATATTGCCAGGACCATTCACCATCGTGGTCAACGCTACTTGCTGCGCAAAGATCGCCGTTACCGAGCGGTTTTTATTCATAGTCAGGGCACTAGGATTAATCTCCCCTGTCAGGTCCCCTTCCCAACGCACGAACCGCGTTCCCGGTGCTGGCGAGGCCGTTAATGTGACTTGCGTCCCCTCATCGTATATTGGCTGACTGGGACTTGCACTGACAGTACCACCAGAAGCGACTACCGTGAGCGAATAAGTCTCAATGTTTTCTTCAAAAACCGCTTCCCCCGAAACGCTTTCATTCACGGTCAAGACAAACGGCACAGCGCTTCCGCTGGCACCACCCACCCAGCGAACAAACGACCAACCTGGCGAGGCCTGTGGCGTCAGGGAAACCATCTCTCCGGACTCGAACTCCAGTTTGTTCGGAGTCAACGACACCGTTCCTTGACCTTGAGAACTCACACTGACCACTAATCGTCCAGGAATACTACCTGGACTGCCACCACTTGCGGAAGATCCTATCCAACTCGCGACTTCGTCGCCAAAAACCTCCGCACTGACACGCTCCAGACTTGGTCCCTGACCATCGGCCGACACCGGCCACGGGTCTTCATCATCAAATTCCACCGCATCCACAACAATCATTGGCACCACAATCTCGCCATTCTTCTCGGTCGGACTATCCGGACGGAGAAGCTCCAGGCGTTCACCTCCATTATCGATAGCACCGCCCACTGGCCCAAACACTTTCAAACTGGACGCAATGCCATTGGCAACACGAAACACACTCGGGTCTCCCTCCACGACCAATGCCGTCTCACCTGATGCGAGTGACTGTCCCGTGGGGAAATTGTAGTCCATGCCGTCCACTCTCCACGTGTTCTCTGGATTCTCCGAATCATAGAGCAATACGGACTCGCTGGATATGTTCCAAATTTCTACGTATTCACCAGTTGTCGAAGCAGGATTGTACATGACTTCGCTGATCACGATATTGGGACGCAACGGCTCAGCATTAGCACTGCCCAATGTCGATATCGACGACGCGGGATAACGAATGTCACCGTTCGAAACACTCAACCGTCCAAAGGATACTCCATTGGCAGCTCCCTTAAATCCAAAGCCATCACGGTAGCCCGTCAGTCCTGCGCCATCAGCGGAATAGAGATAGACTTCATCCCCCGTAGAACTCAGAGAGAACGCGCTGCCAAAGTATTGGTCTGGGAGAGACGCATTGTTGTCAGGATCTGCATCGTTGTCCTCCTCGACGACCAGATACCCATTGGCGGGAACAGAAGTCCCATTCGGCAAGCGGTACTTGGTCGGTGTATTAGAATTATCGGTGAGGTACCAACCACCGACTTCGACGGCCTCACTGGTAGGATTGAAAAGTTCAATCGCATCCACTTGAGGCCAGTCCGTGTGGGTGAGCACTTCATTGACGAGAATACCCGGCACGCCTTCACCATCACCAAATCCAGGACTACCACCTTCCGAACTCGCCCCCCAGGAATCGGACGTCTCCGGATCGGGATTGCCATGCGGGTTGATGATAATCAGAGACAAACCGAAACCATCCGCGGCAGCGGGCCACGGCTCAGCATCGTCATAGGTGAGACTACGAACCAAACCTCCAGACGTATCGTTGATCTGAAGGGTTTCTCCTCCATTGCTCAGACTTCCTGTGTAGACCCCTGCGATCCTGGCCGTAGTACCATAGCGAAACTCAAAAGCAGCGAGATTCTTCACGAGCACTACGCGCTGCCCAGGATCAATGATAGCTCCGGCAGTTTCTGCAAAATCAAAGGTAATGCCGTCAGCAAACTGATAGCCAACTAAGCTGATTGGCTGATCAGAAATGTTCATGAGTTCCAAGTATTCAAACTCATCTGCGTCTGTGAATCCTGCGGCAATCTCAGCGGCCGAAGAATCCCCTGGGTTATACATGATCTCCGAAATGACCAAACTGTCCGACGACGCGGGCAATGCTGAGATGACAAACGCCGCCGAATTCAGGGCACTCCATTCACCATTCTGTAGGGTACGAGCGTTCACTTCGGTGAAGGTCGATGGCAATGTTACTGACGAGCCACCAAAAACCCGATTCCCCACCAACTCAGGCAGAAGAAGGAAATCCGAACTTCCTAGGTTGTCGTTGAGTCCTTGAAACGCCAGCACGTTTGTTCCTGCGACAAGCTTATCAAGATGAGCTGTCAGATCGAAGTCTACAAACGTCACCGCCACTTCATCTCCGTGTAAGCCCGTGGCTTCACTATTCCATGCGAGACCACCTGGAGCATTGAAACTCGCGACTTCCTGACCATTCAGAAAGGCGACAAAGCCATCTTCAAACATCAACCGCAAGGTGAGCCCTTGGAAAGCATTTGGGTCTGCTACCGAAAACGTTGACCGAATGTAGATAGACGTATTCACGTCATCCAGCGGCCCGCGAACATCGAGATCGATTAGCGAGTCATACGTCGTGTTCTGATCATAGCCAACGCCACCACTACCAGAAAGCCAGCTACTGTCGTTGAAACTGACATTTCTCCAAGACGTTCCTAAATTGCCGTTCGCAGGCACAAACGCACGGATTCCACTAGAGGGAGCATAAAGCGTCTGCGAACTAATCGCTCCTTCGTCTGCCGTCTGCGCACTGCTAGAGACAGAGCCATTGGCAGTGCGAGGATCCCTCCCGTTAGTGGTGTAGTAGATTGTTCCCCCAGTTCCGGAGAATCGCAGACCAAAGTCACTTGGCACGTTGCCTCCGTGCTGATGAAAGACAGGGGCCGTGACGGATGGATAGAGTGGCGCATCTACCAAGCCATTGGATGAGTTGCCGCCATTGTAGCGGCGCGTGTTGCGCAACTGCCCTAGCAGAATGCCTGGTCGGCTTGTAAGATAACTCCGGACACCGTTCACAGCATTGAGCCAATCAGACCGCGTACGAGGATTATCTCGCTTCGAGTCTCCCCATCGAGCAGACTCAGCGATGATCGCTTGATCAATCACGGCCGCGCGGGCGTTCACACGATCAATAGATTTGGTGGAAGTCAGAATGCCCCCGTTAAAAAACAATTCGTGGGCACGGTCGCCAAAAGCGATTCGGTAGGCGTCAACGGACATGAGTTGCTGGTGGATCCACTGAGGATTGCTGTACTGCTGCGTCTGTCCGGCCGGCCAAGGACCATTCCGGTTCTCGATGTTCGCACCTCCACCCGTACCCAACGAATGCTCACAATCATGCGCGAAGAACTGGAAGCCAAAGTCACCCGTGCGATTCCACACACTAAACCAGTTGTTCGGCCGGTCATTGCCCAGGAAATTCGAGACTGGTGCATCATAACTACCAACGAACAAGATGACCATCATATAGTCGATCAGGTTGTCGACATCAAGGTAGACTGGGAAAGACGCATTTCGCGTTCCGTTAGTATTCAACCCTTGCAGTTCCTGAAATATGTTGAACCGCGTCGTCGCATTCGAACTCGCTGCCATCGTGTTGGCGCGGGCCCAGAAGGCCGCCCACCCCGCCATCTCGCCATCAGTCGCCTCGATGGTGTAGCCTCCGGCACTGCCGGCAGACTTGACCACATCATAGTCATCCGCATCTCCACCGAAGTAGGTTTCACCGAACGATGCTTCCGCACGTTCTTGAGACATGTAGAGGCCCCAGTAGATGCCATTGACATACAAATGATAATAACGACTTCGAGTATACGATCGTCCCATGGCTTTCTGAGAATCCCTCGCAAAGACTTCCCTCATGAAAGTGTTGTTGCTCCCTCCCTGGAAGGACCAGGAGTAGTTCTGCGCCGTCCGCAGATCCAAGTTCTTGAAACGATCCGCACCTTCCCCTCCAAACACCGGATACTTGAGATCACCCCCGTACTCGTCACGGAAGAAGAGTCGAAAGGCATGCTTGGGATTGTTCCCGCTTCGACTAAAGCCTCCCCGAATGCGCAAGCCCGCATCAATCTGGAAGCCATCACCTCCGTCCTTCTCTAACAATTCGACTGAAGAGGCACGCTCCCACGCCCGCCCTCGACTTCCTGCGTGAACATAGATGCCATCAGAGGAATCGAAGAGGCTGTCAGGATCTGTCACCACCGAGATGGCATCGAGACTCTGCAATGCCGACCGCAGTTCCGCAGTGGTCGTGCCAACAGCTCCGGGGCTATCCATGCCATAGTCGAGCACTTGGCCGTTCACGGTGCCCGTGGGCCAACCGCTCGGCGGCGTGCTCCCCTGATTCACAACGTCATTGATAAACAGGTAGGTCTTGGTTTCGACAGGACTTGCCGTGTAACTGTTCCGATACGCGATCGCCCGCAGGACGGTGGTCTTGTTTACCGTAATCGGGCTGGAATAGAGCGTACCGCTGGTCGATGTTGGCTCCGTGCCATTCGTTGTATAGCGGATCTGCGCACTCGGAGTGCTCGTCGAAAGCGTGACCGGCATCGAGGAGCTATACAAACCTCGTTCAACACTAAACTCCACATCGGCAACCTGCCCAAAGGACGATACACTCGTATTCGGTCCACCCGGCGTGGGGCTAGCAAGAATTCCCGGTGCCCCACTCCCCAGCGTACCTGCGCTGAGAATTGGATTGATCAAAAAAGTGTCACTGCTGGACGACGCATTGAGTCCCTGGATGGCGAGCACATTAGTGCCAACCACTAGCAGATTCTTGCTCCCCGTGAGATTGAACGCTTCCTCGGATTGGCTTGCGGCAGCAGACCGCGATGCCGTGGCGGCACTGTTCCAGGCGACCGAAGGAGGTGCATTCCGACGCGCCACCTCCGTTCCGTTGAGATAGGCGACAAAGCCATCATTGTATTGCATACGAAGAGAGAGACTATCAATGCTCGAGAGACTCGTCACCGCAAAGGGCACGCGAATGTAGGCCGTGGCATTGTTTCCTAACATAGCGTCTTCCAGACCACCTCCAGCCGCCAAAGGCTCTCCAGAGGATAGAGCCGCTATCTCATTATTGCTAAGTGGTTTATCAAAAATCGCAACCTCATCGATTCGCCCATTAAACCAGCCTTGGTTTCCGTTCGATCGCCCAATAGCAATCGTGCTGTTGTTTGATAGCGCGGCATGGCCACCCGTCGAATTGTCCAAGACACCGTTCTGAAACATCGTCTGCTCACCGTTGTTGTAGCGCCAAGCCAGATGCGTCCACTGCCCTGTCGACAGTGTCTGACTCCCCCCGGAAGTATCGTTGCCCCAGAAACCGAAGTGGTTCTTGTTCCCACGTGTGGTCAGATGAAGCGCTGCAGCATCTTGACCAAGGATAGTGTTATCCCCATTCGTGTTGTCCAAGCGGATCCAAGCTGACGCTGTGAAGTTTCCTTGGAAACCCAAGGTGTTCGCTGCCCGTAGCGTGACGTGATCATTGGAACCGTCAAAGTCTAACGCCGTCCCCAAGCCACTCTTTCCGCTAACCCAATCGGACGAGTTCATATTGACAAGCGTGCCGTGATGATTGTTTCCAGATTTATCTAACAACGTCGTGCCAGTGCCCTCTTCGAAATCATAATAGGCAACCAAGCCATCGAGCGACGGACCACCTACAGCGCCAAAGCCCACCTTGGTCTTAAGATCTTGCCAGGACGCATTTGGATTGAACGTGCGACTTATCCAGCTCGTACCAAGAGCTCCATTGGTCGGAACGAGCACGTCGACGGCAGCTCCCTCATCGATGAATGTCGTCCCGCTAAATCCCAGTCCATAACTCTCGTCATCTGCCATGGCAGAGAACTGCGGCGCATATTCATCGACGGTGGTCACACCGTCAGGCATGATAACACCAAGGTAGTCTCCGCCCGCAGACAACCTGAAGTTTGTGTGCAACTCGCCGGAAACGGGATCACGATCCTTGCTAGATGCGAAGACTACAAGGAAGCCGCCAGGCTGAATAGTGACCGCCGGGAAGGTCCATTTCGACAAGTCAGCCGGATCATCCGTGAGATGATAACCACCGAGATCCACGGAACTTGGACCAGAATTGTAGAGTTCCAACCAGTCAGACGAGTCGCCATCAGCATCGACTAAGGTCGTTGCATTGGAGGCCTGAACCTCCGAAATGATGAGGGCAGCTTGTAGGGCGTGGGGAGCGAGAAGAAGGATGGCGGCGAGCAGGGGGAATATCAGCCTCATAATAACAATTAAATATGGTAATTATATAGTAAGCTCGAACGCAGCTTAGGACAACCTCCATGTTACGGTCCGGTCAGACCGATCTTTCAACAACTGACGGCACCTCCTCAGACGACAAAGGGCGAAGCCGTCGCCGACTTCGCCCTTCATGAATCCTGCGTCGGAGTGCTAGTTACCGCTAAGGTTGTATCCCGCGATAGTAGCCAGACGCCCCACCCGTTCGCCCGGCATCCGTGTCTTCATAGGCACCCGTCGTTCCTGGTGCGATGGATTCCCATTCGATCAGGTCCGTGGAATATTGAATGTCGTAGGTTTCGCCATCGGGCACGCTGAACGCAACACCACTAGCAGTGCGGTTGACGCTTGTGAGAGGAGGTAATCCATCACTCGTAACAACATCAAGATTGCCGGCAGCCACATCGAGAGGAGTTGCTCCTTTGGAGAGCGCTTGTACTTCCTCGGCCGTCAGTGCCCGACTCCAGATGGAGATATCATCCATCGCCCCAATGTAGTACTGATCAGTAGCCCCTTGAAGCCGTGATCCAAACGTCACATCGGTGCCGCCATTGGCTTCGCCAGCGGTGTCTACTTCAACGGTTGTTGAGCCTGTGCCTCCCACCTCCTGCAACTCGCCATCTATATAATGAACGAGATCCTGCATAAACTGTCCGCCTTCAGGAAAGATCGACACCACATGATGCCAGACGTCATCGTTCACAACCTGAGTACTAATGTGAAAGCTTCCTTGGATCTCTGTCCGAATGGCACCGACCGGACCGTTGTTAGCGTTCTCATTCAGCCGGAAGTGCCACTTGAGCCCGGTCTCACTCGTGCCCCAGGCAACGTTTCCGCCAACACTGCTAACACCCCAATCCGTCTTCATCCAATAGGAAATGGTCCGCGGGGCAGCTCCTCCGATGCCCTTCCAACCAGCAATAGTCAGGTCATCATCTCCGTCGAATGCCAAGGCGCCTCCACTCTTGCCCGCAACCCACATGGGTTCACCATTGCGGAAAGCCGCATCACGGCCATTACCACTTCCATCTCCAGCAACCGTGCCGGTGCCTTCATCGAACGACCAATAACCATCGAGGCCCGTCGGAGGGGAATCACCACCAGCAGCCCAACGGATAGAGTTCACGAACAACTGCTTGCCCTCATCCGTAAGTGAATCAAACGACGAGTCCGTCATTGGGAACGCCACCCGTCGCGCCGGCGACACGTTGTCCGTCACACCTGCCCCCTCGGCCACAGCCGCACCTGCCTCAGTGACAAAGAGCATGGCAAGATCCGCTATGCTGCCATCAGCAGCAGTTCCCACGGCCTCGGTTCCAGCCGAGAGCGAAGAGGACCCTAACGTTTCCGCACCAGCCCCAGAGAAGAAATCGATCGTAGTTCCAGCCAAGTCGCCCGCGATCAGATGATCCGACAAGGCCATCCGAACCGTATCGGTGGACTTGGTCATGGCCACTGAGCTTTGGCCAAACTCGCCATCGCCAGCATCCATGATCGCTTCTTCCCAGTTCACAATGGGCACGGCCGAGTTGTGGAATTTGCCGCGGACGGAGCCTGACCCGAAAGTCGAAGACATGATGATCACGTCAGCAGTTTCTGAGCCATCCGTGGCGCCGGAGTTCTGGTAACGTACGTTGTCTGCACCAAACGTCTCACCAAGGAACGCTAGCACGTTGGCATCAGCTCCCGTTTCACCAGTATCATCCGCTCCCAAGACAAGGAGATCGAGCGGTCCGTCACCGCCTGTTGGCACTGTTAGCGTAATGTCGTCTCCTTCGGTCCGCCCGACATTGGAGGCAGAGATGAAGCCCCCAGCGGCATCTGTTAGAATGAAGCCGCTGAGACCGGGATCCACACCGTTGTCCGTGCCTGAAACAATCATGATTTCCTGAGTCGCTCCAGTCGCTGTGAAGCTCCCGATAACAGAACTATTCCCCCGAGGGAAATCGCCACTGACATTCGTCCCATCAGACGCTGCTTGATTCCGCGTGTTACAACACCCTCGTGTATCACCTGCCCCTAATAGTTGCACTTGATAGGACTCACCAGCTGTCAAGCCGTCAAGCGTGATCGACGCGCCAGCGCCATTCCACCCATGGCTATTATAGATTGAGTCCAAGACATCATCCCCTGTCGTACCACCGTCTCCCGTCCAGAAGGTACCTTCAGCGTTTCCGCCATCGTAAGCAAATGGCGTGAAGGTAAGCGATGGCCCACCAATCAGATCCTCCACCGTCGTATCCAAGTTCGGCGCTTCCCAGGTAATCTCAGCACTCACAGGACCGACTGGCGGTGCCGTTCCTCCAATGACTTCGCCAGGATTCGCCATGAGGAATTGGATCTCTTCGCCCGACAACACACGATCATAGATCTGCACGTCATCAATGACACCGCTAAAGGAGAGAACGCCGGCAAACGAACCGATGAAGATCGGATTCGAATTCGATAATTCAAGCGCGTCCGGTTCATCCTGGCTCGCGGCTTCCACCCCATCCACATAGATGGCAGCTCTGTCAGCGGTCCAAGTCACCGTAACAAAATATGACTGGCCAGCGATCACAGCACCAGCCGGTGTAGAGAACTTCGCAGAGTCTCCAACGAACCAATCGAGCGCATCTCCCGTGAGCAAGAGTGCGAAGGTGGGATTTCCGTCATCACCTTTAGCCACGATCGTCTGCGAGCCGGCATTCGCGGATGCGTTGACCCAGGTAGAAATCGTGAACCCATCTGGAGTCCCTAGCGCCGATCCATCAGCTTGTCCGTAGTTACTACCACTCACCTCCATCGCAGTTCCACTCGCCAGCGCCTCAACGCCAAGCGTGGGGCTGCTAACATAAACCCCGCCATTTCCGAATCCCGTGATGTCCAACATATCCGTAGCACCGGCTGCCTCATCCAAGGCATAATGAGCCTTGGGACCACTTAAATTGACCACACTAGCCGTGACGTCGACCAATCTTGTCTGATCATCAGCATCCACGTCATCACTAACAATCTCAAGAGTCGCGGCAAAGTCACCCGTACGACCTTCTGGACTGAAGGTAAACATGATCTCACCAGAAGTCTGCGGCGCGAGGGTCATGGGAAATTCATCGACCGTGAACAGTGCCATGTCGGTACCCACGACGTTCACACCAGAAATGGTGAGATCATTCTCCGTCCCAGTGTTTCTCACCGTCACCACTTCGGCATAAGTTGGATTGGCTGAATCGAGCTGACCAAGCCGTTTCTTCGAGCTGACCGTGATGTTAGGGCCCGGCGTCAACTCAAATGGATTCTCGTTTGAGAAGATGATCTCTCCCGATCCACCGTGGGCCAGCCTTCCCGTCTGGTTAATAATCGGATCGAAATCCGCTTCATGGTCGCCGTTAGCGATCTGTTCGGCCGTGTAGTTCTCAGCTTCCTCAGCACTCCACCCTTCTAGTCGAGCGCGATTCGCCCAGAAATACTGCAACTCCAAGTCCTGGGTTCGGCTACCGTCACCATTCAGGCCAGGCCCAAACTTATCATCATCGTCCATCCCAATGTTAAAGCCCATGACATAGCCATCCTCTAACTTATTGCCGGCGTCAGGATCTTCGAAGAGCGTCTTGGCAAAGCGCATGTCCAGTTGCCAACCTCCATCAACTTCCTTACCTACGCACCACACTTCTCCGTCTTCACCGTAGGTCCATTCTACTGCCGTCGACCAGCGAGTATCGGTCTCCATCGTCTCTTCATCCCAGGCCGAGAACTTGCCGTCGTAACTAATATAGCAATGACCTCCGAACGGATCCATTGAGTTATCCGTGTTGTTATCGTAACGATCATTGAGCGCATCGACCACAATCTCGATCGAATCATCCTTCCATAGCGCTGCGTTAGGATCATCCTGATTGATGACATCGTCTTTCGCATCCACACCCACGTAAAAATACGTCTCATCATGGGCCAACCAGAAGGTGAAACTCGAATCAGCCGCATCATCCCATTGCCGATCACCGGGGAAATTGTGAATGCGACCGTTATCACCAGGATCAATAAGCTGACCAGGAAAATTGCCATACTCTTCCTGAGAAACGTCTCCATCGATGGAGATGGAGCCATTCGCCACGAGTGGCACCGTTAGCGTTGTCTTCTCGATATCCGACCACGGTCCTTCCGCCGTGATATCGATTTCGGGGATTTCGGCAAATAAGGCGGGCGCATTGAACAAGGCGCAAGCCAACAATAGATGGGAGACCGAGGTCCCGCTGGTTTTTAAGAGGTTCATGAGTGTGAGGTTTTGAGGCTCTCTAAAAGCACACAAATCAAGAACCTACGAAAGCACCCATCCGAGACTCAAGCCCAAATCTATCAATAAGTAAGAATGCTATGCACCGGAGCAGGCGTCTTCATTTTCTCCCGTCCATTCAGAAAGGCCAGCTCGACCAAGAAAGTGACGGCCACCAGATCGCCCTTGAGACGACCGATGAGATCGATCGCTGCAGCGGCAGTGCCTCCAGTGGCTAACAAGTCATCGACCAAGTAAACCCGCTCGCCCGGGGACACAGCGTCCTCGTGAATCTCGATCGTCGCCTCGCCATACTCGAGCGAATAGGACACCTCGTGGCTTTTATAGGGAAGTTTACCCTTCTTTCGCAACGGGATGAACCCCGCTTTCATGCGATCAGCCAGCGCTGCACCAAAGATAAATCCGCGCGCATCAATTCCTATGATCTTGTCTATTCTCTGACCAGTCACTTTCTCCTCCATCGCGTCGAGAGCGATCGAGAAGACCTCAGGATCAGCCAGTACTGGGGTGATATCCTTGAAGAGAATGCCAGGCTTCGGAAAGTCCGGCACGTCACGAATCGTATCATTCAGGCGCTTTAGAGAAAAGTCGTTCATTTCAAATACACTAGCTAAAATCTACCAAGCCTCCTTTGTCGTAGGCAGTTGCCCAGCTCGACGCGGATCGCGGCGACAGGCGACGTCCAGCGCTTTCGCAAGCCCTTTGAAAAGCGCCTCCGCCATGTGGTGCGCGTCCCGGCCATAGAGGATCTCGGCGTGCACATTCGCTTGGAGGTGGTTGGTCAGCCCGCGGAAGAACTCCTCCACAAGCTGAAAAGGAAAATCTCGGATCATTCCGGAACGATCATCCGCTCGAAACTCCAGAAAACTGCGCCCGCTCAAATCAACCACAACCCGAGCCAACGTCTCGTCCATCGGCAGGTAGCAGGCCCCGTAGCGCTCAATCCCCTTCTTATCACCAAGCGCCTTACTGAGAGCCTGGCCCAGGACGATTCCTACGTCTTCAACGGTGTGGTGATAATCCACCTCCACATCCCCGGTAGCAGCGACGTTGAGATCCATCAGGGAGTGTCTAGAGAAGAGCGTCAGCATGTGATCCAGAAACGGAACCCCTGTCGACACTTCGCTAACTCCGGAACCATCAATGGTTAAGGAGAGTCGAATCTGCGTCTCGGTGGTGTTTCGCTCGATACTGGCCTCTCTGATCTTTGACATTGGTTTCTCTATACACGGCTCCTCCGTACCTTACAAATGCGGCAAAATGTCTCAAATACCATAAAAGTCTTGCCCGGGAGAATCCGAAATGATAAAACCTTGTTGTAATGTTTTTCAGAAGCCATGAGAGAAAAAATCAGCTCACCCAGAGGATCATCTTCTACGGGCTCGTTCTACTCTATCTTTGGCTGATGTAGAGCTGTTGTTTGTTGTTGTTTTGAAAAGGCCGGGATACGTCCCGGCTTTTTCGCGTATGCTACCCGAGCGATGCCGGCAGAAGGAATTATTCTACGGCTGCTTGGTCACACTCACCCAGATCTACGACTCTGATTCCACCCCATCGCTATCAGAGCCCCTGATAAGGTTCCGTCAGTCTTAAGTAATAGAAACGGACGTATCTCGAGATAATCTTCCAAGCCGTGTTTACAGGCCTAGACCGCGAGGTAGCAGAGGCATCGAGAGATACCTTTGCTCTCTAGATCTCTCCACCTACTTAGAAAGAGAAGCGACCACCATCACCATTACTCCTCAAAATCGTTTCTCCCCCAAAGCGTCGCCTCACGTTGGTGGACTCCACAACTAATGAACAGCCTGAGATGAACAAGTCGCTCTTAGACGACCAAAGGGCTGCCGACATCAGCTCAGACGCATGCCTATCATCGCAAGAAGCACATTAGAATAGCGTGGTTCACCGCGGCATGAAGCCTTCCAAAATTCTCATTTCACACACTCACTCAGTCAAGCTTGTCGACTTTGGTCTCGCTCGGCTGGGATGAGATACATGAAGAGAGCAGTCGCCATCTCTGCCCCTCACGGACGAAATGCTCAGCAAGTTCGACTACACTGCGCCGGAACAACGAAATACGTCCAATGGAGACCATCACGTTGGCTGGCGAGGTTCCCCGGGGAATTCAAGATCACTCAAACCTGGATTTAGATAAACGACTATCAAAAGTTACCACCCAGGCCATGTAAAGAAATCCAGACCTAAGGTTTCAGCGTGCCGCGGAAATACGTTGTGCCTTCGTCCCATGCACAAAGCCACAAAGAAAGCACCGAGTAATTTAGGCCGTAAAGGCCATCTTGGCGGGGTCGGCTTGTGCGATAGGATCCTACCTTCAGGATCGAAGAGAACGTCGACATGGATCTGTTCGCGCCAGATTTCTTGTCAAAATACTAACATCACCCTAAGATGCCGCTATCTTCCTAGGGCTAATCCATAAATTCGTTTAGAGCGCTAAACCTTTGACTGTAAACCTACTGTGGCATTAGTTCTGGATTGTAGATCCAAACCTATGACTGACAACTATCTTATTGATTCGGCTACGCGGGCCAAGTTGCGCCCCTTACTTACGCTTTGAAACAGTGTGGCTTTTCTAATCGAGGCCGCAAGGGATCGGACCATCGCACTTTTATCTCAGCGCTGATCTTTCTTGGAAAGCGGGGATGTTGGTGGGTTGACTTACCACCGTTTTTCGGCAAGTACAAGAGTATTCCAGGCACGATTCACGAATTAGAGCCGAAGAGGGGTGTTTCTCGCGTTCTTTGATGCTGTTAGGGACGCCAAAGATCTTTCCTTCTTGCGATTTGT
>JAACDM010000222.1 GCA_009936795.1 Verrucomicrobiaceae bacterium | reverse complement strand
GTTCTTCTTGAGTTAGTCTGAGGCGATAAATCTTACGCATCCGACCGAAGATAAGTCATTTAGGTAAAGTACAAGTCTTTTCTCGAAGGATTTATCAATTCAATGTGGACACTCTACTAGCATGGCTCTTCGCTGGGGGGCATCGAAAGATTTCTGCTGACAGAGGAGGGGAGACCCGAGAGGATCTCCTCATGAATCTCACTCCCCGTCCTAATCGGCGTCGGTTTCTCTCTCAGATCACTGCGGGAGCCGGTGTTTCCACCGCTCTTCCTGCCCGCTCGGCGAAGGCGGATCACCACGGCGGCGGAAAGAAGCTCGGCTTTGCCCTTGTCGGGCTCGGAAGTTTGTCCACGAACCAGATCGCTCCGGGTTTGCTCAAAACGAAGCATTGTAAACTCGCGGGCATCGTTACCGGTACACCGGCCAAGGAGAAGGTGTGGGCCGAGAAGTATGGGATCCCTGAGAGTTGTATCTACAACTACGAGAACTTCGATTCGATCAAAGATAATCCTGACATCGATGTTGTCTATGTCGTGCTTCCGAACTCCATGCACAAGGAATACACGATTCGCGCAGCTGAGGCGGGGAAGCATGTCTTGTGCGAAAAGCCGATGGCAAATAGTGCGGCTGATTGCGAGGCGATGATCGCGGCCTGTCAGAAGGCGAACCGAAAGCTTGCCATTGGGTATCGATGCCAATTCGAGCCGCATCACGTGGAGATCATGCGTTTGGCTCGTGAGAAGAGTTTTGGCGACATGAAGATAATTGAAGCGGGGTTTGGATTCAAGATCGGTAATCCCGACCAATGGCGTCTCAAAGCGGACCTCGCTGGTGGTGGTGCGCTCATGGATGTCGGGATCTATGCGTTGCAAGCCTGCCGATACCTTACCGGAGAGGAGCCTGCCGTTATCTCCGCAATGGAGGCCAAGACCGACCTTGAGAAGTTTAACGAGGTCGACGAGACCATCGTTTGGAGCATGAAATTCCCCAGTGGTGTCCTTGCCAATTGCAATACCACTTACAATTTTAGCGGTGTAAACCACTGTAAGGCCTCTTGTTCAAATGGCTGGTTTGGCTTAGACCCAGCGTATGGCTACGGTGGGATCACCGGCAAGACAAGCAAGGGCGATCTCAAGTTCGAGTCCGGCGACCAGTTTGCCGGCGAGATGGACGACTTCGCCAAGTCTATCAACGAAGACAAAGAATCTCGAGTCGCGGGCGAGGAGGGTCTCAAGGATCTCATCGCGATCGAAGCGATCTACAAATCGATCCGGACTGGAACACCCGTGAAACTGAGCTGACCAAAGGGATTTTAGACAGAATTACAGAATTTGCAGAAATACAACATGGGCATGTGCTAGGCAGTAGGGTGCCGCGAGTGTCGACAGGAGCTAGCCCAAGTTAAGAAACACTATGTCTTGGCAATTTTTCCTCAATTCTGTAATTCTGTCAGAATAACTTTCGTCCTTTATCTAAAACTTCATCGTGAGACGAAATTCTTGCGCATAGCCGACGCATCCCGCTTTCCCAACCGCTCTGTTTCAGGCAACAGCACGGCGCTGAAATCCAATCTCGATGTTTGTTAGAATTCGCTCTACTGCGGATCGAGCTCTTTGAGCTTGAGTGTCCTCAGAGTCGGCTTCAAGAACTCGCCACTCCTTCAAGACTCGCTCGATCCCAAACTCTTGAGCGATTCGCAAGAGCACTCCATATTGTGGGCGGAGTAGCGACGCCCGAAACCAAACGGAATCGCTCGCTTTGGAATTCGACCAGACAATTCCACGAAACTCATCCCAGAACGGATTGGGAGTGACGGCTTCAGGTAGGCTCACAGGAGAAACACCGCAGGCACAATCGTCTCTGGCAACCGAGCTTTCGAGGGCGGATCGTTGCCCACTAATATTCTTCTCGATCCCTCTTTCCGTGTGATTCTGTGCCCTTTTGTGGTTCTACTTCTTTGCAACGTCATGCGCTACCTCCTTCCTATTCTCTTATCGTGCCTCGTCGCCAGCTGCAGCACGACCAGCTTTTCATCCCGAGAAAGTTCGGGTGGCGTCAGTCTTGCCCTCGATCACTGGGGCCATCGACCAGGGCCGCAGGGGTTTCAGACGGTGATCATCGATGCCGGCCATGGGGGGCGAGACTCTGGAGCGGTCTCTCGTCATACGGGTGACTATGAGAAGCACCTCGCGCTCGATACGGCCAAGCGCCTTGCCGATAAATTGCGAGGTCAGTTCAGAACGGTCTTCATTCGAACGGGGGACAGCTTTGTTGATCTCGACGACAGAGTGGCCCTGGCGAGTCGCCAAGGTGGGGCCATTCTTGTTAGCTTACACTATAACAGTAGTCCTAGTAGCCAAGTCCGAGGCCCGGAGACCTACTATTGGCGTGTGGACAGTCACGGTCTTGCCACGCGTATTCAGCGAGGCTTGGAAAGCGTCATTCCCGCCCGGTCTGGAAATTTGGGTCTTCGCCGGCGCCGGCTCCGTCTTACTCGGAATCCTCAGATTCCCTGCGTTCTCGTGGAGTTCGGCTACCTTAGCAATGCAGGCGAGGCTCGACTGTGTGCCGCGCCCGGACATCGCGATCGTCTAGCCAGTGTGGTGGCCACTGCCATCCGTACCCAAGCTCAACTGGGGGATGCGGGGACTGGCCCCAAACCGCCTCCACTGAACCAGCCTCTGAGTCGACCTACCGATCCCCCTGGCTCCTGACTTCCCTGGATTAGAAGTCGGAGGTAGTCTCAGCTTCCAGCTGGGACCAGTGCTGTGGTTGACAAGTAAGGCGTGCAAGAACTCTCCAATCTCGCTCTTAACAGCCCTTAATGGCACCGAGATATAGAGGATAGGAGCTACGGAACAACGTTTGCGCGTCGCAGAACCAACGATTATCCCCTGCATTGAGAAACTTAATTTTTCTTAACTAAATTTTGTTTCTACAGCGGTTTCGGGTCGCTCTCGCCCCAGCGTTTTGGAACGCATTCCAATTATTCTCCTAATTCTGGTAATTGTGAAGCCGTGAACTAATTGCTTTACTCTTTGTAGTGAGATGGTAGCGTAATCTCCATTGGGTGTCGCCATCCCTTTCAAGATCATTGCCAAATCATGTAAGGTTTCACGATTTTAGGTGTTATCCTGAAACGATCCGCTGCACCTTTGCGTAGCATCGAATGAAACCAATTCTTGACCATCATCTCAAAAGTCCTACAATTTATCTTTAAGACTCGCCATGAAGACAACGAAACTTCTCTATCTCATTCCAGCCGCCTTGGGTTTTTCGATGGCGGGCGCTTTCGCTCAGTCCGTAGCTTCTCCTCCGATCGGATTCAACAAGGTTGTTTTAAAGGGAGGCTCTGACACTTTAATTTCCTTGCCGTTCCACCAGAAGCCTGCGTTTACCGGGTTAGTAGGAACGGTGACTGACTTGAGCGGTAATAGTGTTTCGGCGGGTGAAGATGTAGAGATTACGGTGTCGGGTACCCCAGGACCAGAATGGACGCCGACCGGGTTTATTGGGAGTCACTATGTCCGCATTACTTCCGGTGAGAATGACGGCTATGCCTATGAGATTTTGGATAACGGTGCCGGATCGATCCAGCTGAATGGAAATGGTGGTGATTTATCTGGCATCCTTGGTACTGATACTTTTTCTGTGATACCCCATGCGACTCTGGACACTGTTTTTGCAGAGCCGGCTCCGGCAGGTGTCGTTTACGAGTCGACGAATCCTATTTCGGTTGATGGAACGGAAGTTTTGATTAGAGACAACGAGACGATGGCCTTGAATAAGGCAACAAGCGCATCGTTCTTTTATTATAACGGCGCTTGGCGGAAACGGGGTGAGGCTTTTACTGCAGATTTTGGAGCAGAGGTTTTGAGGCCTAGCACTCACTTTATTGTGAGACACAAGGCCGGTGTTGATGATACGCAGATCTGTGCAGACGGTAGGGTGCCTTTGTCAAAGAACGTGATTCAGATTGATGTAGATGCGGCGGGGAACGATAACTTTATCTCAGTGGACAGGCCGGTTCCCGTTCTTCTCGATGATTTTGGAAGTAATTTAATTTCTGACAGTATTTTCGCTCCATCGCTTAACCCTATTTCAGTGGATGGCGACGAGTTGTTCGTTTACGACAATAGCATCGCGGTGCAAAATAAGTCTGCAAACAGTTCGTATTATTACTACAATGGGGCATGGCGCCTTCGTGGCGGAAGTTTCGCAGTGGATGTT
>JAACDM010000221.1 GCA_009936795.1 Verrucomicrobiaceae bacterium | reverse complement strand
GCCGGTCGAAGCGTCCCAGACCTTGATCGTCTTGTCTTCCGACGCCGTGGCAACCTGCCCATTTGAAGGGTGAAAGGTAACGGCTTTGATCATCGATTGATGGCCGCTCAGTTCCCTTACGACTTCACCACTGTCACTGCTACAGAGGTAGGCAATGTTGGAATCGGTCAGGAAAGCGACGTGTTTGCCATCCGGTGAAATGGCACTGTGCCTAATGTCAGTGCTGGGTCCGCGAACGAAGAAGCGTGTTCTCATGTCGCCGGTTGCGAGACTCCATATGCCGGCCCTCCCACTCGATGCGAGGAGGACTTCTTTGCCTCCAGGAAGAAAGTCGACGCGCTGAATATGGAAACTTTTTTCAAAACGAAACAATTCGTTCCCTGAAGATGTTTCCCAAAGTCGCGTCTCGCGGCGATCAGCACTCACAAGGTAGCTGCCATCGTCTGAGAACCCGACCATTTGGACGGTGCCCTCGTGGCCTTGAAGTTCATGGATCTCTTCGCCTGTTTCGGTGTCCCACAGCCACACGGAGGTAGGGCCTTCCGCAAGTTCGTTGTTACCGTGATTCCCCGATTTCGCAAGGGATCGGAACACGGTCGTGAGTTTAAGTTGCTCATGTTGCCCGGCGGCGACGACACCTCCATCGGGGCTCAGATCCACGCTCGCGATGCCTTTGTTTTTCTTGGGGAATGCATGTTCAAGTTGAGCGCTCTCGACATTCCAGATCCGAAGGGGTGCATAAGGGGGATCGATCTTCAGGCCGCCGAAACCCAGCACGGAATTGCGGTCGACCTTCGCCTTGGACTCCTCGGTGAAGGCGACGAGTTTCGAGCTGTCTGGGGAGAGACGAGCGAAGAGCGTTTCGTCAGTAAACTGCTGTCTCAGGTCAGCGTCTTTGACTTCTGGTAGACCCGTAAACGCGCGCACTCCGGTAGCATTCTCAGGATTCCAAACCTTTGCCTCGCCATCACGGTCTCTGGTCACGACATGGGTGCTATCCTCCGAAAACTCAATGCCCAAGACGACCGCCTCGTGATTGAGAACTCTGGAAAGGTAGTCCATCGACGCCGCATCCCAGAGGCAGACGTTCCCGTCTTCTGAAGCGGTGGCGACTCTCAGCCCATCTGGGCTGAAGTGAGCTCGGTAGACTTTCTTCGTATGACCCTTTAGGACGGAGATGCAGATCCCAGAACTCACGCTCCAAACCCGCGCGGACCCGTCCGCCGAGGCCGTCACTAATAGACGCGAGTCTGGACTGAACTCCGTCCACAATACCGGCTGGTCGTGCCCCTGTAGCTTGGTCAATCGCTCTCCAGTTTGTCCATTCCAAATGATGGTGGTATTGTCAGCTCCCGCGGTTGCGATTCGGTGTCCATTTGGGGAGAAGGCTGCCATGTAGGCGCTATGGGAGTGTCCCTTGAGTCGCGCAATCAAGTTGCCGTTTTGTGCATTCCATAGGCAATTGTTTTCGGGGTCTTCTCCTGTGGTGACAATGCGTGTCCCGTCTGGACTGAATCGTGCTGTGGACCGACTACTGCCGAGATGACTGAGAATGGGGAGCCTACCCAAGCCATTGCGAGCTTGCGTTGGTAGCGATACCAGAAGTTTTCCGCTAGGAACTTCTAACACATGCGCGAGAGAAGATTCCTTGACCGTTTGGGATGAGCCGCCACGAGTGTGTGGGGTCATCGTCATCTGGTAAGCGTTTCCTTCCGATGACGTCACGATGGACTTCGAATCGGAGCTGAAGTGCAAGCCCTCGATCGCTCCCTCGTGAGCCTGGTAGCTTCCCCGCTTGGTGCCTGTGGCTCTCTCGTAGATCGTGACGACGCCATCCCAATTGGCTGTGGCGATCCAGTTTCCGTCTGGACTGAGCTTGGCTGAGGAGATCTGCGTCGAACCCTCGATGGCTAAGATTTCTTTGCCCTTGGCGGGATCCCAAAGTCTTGCTGTTTGATCACCATAATCGTGGGAAGTGTAACGGAAGATTCTTGCGCCGTTTGGATTGAGGTGAGGGAAATGAGCCTGAGTGTCGTAAGAAAATGTCAGTATTTCCTTTCCAGAACTACTATAAACTGCCTCGGCCACCAAACCTTCGTGGGCCTGAACCTTCTGGCTAAGCCCGCCGTCTACCCCGGTGAACACTCGCCAATAGCCATCCTTGCATGCGGTCAAGAGATCCGTTCCATTGGGAGCGAAGGCCACGGATAGCGCCTCCTCTTCGTGCGGTAAGATCAGTTTTGGAGTGTGTCGAGGTGCCCTGGCACTGATTTCGGCACGCTGTAATTCCTGTGCCGTTGCTAGGGCGTCTCTGGTTTGCTCCAACTGCCACCAAACGGACAAGAAGCCGATCAGAGCGACCGCGGCAATCGCGGCCGATAGAGCACTGGTGAGGGGGTTTCGTTTCACCCATTTGCGAGTGGCCTCCGTTTTACTGATTGGGCGCGCCAGAATCGGCATGCCAGAGCAGAAGCGTTCTAGCTCGGCAATCAGATCTTCTGCGGATTGGTAGCGAGAGTGAGGAGACTTATTGAGGCACTTGAGACAAATCGTATTGAGGTCTTCGGAGATGGATGGGTTGAGCGCTCTGGGGGGGACTGGTTCGCGGGAACTCACCTGCTCAAGAGTTTTCATTGGAGTTGCGGCCTGAAACGGTGGTCGGCCCGTGAGTAACGCATAGAGGATCGCTCCAAGAGAATAAATGTCAGAGGCCTCTCGAGTATCTGCCGTTGCTCCCGATGCCTGCT
The DNA here is from genome assembly GCA_009936795.1 of Verrucomicrobiaceae bacterium. Classification (GTDB taxonomy): domain Bacteria; phylum Verrucomicrobiota; class Verrucomicrobiia; order Verrucomicrobiales; family DEV007; genus JAACDM01. The sequence goes on along the minus strand of JAACDM010000221.1, from coordinate 1,766 downwards.
CGGGCGACATGTAAGAAGGGCTCCCCATGATCACACCCGTGATCGTCAATTGGCTGTCGCAATCCAAGCGTTTGGCAATTCCGAAGTCGCTGACATGGGGATTGCCGTCCGCATCCATGAGGATGTTCTGCGGTTTGAGATCGCGGTGAATGATTCCTTCACTGTGAGCGTAGGCTACGGCAATGGTGATCTCCTTGATGAGATGGGCAGCCTGCATGTCTTCCATGGGCTGACCTTTCTGCCAGGACTCAAGGTCACCTCCTGCCACGAAGTCCATGGCAAAGAAATGGTTTCCGTCTTCTGCACCGACCTGATGAATGGCAACGATACCAGGGTGGCGCAGATTGGCCGCGGCCTCAGCTTCGGCCTGAAAGCGTTTCAGTTCACGATCGTCAGCGAACCGGCCGCCATGTATCATCTTGATGGCCACGGTTCGATTCAGATCTTCTTGGTAGGCCTTATAGACCACGCCCATGCCTCCGCGGGCGATCTCCTCAACCAAGGTGAAGTTTCCGATTTGTCCTAGGCTCTCCTTGGGAAAGGGGACCTCCTCAACGGGATCATTCTCCAGTAAGCATTTGGGGCACACCGACTCGGGCGCACCGGTCGGAATTTCGTTTTTGCATTTGGGGCATGAATTTATCATATCGATTGTTTCTTTGCCCTTTACTCAGGAAAACTTGGACGAGGGTAACAGGAAATCTAAAACACTTTCTTCATGAGGCCTTTGAGGTAGGCGAGTTCTTCTGGAACGTCGTCGCGTCTCTCGACCGTTTCAGAGACGACTCCATGTAGGCCTAGACTGAGAGCCTTGCGCATGCGTGAGGCTTTCATTTTAAAGGCGTCTTCGGTCACGCCTAGCCGTTTGGCGAGGACGTTTAGATCTGTGGTTCCTCCTTTCCCAGAAATGTAACCGAAGACTTGCTCGTGTTCGTCCAGTTGGCCGCGGGCCTCGGCCTTGTTTCGTAACCGTTTCAGGGCTTCCTCTAGGACGGTCATTGCCCAGCGTCGGTCGAACTCCTCGGTGGGATCGTCCATGCCGACGTCAACCAAGCTGTCCTCAATCAGGTGGATATCGAGTTCAATCTGGGGCGTTCGTCCTCCTCGCTTGATTGCTTTCTCCTTGGCCTTGTTGTTCGAGAGGAAGTTTTTTAGTGCTCCGAGGAGGAAATTACGAAACCTCCCGCGGTTCTTATCCGCGCGATTGAAGAACTCTCGTTTCTGAATGAGATGATGAAAGAGTCCTTGGACGAGATCTTGGCTGTCCTGCGGTTGATGTCCTTGGCGGCGCAGAAATGTGTAGAGTGGTTTCCAATAAAGGTGACACAGCGCTTCGAGAGCCTGGTCAGAATGCGAGCTCTTTACGTTACCTGCGTCGATTACGAGGCTCCAGTGAGTGGTTCGGAAAGGCTCATAGTTCTCGGTAGAGGATCCCATGGTCTCAAGTGTGCTCTTTCTTGCTTGTTCTGGCAAGGCACCGAGAGTGCATTCGGATGGCGATCTGGATCTCCGCTTGAGGCAATCTCCTAATGCCGACTGATCTCAACTCAAGGCAAGTGAGTGCCACGCTTGCCGCTGCCCTCGGCCAGAATGCAATGTTTGCAATGAGTAGGCGAGTGGACGTTAGAATCGTTGCCTCATAAACTAGTTTTTGCGAATCAAGAGGCGATAGTAATCGTAAATACCTTCGATGATGTCATGGCTGAGAGGTTTCCCTGTTCCTGAAAGAATCGGCAGGCCATCGATCGACCACGTCGAGAGGTTAT
>JAACDM010000220.1 GCA_009936795.1 Verrucomicrobiaceae bacterium | reverse complement strand
TATAAGAGAGTCCGTTGTTGAGGAATACTGGAGGATCAGCCAGTGATCCCCAGTGAGAGAAGGAAAGAGGTCTCTATTTCGTTGCGATGGCTTGACCAGGAGTCTCTAGATCCGTGATTCGAAGCTGGAGATCGTTGGCAAACTCACGGAGTTTGTTTTGAGCAAGTTGCTCGGTTTGGAGAAGCTTACGAAGCTTCTCGGTTTCCTGCTGCCAAGATGCGGTGTCGTTGTTTAAGGTGGAAATGTGGATCGCTCGCTGAGCAAGTTCGTTCTCCAAGTGCTCGCCCTGGGCGCGTAGCGAGTGCACCTCGCTACGGAGGGGATCAAGCTCGGTGAGCAGGCCCTTGGTAGAGTCGAGTTCGTTTTTAGTCTTAGCCACTTGGGTGTTGAGCTCTAGGATTTGATTCGTGTGATCGACGAGTAGGCCGGACAGTTGCTCCTTGGATGTTGTCTCGCGTTGTAGGGACTGTCCAAGAGCGTCCTTGAGGTCGTTTACAGCCCCTTTAAAAGTGGAAGCGCTAGGCTCACTCACGGGCTTCGCCTGACTTGCGGAACGCAGTAGCGTGTCAAACTCGTGGCGTTGCTTCTTCAGAGATTGCTGGAGGTTCTCGTTTGTCTTCGTGAGTTCGTTGATGCGTTTCGTCAGGGTGCCCTCCTGAGTTTCCTCAGACTCCGCAAGTTTGGAAAGACTGGCGTTGAGTGTCTCTACGGACGCTTGCAACTCCGCGTTTCGTTCCAACAAGTTGTCCCGCGTGGCTGCGAGATCTTGAACCTGTTTGGAAGACTTGGATTTGTCAGCTTCTAACTCCGTAATGCGCTCCTTTAGGGCAATCGTTGTCGGACTCGTGATTGCTTTGGCCTCAAGTTGCTCTGTCATCTGGGCGACTGATGCAGCGAGGGCTTGTTTCTCCTCATTCAGGGCATCACGAGCGGCCACGGCATTGTTGAGCTTTTCAGAAAGATCGTTGACCTGGCTCTGAGTATTATCCTCGTCTTCTGCGAGGGCTTTCTCACTAGCTTTGAGCTTTTCTTCAGATTCTGCAAGGGCATCCTTTTGAGAAGCTAGGGTAGCGTTAAGTTCCTCGTTAGCCTTCTTCAGTTCAGCGAGTTCGCTACGCAGTTCAGCTTCGCTGGTTTCGGCATCCTTGACTGTTTTGTCGAGCATGGACTGAAGCTGGGCGACCTTGTCTTCCAGATTAGCCTTCTCTTCGACAAGCTTCTTGTTGGACGCTTTTGCAGCACTCAACTCGGACATCACTTCAGAGAGGCGGGTGTCGAGACTGTCTAATTTCTGACGCTCTTGCTGCAGGTTGCTCGTGAGCTGCTCGTTCTTGGTCTCGAGGCCTTTGATCGCTTTGCGCAAGGTCATCTCGGTGTTCTTGGCCTCGTCAATCGTCATGGCGAGGGTGCCTTGGAGCTGCTTGATCGTCTTACTCAAACCAGTCTTCTCGGCGGTCAGCGTTGTGATGTTCGTTTTCGCCTGTGCAAGTGACGTCTCTAGGCCGCTTACTTCGTCGGTCAATTTGGCGGTTACTGCCTGCTCGCCGACCCAGTTGTCATGGAAGGTTTGCTTCTCTTTGGTTAGGTCTTCTTTCTCCACCTGAAGGACGTCACGTTCTGCGATGACCTTCTTTCTTCCGCTTTCGCTGCTGAGGAAGGCACCAAGCGCACAGAGTAATAGGAAGAGAGCTGCCCACTTGAGAAAGCCGCCGCCGCCGCTTCGTCCCGATGGTTCTGGGTGGCTTTTAAAATTACTGCTAGGGCCATTGTCAGAGCCACCAGATCCTGAGGAACCGATGGACGAACCGCCGTGGTCGGCGTCGCTGGGCGAATCTGAAACGAGGCGGATGGACTGATAAGCAGGGGACTGCTCGGTCCATACTGAGAACCCGTTTCCTGGCAAATGAACAGACGATGGAGATGTCATTGGCTGAGGAGGATCGATGGTGCGTTCTTGAGGCTGTGCGGGCACAGACTCGGTGGCATGCTTGGCTGTTGATGATTGCGAGTGCTGCTCTGGCGCTGAATCAGCAGCAGCCGGCTCGATAGGAATTTCTGACTTTTCGGGAACCTCAATTGGGAGAGGCCCCACGGCTGTGGTCTTGGTCTTACCTGGTGTGGAGTCGATCACGCGAAGCTCAGGCTGAGCTGGGATCACAACGGAGATCTCACTATCGGGCCTTGTCACGGTGGGTTTTACAATGCGAGTGATCTGATTTTTACTAAAACCACGTAAGATGTGTGCGCGGGCCTGGCGGGGTTGTTTCGAATCGGGCAATGAGAAGCCGCGACCGACATCAAGGGAGCCTGATTCCTTCTGCGGTGCTGCGTTGCTTTCGGTGGCGCTTGTCCAGATTGAGAAGCCTAATCCAGGCAAAGACGCGATGGTAGGCCCACCATGGGCGGACAACCCATCAGCGGCTTCGGAAGGCACTGGAGAAATGAAAGAGTTGCGTGACATGCCTAGCTATCTGTTACCGTCCTCTAATGATAATGAAAAGCTGAAATTTAATAGAGCTTAATTACCTTCTCAAGATTGCTTCTCTAAATTGTTTAATCAAGCTTAATTTATAATTATGAAAGCCGAATGAAATCAGTAGGGTATTTTAGGCTGATCTGTCACTCAACATCCTTATTATAAAGGACAAGTGAACCAACGAGAGCGATTGCTACATTGGCACCAAGGCCCAAGATTCCAGGTGGCAGCCATTCAAACAGCGTCCACGAAGTGTTTCGGAAGCCAATGGCGATCAGAGTTCCGACAATCATTCCTGCGAAAACGGGGCCCGACCGGAGGCGTCTGCAATGTATTCCGAGGAGAAAGGCTGGGGCGATTGGGCATAGGAACTCCAGCTTCAGCTTGATCAAGTCCCAGATGTTGCTTGTCTTCAGGCTCATCGCCAGCGTGACAGCCCCAGCCATGATGACGAAAGAGGCCACCTTGCCGATCGTGTTGAGCCGTTCAATGGTCGTCCCTGGCGAGATGGCTGGATAGATGTCCTTGGCCACGACTGAAGAGATAGCGAGCAAGGCGGAGTCCACTGTCGACATGGTTGCTGCTAATATCGCCGCTATACAAATCAGGACGATCCAACGCATTACAGGAACTTCCTCAACAATCATCGCGAGCCACCGCAGGGTCACTCCGTCGGACTCGGCATCTGAGAGACCAGGAAATTGAGCGATGCCCAATAAGCCTAGCATCAACATGAGGAAGGTTGTGACCAATGGAAAGAAGACCATGATCTGCAAGGATCGCTGCAAGGTACGCGCGCTCTTCGCCGCGTAGATGCGTTGGATAGCATGAGGGTACATGGAAATGCCGAGACCTACTAACAGAACCGTGCACAACCAATCGACTTTCTCTTTCCAAGTAGGCACAGCCATCAATTCCGGCCTGGTCTCCCGGATCGCTTCTGCTGCTGAGCCTAAGCCTCCAAAGACAACGTTTGCCACGATGAAGATAATCGAGATCCCAAAGAGCAAGAGAACCCCCTGCAACACATCTGTCCACGCAACTGAACGCAATCCACCTAATAGTTCATATACAAGCATGATCACGGCCAACAGAATCACGCCTGGGGCATAACTCCCTGAAATGCCTGTGATCGTCTCCGTGAGTAGTCCTAACGCTTTGAGATTAGTTAAGATGTAATTGCCCAGAGCGAGAACGCCAAGAGTACTGGCTAGAATGGTTAACGGTTGGTAGCGAAAGCGATCCTGCAGATAATCACCCATGGTCACGTAGTGCCGCTTGTGAGCCAGCCTATGTAGACGAGGCGCGTAGATTAAGTAGAAGCCGACGATCGCCATCATGAACGCGACTGCGGAGAGAAACTGGTAGCCTTGCCGGTAGGATTTCCCTACGAAACCTAGCATCGTATTCCCGCTATACTGAGTCGCATACAGTGTGAGCAACAAGACCATGAGCCCTAGCCCTCGCCCACCGAGATAGAAATCTGCTAGAGAATCATCCTTCTTTGCACGATGCCCGAGCCATCCAAGCAGCACGAGAACGCTCAAGTAGCCTCCCACAAATATATAGCCGGCAGTTCCAAGAATTCCGTTGGTAGCCGTTTGAGCCCATTGCCAATGTGTCATCACTGAGAAGTTCTTATCGAATAACTCTTAGACCTGTCGATTCAGGAACTGCCTAAAGGCCACGCGTGGGCAGCCAAATTAGAGTAGGTTGCCAAGGGCCGAAGACCGGCCATAATTGCGGCGTCATGACCAACCTCCGCTCCTCTCTCTTGCTTGTTCTCGCCTCCATCAGCTTGGTTGTTCACGATGTGGCTGCGCAGTCCAAGGCTCACCCGGCGCAGAAAGTTGCTGAAGCCTACATGCGTGCAATCCAGACCCACGAATGGGCGGAAGCGGCAGATATGGTGGAAACCAAGAGCTTGGCGAACCTCAAGGTATTCCAGAAACGGTATCTTATGAATGCACCAACTCTACCGGAGGAAGAGGCCCTTCTTGCTATCCTTGGACTCAAACGAATCTCTGACATCGACGCTCTCTCTCCGAAAGAAGTCTACGTGCGTCGTGGCCAGGCCAAGACAAAGCAGCTCAAGGAACCCAAGAAACACATTGGGGAAATGAAGCAGAGTGTGGTCGTGAAGACTCTCGGCACCGTTTCTGATGGTCCCAACAACGTTCACACGATGATTCGCAAAGAGTTTATGGCCGCTGAGCGCGCCTTCTCAGAACTCGCCTTTGTCTCTCTGGTGAAAGAAGGCAAGAGTTGGAAGATCTCGCTGGACGCTCAGGAGCCGAAGATGGTTCCTGCTGCAAACCTAGCTCCGTTGCCAAAGGTCAAAACCAAACCTCACGGAGCTCATCAAGTCGCCCTCAACTACCAAAATGCGGTGAGCCTGCACGACTGGGAAAGCGCATCCTTGCTCGTAGATACTGAGAGCCTCAAGAGCATGAAAGGGTTTCAGAAACGCTATTTGCGGGCAGCTCCTGGACTCGCTGAAGAACAACAGTTGTTGCGCCTGTTAGGCCTTACGGAGATTTCTGACCTCGATGACATGACGCCACGGGCCATCTACATCTCTCGTGGTAAAGCAACTACCAAACGCCTGATGGATCCTGAGAAGCACATCGCCGAACTCCAGAGGACCCTCAAGATCGTTTGTCTTGGCACGGCGACTGAAGGCGACGACATGGTCCATGCTGCTCTCCGCAAGCAATTCTCTGCTCAAGAGCGAGGCTTTTCTGAGCTTCTCTTCGTCACGCTAAAGAAAGAAGGAACGGTCTGGAAAGTGTCTCTCGATGCCCAAGAACCCAAGGTGTTCGCCCAGAAAGGCAAGAAGAAGTAACTTCAATCTAGCGTTTAGGCAGCGAGTTGATCGTTGCATGAACCGTTTGATTAATCAGGGTTCCATCGCCAGCCTTAAGATGGACGGTGATTGAAATGGCAGGGTTGATCTTTACCTCGGGTTCGCCCTGGGCATTCTGTGAGGTTCGGTGGGCGACGGTTTCTTGTTCAAGGTTTGGAATCCCTACATGGAGCGTCCGCGCATCGATTAGTCGGGCGTTGATTGGCCTGACCATTTGAGTCTCTTTGCCTTTCGCTGGTTTGTCAGGCTCTCGGATGATCGAGAAGCTGTTTGGATCAAGGGATGTGGCGTCCAGAGCACACGGAAAGCTCAACTGAAGACCGTCGGCGGTAGCAGCTACGTCTTGAATGAGGTGCGACGGATCTCCGGTGGCGCGGATTCGATAAATCACGCCGTCGACACGAGCGATGCTGTCCCAGCCCTTCTTGCAGACAATGTAGGTTTGACCGTCGATGGGACTGACTCGGGGACGCATGGCGCCCGCTTTGAAATCAAAGGGTAGGCGCATGGCAAACCCATTGGGATAGTCGCCTACATCCTGCGTGCGACAGTAGAAGGCTCTGGAACGGCTGTAAGAGGTGTGAATGATAGATCCACTCAATGGCCCCCAGCGCTTCGGGTCTGACCAACACTGCCCACCACTGGAACTATCTACCCGGGCGGGCAAGACGACAAGCATAGGTGTGCTGCGTTCGTGCTCGTACCCGTAGATGGCTCCCTCTTTGACCAGGCTGAAGCCGTTGTAAACAGCTTGCCCACTGGGGTTGTCAGCAACGGTGACCCAGTTGTTTGGTCCACCGGCACCCATGCCATTGGGATTGCGAAAGTCCGAAGCTATGGCCTGGGCGTGAGAGCCGTCAGCAGCAACGCGAACGACAGCACCCATGAGTGGTGATTTGTAGCCGGATTGGGAATAGTAGAAATAGCCTGCACTGTCGGTTTGGAGGTCATACTTGAAGGCGTGGTAGCCTCCTCCGATTTCATTGCGGTCTTCATAGAAGCTTTCGTAGTAGTCGGCTTCGCCATTGTTGTTCACGTCGTGAAGGCGCGTGATTCGGTCACGGCCTCTCACATAGATCTTCCCATCTACGATCCTCAACCCCAACGGTTCATACAGGCCAGCAGCGAATCGAGACCAGGTGAGTGTGAGAAGATCTTCCTTAGCTGGGCTGACGATCCAGACATCACCACTCAAGGTGGAGACGGCGATACGCCCATCATCAAAGAAATCCAGAGCGGTCAGGCGCATCCAGCTGCCGTAAGGATTTGCTAGGGGTGCGATCATTTCATCGAGAGCGTAGCCCTCCATGTTTACACCCCGCGTGATCTCGGTCTGAACCGTCTGTGGCCAACGGCGCGGGCTTCCTTTCGTGATGGCTTCGAAGTCAGGGAAGGGTAATGCTTCGTCGACCGGGAGCTCAGATTCGCTCGAAAGCCAAACCGTGACTTGCTGGGTGGTTTCTGAAGCTGGTACGGACAACCAGTCCGGTGCACTACGATAGTCCAAATCAAATCCGTCAACCTTACTGGTAAGTTTGGGCACTCCACCCGAGACCGAGAACGCAATCGACTTAGCTCCTGGACCGATCTCCAGCTGGCGTGCGAAAGTTAACGAACCAGGTTCGTGGTAGAGTGTTTCCATCACCGTCCGTGAGCCAATACTATAGTGGAGCACGACCCGTTGATTGTGGAGGTGAAGACCCTTGAAGCTTGGATTATCGCCGATCCAGCCTGAACCATCAACATTCTGATAGTGGACTTCTCCGCCGGGTCTGAGCGGGCGGCTACCCTTGTAACTCGTATGGTGGGTGTCATGTGTGTCCGCGAGTTCGCCGGACCAAACACCGCTGATTGCAAGCCGAGTCAGATCATAACAGATATTCAAGTTTCCGAGGGAGACGATCAGTGCTTTCTCCGTCGTGTTTTCAAGAACCGGAGCGTTCTTGTCGTTGATCGGTCCGTAAATGACAGCGTGCTGTAGAAAGGGACCGTACTGCATGCGCGTGCCGCCGCTCCCATCGATCATTCCGGGGGCAATCTCCACCGCCTGCGCATTGGCTGCTTGGATTTTAGCGTCCTCAGCTGCTCTCACATTTAGGGAGGCAAAGTAGGTCTCGCCCGGCTCGTCGTATTGACTCTTGTTAGATACCTTTAGGATATCTTCTCGCAAATGGTGGACGATCTGGTAGCGCTCTTTCTTGGAGAGCACGCCGTCCCATCGGAACATGAGTCCATTGCCGTAGCTAATCGTCTTCCAAAGACTGTAGGGATCACCCCCGAATTTGAGAGGATCCACAGCGAATCGGCGCGCTAAAGGATTCAAGGCGAGCTTACCGTCCACACCGTGACAAGAGGCGCAGTGTTGCCGGTACAACTTGGCGCCAGCTTGAGCGTCCTCAATGCTTAGACGGCCGATCGCCGTCACATGATCGTAGTTCGCTCCATCGCACAGGACGGACGTTACAAAGAGTGCAGCGAGGAAACAGCGCATGTCCCTAGCATCATAGGCTCTAGTTGGGCCGAGTCGATGAAATCTGGCACCGTGCTAGCGGCGTCGTCCGAAAGCGATGAGAACACCAAGCAATCCAAGGGCGCTGGCGGACGGCTCGGGAATGGTGGGATTTTCCGAACCAAAGGTGGGGGCTGTGAAGTCGCCTACGAAACCAGCATCATCACCATTGATCGCTCTCACGCCGGAGCCGCTCTCATTAGAAGAAAGCCAGGCTCCCGTGTTGCCATCACGAAAGGCGACTCCGGTTGCGCTCGCACCGAAAGCGAAATCCTGTCCCCCGAGCTGAACGCCGTAGGTGCTCACATCAGCACCGGTATCGGGAACACTGATGGCATCAAAGATGATGCCAAGTGAGACAATGGAATCTAACGTCCCGTCATCACCGGGATCTAGATCGGTATTGGATCCTCCGCCGTCTGCTGAGTGAAAGAGAAGTGTAAAGCTTGGATTTTCAAGATCAGGGATGTCTTCAGTGGCGAATCCACCTGCGTTAAGGGTTCCCGAAATCATGGTCTGACGATCAATGGTTCCGATTGACCCAGTATCCATTTCAATCGTGCTAAGAAAGCCAGAGTAAGCCTCGTTCGGGTTCCCACTCAACTCAATGGTCTGAGTGGTAGGATCTGTGCCAGGTGGGTTGGGCAGGAATTCACTGAGGACCACTGCCGCTGGAGTAGTGGCGAGGAAGCCAAGAAACGAAAAGAAGACCGCTAGTGAAGTGTTCATAGGGAAAAGGAGAAAGTTCCTAATGGCCTCGACCGTCGTCCGGGCATGGATCGTGTGTCAATGCAATTGAGCGCCCGAGCTACCGGTAAGTCTTAAACCATCGCCTGGCTGAGTTCGTAGCCGAGGACACTGAGGGTATAGAGCGCGGCGGTTTCAGAACGCAGCACAATGGGGCCGAGAGTCCAGGGGAGGCATCCCTGGCGCTGAGCGGTGGCCATTTCAGCAGGTGTGAAATCGCCTTCTGGGCCGACCATGACGAGGGCGCTGGTTGGGCGTTGTTCCCGAATTTCTCGGTACTCTCGAAGAATGTCAGGAAGAGGGCGCGCGTCTGGATGGAGAGAAGCCAAGAGGAGGAGTTCTTCGTTTGGAATCTGACCAAAGTAGGAGTCTACAGGCTGCGGCTCCTCAATCTGAGGTAGCCAGTTTTGACCGCTTTGTTTGCAGGCTTCGATAAGGACGCGCTGCCACTTGGCCTGTTTCTTGACTTTGTCAGCGGCGTCCAGTTTCACCACGGTGCGCTCGGATAATAATGGGACCACACGGGAGACCCCGAGTTCAGTCGCTTTCTGCAAGACGAGGTCCATGTTCTTGCCTTTGAGCACAGCTTGAGCAAGCGTTAGAGAAGCGGGGAGCTTTTCGGCCTTGGTCACATTCTGGGTTTCCAAGACGACATTCTCTTTGCTGATTGACTTTACAGAGGCCATGGCCTCGGAGCCTTGGCCGTTGAAGGCGAGCAACTTGTCTCCCTCTTGATGGCGCATGACTTCGCGACAATGGTAAGCTTCGTCGCCGGTTAGCACGAGCGAGTAAGGGTTCCACTCTTCGGGTGAGATGTAGAATCGACTAAGAGACATGAGGTCTAACTAAAGAACTTCTTGGCCTTCTCGAAGAAGGATTCGTGCATCGGTGAATTTTGATCACCGCAAGATTCGGTAAACTCCTTCAATTGATCTCTCTGCTCAGAGTTCAACTTGGTAGGGACCTCCACCTGAACCGAGACATGGAGGTCGCCTTTGCGGCCCGTGCTAAGATCTTGGATGCCTTTCCCGCGCATTCTAAATGTGGTGCCACTCTGCGTTCCAGCAGGGATCTTCACGATGGCTTTGCCTTCTAGTGTGGGCACTTCTAGCTCACCACCGAGGGTAGCTTTTCCAAAGGAGATCGGGACTTCGCAATGAAGGTCTTCATCAGCGCGCTCGAAGATCGGATGCTCTTTGATGTGGATGACCACATAGAGATCGCCCGCTGGTCCACCGCGCATGCCAGCATCTCCGTTGCCGGTCGAGCGCAGGCGTGAGCCCTCATTGATTCCGGCAGGGATACGCAGTTTGATCCTTGAGGTTTCTTTGGCACGGCCTTCGCCTTGGCACTTCTTACACGGATCAGAAATAGACTGACCTGCGCCACGACAATCAGGGCAGGTCTGTTGAACCTGGAAGAAGCCTCTCGACGAAATGACTTGGCCAGCACCACCGCACGTGCGGCAACTAACCATCTTACCTCCGGCACCGACGCCTGAGCCTTTGCAGGTGCCACAGCCAGAGAGTTTTTCTAATTCCAGTGCTTTCTCGGCACCGCTTGCAGCCTCTTCTAAACTGATCTGCAGATCATAACGAAGATCGGAGCCGCGTTGTCGGCCACTAGCATCACTGCTACGAGCGCCGCCACCGAAGAATTCTTCAAAGATGCCCCCAGCACCCCCAGCGCCGCCGCCTCCAGCGCCACCGAAGACTTCGCGGAAGATATCGAATGGGTCGTGGAATCCGCCACCCCCGCCCCGTGCGCCGCCACTCATGCCGCCTGCTTCAAAAGCAGCGTGACCGTAGCGGTCATAAGCCGGGCG
>JAACDM010000219.1 GCA_009936795.1 Verrucomicrobiaceae bacterium | reverse complement strand
ACCCAAAGATCCACACGTCCAAGCTTGGCTCGAGCCCGAACTCGAAGCGCGCCTCGTCGCGTCGCTCCTTGGAGAGGCTTCCGCCTTCGAACAAGCGGAACTGGAGCAAGCTGCTCAGTCCAACGAGGTTCTACAGGGTCAACTAAACTACGACCCGAACAAAGTGGATGACTTCTTGCTAGGAAACACCGCTGAAGAGAACAGCGCGCTCAAACGCATGGCCGGGCGACTCGTCAGCCACCAACAGGCCGCCGATCTTGGTGTAAGAGGGCTTGAAGTCTCCCTGCCAGCTCGCGGAGAACTCCTCACCTTCCATCGCAGCGTGCAAGTCGACAGCAGCAAGCCCCTTCGTCTAGAGTTGACCCTCGCACCAGAAGGCAAAGTGCCGTTGTGGTTCCTTGGCGCGATCATTATTCTGCTAGGCTTCCTCGCATTCACGGGGTCACGTGGACCGGTGAAGGCGTAAAACATATGCCGGCTAAACGAGCTCGGCGATCGGCGTTCCCTGATCGACAAGGAACTGCGGGCGTCCCGTGGGATCCGTTAACGTAGTCGCGGAATCAATGCCTAACTGATGGTAGAGCGTCGCAATGACATCTTGGTAATGAATCGGACGTTCGGTGGCTTCGCCTGCGTAGCGATCCGTCGCTCCGAGGACAACACCGCCAGGCATACCGCCACCGGCCATGATACCCATGGCGACACGAGGCCAGTGATCGCGCCCGCCTTCAGGATTGATCTTGGGTGTCCTGCCGAATTCTCCCCAGGCAAGGACCGTGACGCTGTCGAGCATGCCTCGATCGCGCAGATCCGTGATTAGAGCATGCAAAGCGTGATCGACGATCGGACCCAACTGACGCATGCGCGAGTTGTTGTTCGAGTGCGTATCGAAGTCGCTAATGGAAACACTGACACAACGCACCCCAGCCTCGATGAGTCGGCGTGCTAGCAAGAGCTTCCGCCCTGCTTGCGGGCCTTCACTGGTATAAAACTTGGTCCCCGGATTACTGGAACTGACAGGTGCCGTGTAACGATCAAGCATTTTGGGATCCTCTTTCTCCAAATCCATCGCGGCAGCAAACTCGCCGGATGTTAAGATCCGGTAGGCCTGTTGAGTAAACGTATCTAAGGCATCCATGTGGCCATTGTGATCAATCGCTCGCCGTGTGCGATCCAGCCCACCCAAGAGTGAGAGCCGGTCGTCAAGACGCCCAACCGAAAGCTCCCGCATGAGAGACAACTTCGTCGTGTGCCCTGCCCCCAGCCTGGCCAACTCCACTTTCATTCCCGCTTCCAATTCTCGCTCAAAAAGATGAGAAATGTCAGGCCGAAACGACCCAAACGCCGGACCAAGGAATCCTGGTCTGGCACTGTTGCGTGCAAGTGGCCGTCCCTGCATAAGATCGACAAATGTCGGCGCGCGGTCCTGCGCTGAGCCTAACAAGTGATTCACGACGCATCCCAAGGCCGGGCGCCCGCCCACGGCCGCAAGACTCTTCTCATTAAAACCTGACTGACATTGAAAGGCATCATGTTTGGCAGCAGCGCCGACTAATGATCGAAGAAACACCAACTCGTTCGCAATGGAGGCTACCTTTGGGAGCAACTCCGTCACATTGAAACCCGGAATCGCGGTCGGAATGGACGAGAACGGGCTACGATATTCCGATGGCGCCTCAGGCTTGGGATCGATGAGATCCATTTGCGGAGGCCCACCGTCCAAATGAATATTGATAACCGCTTTCTGCGAGGCTCCGCCACCTGACACTTGCTCCGCTCTAAGAACATCGGCCAGGGTCAAGCCAGCAAGCCCGAGGGAGCCCGCCTTGAGGAAACTCCGGCGTGAGCCCCCATCACAGCGATGACGAGTGCGCTGGCCTAGGACTGTGAACATGGAACCAAACTACTCGTTTCACGGTGACTGGACAAGCGCAGACTTGACCAGCATACCTCTGACTAGAGACCCCTATTCCCATTTAAGGGCGTCGTTGTGGGCGCGGCTATGGCCGCAATCAATAATTGTTTATGAGATCGAACTGGGACCGATGTTTGT
>JAACDM010000006.1 GCA_009936795.1 Verrucomicrobiaceae bacterium | reverse complement strand
GTTTTCAGAAGACGGCAACCCCAGATTTGTGGACGGGCGCTTCGGCGCGGCTATCCGATTGGAGAGTGGTGAATCGATCGTCTGTCACTCGGTAACGAACATTCCAACGGCCAAAGGAGAGTCGTGGACAATCAATCTGTGGGCACGGCTGACTGAACCACTTCCGGATGGGGCCATCCTTGGGGGATTCGGAGGGCGCGCGGAGATCTTCGATGACAAACGCTTTATCATCTGTTTCAACGACTCCATCTATTTCTGGGAAGGCGACGGTACCCGACAGCGACGCGACTTGGATTATGAAACGCGTTTTCCGGCAGACGGAAACTGGCACATGTACACCGTGATGTTCGATTCGAACGCTCAGCGTCTTGCCCTATCCGTTGACGCGAAAGAAATTGCTGTTATGCAGCCCGTGACTACCCTGGCAGATGCCTTGCCCAAGGCAAGTGTCGGAGGGGCACCCGATTTCTTTGGCGATTCGTTTCAAGGCGAGATCGACGAGTTCGCAATCTGGGTAGGGAGTCTTACAAACGAACAGATTCAACGACTCTTTGTCAAGAATACGGCGATCCTTTCTCCACCACTGTGGCAACGCGTATGGTTCGTGAGCGTTCTTTCACTCTTGTTGGGTAGCGGTGTCACGGTGGGGCTGAGAATCAAAGAACGTCGTCGCCAGCAGCGCCGCATCGCCCGGCTCGAGCGAGAAACTGCCCTGGAACGCGAACGGGCTCGCATCGCCCAAGACATCCACGATGATCTTGGAGCTGGCTTAACACGCGTGGGACTGTTAGGTGCCATGACTGCAGACGAATTGGAAAACCCCCAAGAAGCGCAAGCGCTCACAGAAGAAATCTCCTCGACAGCACGTGAACTCGTCGGGCGCTTGGATGAGATTGTTTGGGCAGTGGACCCAAAGAATGACTCACTAGAAGCTCTTTCCAGCTACCTTCTCCGCTATTCTCAGGAATACCTTGAGACGGCAAAGATCCGGCTCCGGCTCGATTTCCCGCCCTCGCTGCCAGATTGTGCTGTCTCTCCAGATGTTCGCCATCATTTTCTCATGGCCTTCAAAGAGGGGCTCAACAATCTCGTCAAGCATGCTTCGGCCTCGGAGTGTGTGATCCGAATGACGGTGAGCGATGGGTCTCTAACTTTAGTGATTCAGGATGATGGTCACGGGTTCGATGACTCCGCCCAGCGAGAAAGCTATGGTTGTGGGTTGCCCAACATGCGCGATCGTATGCTATCCGTACAAGGTCAGTTTCGCATCGAAAGCAACGCCTCTCAGGGCACACGCGTAGAATTCGAGCTTCCGCTAACCTCCTAACCCATGCCTATCAGTATCGCTATCGTAGAGGATGACGCACGGCTCCGCGAAACCATGGTGCGTATGATAGAGCGCCAGAAGGAGCTCCAGTTCGTGGCAAGTTTTCCCGATGCGGAATCGGCCCTAAAAGAGTTACCAAACCTAGAACCGAACGTGATTCTCATGGATATCAATCTCCCTGGCATGAACGGGATGGAGTGCGTCCGCCAGTTGAAACCGAAGATGCCGAAGACCCAGGTTCTCATGTTGACCGTGTATGAAGATACTGATAGCGTATTCGGCGCGCTCAGCGCTGGAGCTAGCGGCTACCTTCTCAAGCGCGCACATCCTCAAGAGCTCTTGGAGGCTATTGAGGAACTCAGTCAAGGCGGCTCTCCAATGAGTGGTCACATTGCCAGGAAAGTCGTTCAGTCCTTTCACAAGGATAAGCAGCCCAAGGATGCGACCGCAGCGCTCTCGGCTCGGGAGGAGCAGGTCCTCCGGTGTCTGGCAAGTGGTTACCAGTACAAAGAGATTGCTGAGGAACTCGGTATTGGCACCGAGACTGTGAGGACCTACATCCGGCGGATCTATGAGAAGCTTCATGCCCGCTCAGCGGCGGAGGCTGTGGCGAAGTATCTTCAGAATTAGGAATTAATAATTACGAATTTGAAAGAAGACAATGTTGTTCGGGAAAAGAGCTATGCCTTTGCTTTGCGGGTGGTGAAGTTGGCCAAGTGGTTGCAGTCAGAAAAGAAGGAATTCGTGCTCTCCAAACAATTGCTTCGGTCTGGGACTTCGGTGGGTGCGAACGTTGAGGAAGCGATTGGTGGACAGTCTGAGCGCGATTTCCTGTCCAAGATGTCGATCGCCTACAAGGAAGCGCTTGAGTCGCACTACTGGCTCCGTCTGCTCCATGATTCGGGAGAACTTTCAGACACTCAATTCAACTCGATCATCCAAGATCGTGATGAACTCCTCAAACTCACCGGCAGCATCTGCAAGACGCTGAGAAAGAAGAACTCCTAATTCGAAATTCCTAATTCCAGATTGTGTGTCACGTCCCCCAAAGTGGTGACATGACACACAATCTGGGAATCTGAATCATAAAACCTCATGAAGACCCCTATCTTTCTACTCACGGTGGGACTGTGCCTGGGCGCCCCCCTTCACTTAGCGTCGGCGGGTTCGCTCTCCGGAAATGTCATCTATGATGGAGCCCAGGCAGGCTCCGTTCGTCTCGATGCCTGGCAGCCACAGACGGACAACAAGTCGCTGAAACTGGACGGTAATGGCGATTTCGTGAACGTCGGTGCGGTCGATCTTTCCGGGAGCGCCCTCTCCGTTGAGTATTTCTTCAGAGGCTCCTCCTTACAGTCAGCCGTGCGCCAGCAAGACGGCGGTGGTTTCTTAGTGGCGGGCTGGAATGGGCAACACATCATCTCCAGCGATGGAAGCACCAATGGCATTGCCATTAGTGGTGTGGTGACCGATGGACGCTGGCATCACGTCGTTCTCACATGGGAACAAGGGGCGGCCGATGGTTTTCGTAGCTATGTCGATGGGGAACTCGTTGATAGTCGTGATGGAGGTAGCGATCCCATTCCTGACATTGGCGATAATCTGATCTTGGGAGCCTTCCAAGGGACTGCGGAGTTCACGAACGGGGAATTGGATGAAGTGGCTGTTTGTAAACGCGTGCTGACACCCGAGGAGGTGCGGGCACATCGGTTAGGAGCCACCAAGGCAGGCAAAGAGGCTCTCGTAGGCTACTGGAATTTCGATGATGACACTGCGACCGATTTATCTGGCAATGGGCTAGACGGAGAATTCGGTGGGGAAGCCGCCATTGTCGAGGCGGTGGTTCCCGCGCTGAGCCCTGGCTTTGACGAACTAACCCTGGACGTGCCTGGTAGCTTTCGATTCAATGATCTTCCCGATGGTGCTGGCTATACGGTGCGTGCGTTCTTGGATGCTGATGGAGATGGCTCACCCGGTTCGAGTGAGCCATCGGGCGTGACAACCACAGATGTGGCTGGTGACACGACTAGCGATGTGATCTTGCAGGGACGTCCTTCCATCACCTCGCAGCCGCAAGGAGCGAGCATTGTTCCTGGAAGTTCTGTGACCGTGACAGTAGAGGCGATGGGATCGGCGCCCCTTTCCTATCAATGGCGCAAAGATGACGAGGACATGGCTGGTGCCAACGAAGCCTCTTACACGATTGCGGCATTCGCGGAAGCTGATGAAGCGCGCTATTCCGTGGTGGTCACGAACGCTATCGCCTCGGTGACGAGTGAGCCCGCTTTCCTAAAGGCATCCGTCGATGGAGCGAATCTGGCCGGAAACGCGACATACGATGGTGTACAGGAAGGAGAAGTGATTGTCCAAACGTGGATTCCCAAGACTGGGAACCAAGCGCTGAATGTTGATGGGGACGGTGACTTTGCCGAGATCACTGGCGGCGAGGCCCCAATCGATTTGAGCGGAGATGAGATCACGGTGGAGTATTGGTTCAAGGGGAGTTCCATTCAGTCTGCGGTTCGTCAGCAGGCCGGTGGTTGGATCGTTGCTGGTTGGAATGGCTTGCACATCCTTTCCAATGATGGCGGCACCGCTGGCATCTCTGCTGGAGACGCCACAGATGGGCAATGGCACCATGTGGTCATGACCTGGAAGCGCGGTACCACCGATGGCTTCGCAAGCTATCTCGATGGTGTGTTAGTCGCAGCCAGAGATAGTTCGGGTGACCCCATTCCTGCTCATGGATCGCCGCTCTACTTCGGTGCCTTTGGCGGGGCCGGAGAATTCTCTACCGGTCTGATCGATGAGGTCGCCATCTGGCGACGTGCCTTTTCACAAGGAGAGGTTCAGGAGTCCCAGTTCACCACACTCACCGGAGCAGAAGATGGCTTGGCTGGTTTCTGGAACTTCGATGACGGCACGGTGACCGATCTCACCGAGCAAGGCTTCGATGGCGAACTTGGCGGCGATGCCGCGATCATCGACGCCGATCCGCGTGGCTTGGGCTCTGGACTCTTCCAAACACGTTCAAATGGTGTCGGTGCTTTTGAGATCACCGGTGTCCCCAAAGGGCAAGGCTATCTCGTCTACGCCTTCCTCGATGCTAATGGTGATGGCAAGTTTCAACGCACTGAGCCTTCTGGTTTCGCGAGCGATGTGGTCGATCTTGATGACAGCGTTACCAATGTCGAGATCAGTCTAACTGAGCCTCCGTTCATCGTCACCGAGCCGACCGAGATTGAGACGCCCCTAGGAGGAGCGGCAGAGATCGCGGTTGTCGCTGCCGGTTCCGCTCCTCTCAGCTACGAATGGCGATTCAACAATGAACCGCTCGTTGATGGTGGCTCTATCAGTGGGGCCAACAGTGCGACACTGACGTTATCCGACGTGACTGCCGACAACTTCGGCGTCTACACCGCTGAGGTAAGCAATGCCTTGGGCAGCGTGGTGGCCGGAGCCCTGCTTTCGGAGCAAGTCTCCGGATTCCCTATCGCGGGAACCGTGACCTTTGATGGCCCCATCGGGCGCGCCGACGACAAAGCGCTCGTGCTCGATGGCGATGGCGACTTTGTGGAAACCCCGATTACTGATCTGTCTGGCCCTGAACTCACCATCCAATACTGGTTCAAGGGAAGCTCCCTCCAATCAGCGGTGCGCCAGCAGAGTGGGGGCTGGGTGGTTGCGGGCTGGAACAACACCCACATCCTTTCCCATGACGGTGTCACGGACGGCGTCGCTATTGGCGAGGGTGCGGTCGATGGCGACTGGCATCATATCGCCCTGACATGGAAACAGGGCTCCACCGATGGTTTCGCCAGCTATGTCGATGGCGTGCTCATTGATGCTCGCGATAGCATCAATGAGCCCATCCCTGCGCACAATGCAGCACTTTACTTTGGAGCTTTCCAAGGCGCAGGCGAATTCTCCAATGGCATGTTGGATGAAGTGTCCGTGTGGAGCCGTGCGCTATCCGCTTCAGAAATTGCTAGTGGCTATCAGAACAGCCTGACCGGAGAATAACAAGGATTGGTCGGGTATTGGAACTTCAATGATGGGACGGCGACCTACCTATCACCTAACAACAATGACGGCACGCTCAACGGCGATGCCGCGATTGTCGATTCCCCCTTCCGCAACGGCGCAGGCACTGTTTACGTGCAGACGGCCAGAACCAAGCTCAACAACCAGACGCTTTGTGTGGATGGAGTCGATGGGCATGCGGTCGTCGAAGAGATTACGGATCTGTCCGGCTCTGAACTCACCGTCCAATATTGGTTCAAAGGATCGTCGAATCAAAGTGCCGTGCGCCAACAGGGGGCCGGTTGGATTGTGGCCGGTTGGAATGGGCAGCATATCCTTTCCAATGATGGCGGCACGTCAGGTATCCCTCTAGGAGATGGCTACAACGATGGGCAATGGCATCATCTCGTCATGACCTGGAAACAGGATGCTGCCAATGGCTTTGCTAGTTATCTGGATGGTCAATTGGTTGCCGCGAGGGACAGTAGTAGCGCTCCCATACCGGCACACAACGCTGCGCTGTATTTCGGGGCGTTCAACGGAGTTGGCGAGTTTTCCACCGGTTGTATTGATGAAGTCGCGATCTGGAACCGAGCTCTTTCGCAGCCTGAGATCCAAGCTAATTGGAACAAAGTTCTCAGTGGTGCTGAGCCAGGCTTGACCGGCCACTGGAATTTCGACGACGGTACCGTGACTGATCTTTCTCCAGGCGGAAACAACGGTGAAGCCGCGGGCGGAGCCACGTTCGAAAGTGAGGACATCCCAGGACTTGGTGGTCGCACCTTCAGCACAGCGGTTGCAGGAGGCCCTGGAGCCTATCAATTAGACAATGTGCCCCAAGGAACAGACTATGTCTTCACCGCCTACCTCGATAACAATGGCAACGGGCAACGGGATCCCGAAGAACCCGTGGGTCTCTACGAAAGCAACCCCGTCAATGTCAGCGGTGCGATCAATGATCTTAACATCACGCTCCAAGCTGCGGCGTTCGTCGTCGCTCAGCCCCAATCGGTTTCTGCAAATGCGGGTGAAACCGTTCAACTGAGCGCAGAGGCGACAGGCTCTGAGCCACTGACCATTCAGTGGCTGAAGAACGGCCAAGCGCTAGCTGATGATGACGTTGTTAGCGGAGCAAATACGACTAATTTGACCATTGCGGGAGCCCGTCCAAAGGACATCGGCCAATACACCTTGCATGTGTCCAATCGCGTCAGTGAGTTCACAAGCAACGTGGCGACCGTGAGTCTAACCAATGTGACACCCGCAGCCGATGTGCTCTTCCATTGGAAACTCGATGAAGCTGGAGGCGCTTCCGTTTCTGATGCTTCTGGAAATGGCACGCATGGCGGTCTAGGTAGCGCTGACGGCGGCGCCGTGACGGTTGCTGAGACTGGAATCGCTTCTGGGAATGGGATCAGCGTCGACGATGCTGGTGGCTCAGGATCTGGTTTCGCTTTCTTATCAGGAGAAACGGAAACGCTGCCGGAGCTGAATCAATTCACACTCTCGATGTGGGTGAATCAGGCTGCCGATGACGCAGGCGTGTCTACGCTTGCGTCGAAAGGCGAAGCCGGTGATCCCTTTGCCCTCGCGGGCGCGGGAGGAGACCTCTTCTGGTTTGCAGGGGGAACTCAACTCGTGACCATGTCTGGCGTGATGACTCCTGGGACGACCCAACACATCGCGCTCTCTGTTGACAATGTCAGTGTTCCTAACCTGACCGTGATCTATGTCGACGGCGTGGAAGCAGGAAGACTTGAGGACGATGGCAACTTCAGCGATACGGATCCAAGCGTCTTCCAAGTCGGCGCTCAAAGTGATGCCTTTGGCTTCAAAGGGCTGATTGACGATGTGCAACTCTACAGCACAGCCTTGAGTGCAGCGAATATCACCACGCTATTCGAGAACCCTGGCGTCGCCCTTGCGGAGCCAATCATTGAAGGTGGCCCTGGTGGTGACAGCGATAGTGACGGTGACGGCGTGCTTGATGCCCACGAGGTCATTGCTGGAACTGATCCTAACGACCCAACTTCGGTCTTTCGAGTCGCCACCGTGAGCAATGCGGCCGACGGCTTTGTCGTCACGTGGCAGAGCGTGGCGGATAAGACGTACACCATTGAATTCAGCACCACCATGAGTGGCGACTGGATCAATGTCGGGACACAAGCAAGTGCCGGTGCTGAAACGAGCTTCACCGACACCGATGCGGGACGACTAGCAGCCAGCGTCGGCTACTACCGCGTGACGGTGAATTAGGCGCCTTATAGGTAGGCATCTGGGATGGTCTGCGTGGCCATCCCAGATGCGCTTGTCCTCTGATGAGGGGACACCCGAAACCTTGCCGGGGATTGTAGTGTTTCTAATGTTCTTAGTGTATAACGTCGAACACGACACTCATGAACAAGGTCATTTCACGCATCATCGCCACAACGTTTGTAGGACTGCTCAGCTCACAGGCTGAAGTGCAGTTCAATCGAGATATCAAGCCCATCTTGGCGGATGCGTGCTTTCATTGTCATGGCCCGGACCCGGGATCGCGTAAGGCCGGGCTACGACTCGATACCGAGCAGGGGTTGTTCGAGGGCGACCCGCCGCCAATTGATAAGAATGACCTCGCTGCCAGCGAGATACTCTATCGTCTCACGACGGACGATGAAGATGATGCCATGCCGCCGCCGGAGAATCATCGGCAGCTGGATCCCAAGGAGATCTCTCTGATCCAGCAATGGGTGAAAGAGGGGGCGAACTGGGAACCGCATTGGTCATTCAATGTTCCCGAGAAACCAAACGCTCCCAGCGTCAAGAGGCCCAATTGGGTGCGCAAACCCATCGATCAGCTCGTCCTGGCTCGCTTGGAAGCAAAAGGCCTTGAGCCTGCGGAAGAGGCCGATGCTAGGACCCTCGCCAGGCGGTTGTCGCTAGATCTCACCGGATTGCCTCCATCGCCAGATACCGTCGAGGCTTTCGTTAGTGATCCGACAGAGGAGGCTTATCAAGCGTTGATCGACACCATGCTTGAGTCAACGAGCTACGGCGAGCATCGCGCACGCTATTGGTTAGACGCCGCCCGGTATGGAGACACCCACGGACTGCACTTCGACAACTACCGTGAGATGTGGCCCTATCGTGATTGGGTCGTTGAGGCCTTCAATCGCAATCAGCCGTTTGACGAGTTCACCGTCGAACAGCTGGCAGGCGATCTGCTAGACAATCCGACCCGAGAGCAGCTCATCGCCACTGGATTCCAACGCTGCAACATCACCACCAACGAAGGGGGCACCATCGTCGAGGAGAATCTGGCCAACTACGCTGCCGATCGCGTGCAGACCGTTGGCTGGGTCTTCATGGGGCTTACTACAAACTGCGCGCAGTGCCATGATCACGAGTTCGATCCCATCACGGCGAAGGACTACTACGCGATGGCCGCCTTTTTCCGAAACACAACCCAAGGCGGACTTGACGGCAATGTGAAAGATGGGCGCGGCCCAGCCATCACCGTTCCCACTTCTGAAGACGCCCCGCGTTGGGATGCCTTGCCGGGTGAGATCACACAGGCGAAGAAGCTCCTGAAGGAGCGCCGCCAGCATGCTCAAGAGGATTATGCGAATTGGTTAGGGACATTGACGACCAGTATGCTGGAAGAAAACCTTCCCAAGGAAGGGTTGGCGCTTCACTGTCCCCTTGATCCTGCTCCAGTGATCAAAGAAGGCAACACGATCGATCTCGGCAAAGAGGGTGATTTCGAGATCGATCAAGCCTTCACCGCGAGTGTCTGGATCAATCCACGAAACGTGAATAAGAAAGTGAGTGTGCTCGCGCGAATGGATGTCAACGACAAGCATCGCGGCTGGGACATTTATCAACAAGGTAAACGTCTCACCGCCCATCTCATTCACGAGTGGCCCAATGCCGTAATCAAAGTCACCACGCGCAATGAGGTCTTGGAAGCCAACACGTGGAAGCATGTCACGCTGACGTGGGATGGCGGTAGCAAAGTCGACGGTATTAAGCTCATTGTGGATGGCAAGGAGCAGAACCTCCGAATCAACAACAAGACTCTCCAGCCTAATCAATCGATCCGCACGAAGACACCGCTTCTCGTCGGAAGACGGAGCACGGGAGCGACTTTTCAAGGAAAAGTGCAAGATTTGCGCCTCTACACACGCGTTCTTTCACGTGCAGAACTCGGCAGTCTAGCCGATCTTGGACCTGTTTTTAAAATGTTAGCCATCCCTACTGAGGATCGCTCCAAAGAACAGCAGGAACAGCTTTTCGAACATTATCTTAAGACAGCAGACCGTGCGTACCAAGAGCACTCCAAGGCCTTAACAACATTGCAATCCGAGCGCGAGACCATCGCAAGCCGTAGCCCTATTACCCATGTCCAAACTGAGAAGGCCGGACTCGCAATGGGGGACATTCTTATGCGCGGTCAGTACGACAGCGTCGGAGATGAGGTGACCGCCAACACTCCGGAAGCTCTCATGGCCATGCCTGAAGATGCGCCTCGCAACCGATTGGGCTTGGCGCAATGGCTCGTGTCGCCAAAGAATCCACTCACGGCCAGAGTCACCGTCAATCGCTTCTGGCAAGAGCTGTTTGGGAAAGGCCTCGTCGTCACGGCAGAAGACTTCGGGATCATGGGTGCGCCACCCAGCCACCCGGAACTGCTCGATTGGCTAGCAGTCACCTTTGTTGAGAGTGGCTGGGATACGAAAGCACTGTTCAAGACGATCGTCAGCAGTGCGACCTATCGTCAGTCCGCTCGCACCTCTTCCGAGAAACTCGCGAAAGATCCTCACAATAGCCTGCTGAGTCGTGGTCCCCGCTTCCGCATGGATGCGGAGATGGTGCGTGACTACGCACTCGCCGCCAGCAGTACTCTTTCACCTAAGATTGGAGGCCCAAGCACGCGTCCCTACCAACCCGAGGGCGTCTGGGATGTGGTGGGTTTGCCAGGCGGAGACACCCGGAACTACGTCCAAGACAAAGGCGAGAATTTGTATCGCCGAACGCTCTACAACTTCTGGAAACGCATGGCTCCGCATCCGAACCTGGAGGCGTTCAATGCTCCAAGCCGCGAAGTATGCACCGTGCGCCGCGAGCGCACAAACACACCGCTGCAGGCCTTGGTTACCTTGAACGATCCGCAGTTCGTTGAGGCCGCCCGCCGCCTGGCAGAGACCGCCCTGACAACGACAACAAGTGACAAGGAGGCCTTGGATTACGTGGTCAACCGTGTCTTGCTCCGACCGCTGCGCTCCAAAGAATCTGATATTCTCAAGAGCAGTCTCACGGACTTACTCGCCTTCTACGAAAGCCAGCCTGACGACGCGAAGGCCCTGATCGAGGTTGGTGATGCTCCGACTTCAGAGTCCGTTTCTCCTAGCCGTTTGGCCGCGTGGACCATGCTCACTAGCCAAGTCCTCAACCTAGACGAAACTCTCAACAAGTAAGACGCCATGAACCTTCTCTCCGAACTACAAGCGGTGCAGACGCGCCGTCACTTTCTCGCTAATGGCAGTCATCTTCTCGGAGGGGCCGCCTTGGCTTCCTTGCTAGGACAGACCTTCCAACAGAATGCCTTAGCCAACGGCTCAATTGAGACCCATTTCCCCGCCAAAGCCAAACGCGTTATCTACTTGCACATGGTCGGAGGGCCCTCACAAATGGACCTCTTTGATTACAAGCCTGAGATGGCAAAGTGGTACGACAAAGACCTTCCAGAGAGCATCCGCCAGGGTCAGAGACTGACGACGATGACGAGTGGTCAGGCGCGCTTTCCTATCGCACCCTCGAAGTGGGACTTTGCGCAGAAGGGCAACTGCGGCATGTGGATGAATGACGAACTCTTGCCGCATCTCGCCAAGAGCGCTGATGATATCTGCTGGATGCGTAGTCTTCACACGGAGGCGATCAATCACGAGCCTGCCATTACAGCGATGCAAACGGGCAATCAGATCACCGGGCGCCCCTGTCTCGGATCGTGGGCGAGTTACGGCCTTGGTTCGATGAATGAGAATCTGCCCACCTTCGTTGTGCTTGTGGCCACGCCGAGCAATCGTGAACAGGAGCAGGCGATTTCCGCTCGTCTCTGGTCGAGTGGCTTCTTGCCAGGCGAACACGCCGGCGTCTCTTTCCGTAGCAAGGGTGATCCTATCCTTTACATCAATAACCCGCCTGGCGTGCCATCTAGCATTCGCAAACGCACCTTGGATAGCATCAACGCGATGAATGCGATTACGCATGAGGAGCTCGGCGATCCCGAGACTCTCACATGCATTCGGCAGTATGAAATGGCATTCCGCATGCAAGCCAGCGTGCCCGAGCTGACGGATATCAATGAAGAGCCGGAGCACATCTTCAAGTTGTACGGAGAGGAAGCCCGCAAACCCGGTTCCTTCGCCAACACGACGCTGATGGCTCGACGCCTGGCTGAACGCGGCGTGCGGTTCATCCAGGTCTATCATAATAACTGGGACCACCACAGCAACGTCGGTGGGCGCATGCCAGATCAATGCCAAGACGTTGATCAGCCGTGTCACGCTCTGATCACGGACCTCAAAGAGCGCGGTATGTTTGACGACACCCTGATCATTTGGGGCGGCGAGTTTGGGCGCACGATCTACAGCCAAGGCGGCCTAACGACGACCAACTATGGTCGCGATCACCATCCTCGCTGTTTCACCATGTGGATGGCCGGTGGTGGTGCCAAAGGGGGGGCGATCTATGGCGAGACGGATGACTTTAGCTACAACATTGTCAAAGACCCGCTTCACATCAGAGACTTTCACGCGACGATCTTGCATTTGCTAGGCTTTGATCATGAGCGTTTGGTGGTGAAACACCAGGGCCTGGACACCAAACTAACCGGTGTCGAGCCTGCCAAGGTGATTCCCAACTTGATCGCCTAGCCTCGTCTCTCTGAGACAGAAACTTCTCGAAGATCCAAAGCGTATCGCTCATGCTTGGATAAACGCATCAGCCTTCCTCTCTTCCAAATGAAGTTTCCTATGTTCCTGACATTCGCCGTTCTCACTACCTAAAGTGCGTTCGCCGATGAGCTTCTCTTTGAGGATAACTTCAACCGCAAGGAAGCCGACGATTCCAAAGAGCAAGTTGGCGATGGTTGGTGGACGAATAGCAAGCGGCGCGCCAAAGGCATCAAGCAGATTGATTTGAAAAACAATGCGCTGACGATTACGACGGCGAAGGAAGCCGATCACGCAGCCGTCGTGAAACACGATGCCCCTTTCGATGACGGCAAGGTGAGCATTCGCTTCCGTCTTCATGACAAACGTGGGATGAGTGTCAACTTCAACGACCCCAAGTGCACTTCTTCCCATGCAGGCCATATCAGTCAGGTGAGAATCCGCCCAGACAAACTCATCATCGAGGATGGCAAGACAGGGATCTTTGATACGAAGATCCGCGGAAGGGTAAGGCAGGTGCGCCTAAAGAAGAGATCGCCAAGCTCACGAAAGGCAAGTCGGCCACCTCCACGGCCAAAGTGGCATTGAATACCTGGAACGAACTGACGATCGAGGTGAAAGGCGATGTGCTGAAGGTGTTGATTGATGGCGAAGCCGCAGGCTCCTTGACGTCTGAAGGTCTAGATCATCCCGTGAAGCAGAACCTCGCCTTCTCCGTGCCAGGTTCAGCCGATATCGATGATCTGAAGATTTGGTCGAGTGATCAGTAAGATGACCGAGCATTCGGCATGACCTTGAGAACGATCTTACTGTTGGCATTGGCGCTCGCCAACGTCTCGCTGGCGCAGGAACCAGGCGAGTCCAACGTGCTGGTCATCTACACGGATGATCATCGCTATACCGGCGTGCATGCCTTGGGAGGGCAGTAAGTTCAGACACCCACACTCCACATGTGGATCAGTTAGCCTCCGAAGGCATTCGTTATGAAACAGGGTTCACCACCTCACCAGTCTGCTCGACTTCCCGCTCAGCCATGATGACGGGGTTTCATCAAAACTATATTGGTGCGCATCAGCACCATGAGACTAACATGACTTTAATACCACATGGCATTCGACCTATCCCCCATCTTTTAGCCGATGCTGGCTACTTCACCTGCATCATGAGTCGAAAGACGGATTGCAACTTCCTGCCTGACAAAAGAGACGAGCTATTCACAGGGAAGGACTGGAGTGAACGCAAGCCAGGCTAGCCTTTCTTTGCCCGAATCACCTTTGGCGGCACCCATCGCAAATGGAACCGTGACCCCGAGCGTCCTATCGATATCAAGGATGTCGATAGGACGCCTTACTATCCTGACACAGCCTTCATGCGTCGCGATTGGGCTAACGGTCTGGAGCAAATGCAGCTCGCTGATCGCGAAGTCGGCACACTCCTGAAGCGGCTCAAGGACGAGGGACTCGCAGAGAACACCATCGTCTTCTTCATTGGTGATCACGGCCGATGCCACATTCGTGGCCAACAATTCCTCTACGATGAAGGTACGCGCATTCCCATGATCATGCGTTGGCCCGGCAAGGTGAAGACCGGCCAAGTCAATGACAATCTCGTCTACTCAATCGACATCTGCTCAACGGTGTTGGAAGCTACTGACGTAAAGCCACCGGTTCGGTTGCACGGCAAGAGCCTCTTCAGCCAAGATGTTCGTGATCGCCGTTACGTCTTTGCGGCTCGCGACAAAATGGACATCACCCATGATGCGATGCGGTCGATCCGTTCCAAGGATCACAAGCTCATTCTCGATCTCATGCCTGAACGTGCGTATTGTCAGTTCAGTTTTTACAAGGAGGGAGCTTACCTTACGCTTCCCTCCCCGAACTGAGTGTTTCTCATTTTCAAGGAAAACTTACGCCAGAGCAAGCTGCCTTCATGGCACCTCACAAGCCTGAAATCGAACTCTTTGATCTGCGTAGAGACCCTCACGAAGTGCATAACGTTGCGGAGGATCCGAACTACAAGGAAATACGAGCTAAACCGCTTGCTGAGCTAAACAACTGGCGCACACCGGAAATCAAGGACCAAGGTCTGTCTGAAGACTTTCGCGGTAAAGGGCATTATCCTATAATCTGTCTCACCGACTCGGTTGGCGATCGGGTGCAACGGAACGCCGAAAAAATCAATACGATTTCATCAAACACGGCGCCCCAGTT
Source organism: Verrucomicrobiaceae bacterium (assembly GCA_009936795.1). Lineage (GTDB taxonomy): Bacteria > Verrucomicrobiota > Verrucomicrobiia > Verrucomicrobiales > DEV007 > JAACDM01. The sequence continues at coordinate 3,783 of JAACDM010000006.1, read as the reverse complement.
GGTATCCGACACGAACGCTTGAGGAATGGCAGAAAGTCCGCGCCCTCCGGGAGCCATACGCCTTCCGCCAGCTTAGAGCCTCCATGAACCGTCCTGTGATTCCATTCACCAAGAAGCCGAAGCGACCGAAGCCTAGCGAGGCGAAATAACGCGTTTTAAGCGATCTTGCATTCAGTGCATGGAACTGATCCACTCTTGAAGCCATGCTACAAAACGTCTTCCTCGTGACGATAGCCCTAATTGTCGGCGCATCGGCCGAACCAGTGGCGCACTGGAGTTTCGAGCCTGCCGATTCTGAAGTAAAATTCGAGGGCAAAGTAGTCTTTGTAAACGGACCAAACCAACAGGTCTCTAGGAATCTGGCCAGCGGGAATCGCGCTGCCCAATTCGATGGAAAAGGCAGCTTCATTAGGCTTTCAGATTCAGAATCACTGCGTTTCGATCAAGGAGATCCCATCACCATCGAGGCCTGGATTAAGTTGGACGGGAAGACAAGCACAACTCCCTACATTATTGGTAAGGGGCGGCTCAGCACAGACAAGGAGAATCAGAACTGGGCGCTGCGTCTGATGAAAGTCGGTAGTCAGTATCGTGTTAGCTTTCTCTTTCGTAGCCATCCTTTCGGTCACGAAACGGAAGCATTCCATCGCTGGAATTCTGACCTTGGGATTGTGCCAGGGAAACTGTGGCATCATGTTGCCGTGCGCTATCGCTTTGGTGAACCTGAGAGTGTCACGGCCTTTGTCAACGGCAAGAAGTCTGCAGGCACTTGGGATCTAGGCGGGAAAACGACGCGCCCTCCGGTAGTCGATGATGCGGAAGTGTGGGTCGGCTCTTCCCGCGGTGGAGAAACGGGAAATAGTTGGCGAGGCGCACTCGACGAGGTTGCCGTTCACCGAGAGCTTCTTTCTGATGAAATACTAGCCGATCGCGTGGACTTTGGAAGCAGCTTGCCTGCGGTCGATTGGAATCTCGTGAACGACAACGCTGTAAGAGTCGAGGTCTTCGACGATCTCGCCGAAGGGCATTCCTGGCCCGAGCGCATGGTTGAGGATCCTGCGAGTTTCGAAGTGTCTGCCATGGCATTGTGTGATTTACCGCAACGTTATGTTCAAGGCGGTAGCCGAGAACGGCGGCGAGCCACGCTGATTCGCATGGCGACTTACATTGAGCTCTGTGACGAACCGCGAGAACTACTCTTGCGCGCACCCAGCCTTGCGAGGTTGCTTGTTAATGGCGAAGTGATCGCTAAGTTAGAATCCTATCAGATGGGGAGCCATGCCCATCAGCTCATGCGACCTGCTGTGGCAGAGACACCCTATCCCCGCGCGAGACTTGGCACCCGAGATGTGTTGGTGCGTCTCCCTGCGTCTTCTGGCAGACACGAGGTTATTCTGGAAGCTGTCGTCGGCCGGGAGTCGATCCGGTTCAGTTGAGGAGAATTGCTAGTAGCATGCCGGAAGATAGGGGATTCAGCATGGCATCTCGTAACATCTCCGACGGGAGAGCCGCGAGAGTTCTCCCCTACAGGAATGGAGGCCTACCGACAGGGGCAAGCCGCCAGTTTCGTCACCTTGGCCGACGAACGACGTCAGCGCCTTCGCGTGGATTGGAAACAACGTCAGGCCGAAGCACGCCCCTATATTGATGCGCTTGCGCCGATAGCATTGCCCGATGGCATCATGGGCGCGACGGCTATTGATCACTTCCTTGCGGCAAAGATCAACGATCGCCCACAAGCGTTGCACCCAGGGCAAGCCATCCTTCGCGAGCACTGCACTCGTTGTCACGGTAGTAAGGCAAAAGGAGACCTGAGGTGGAACACTCGTGAGGCCGCGATCGCAGGAGGCGAAACAGGGGTGGCGGCTATCGTGCCAGGGAGTCCTCACACCAGCGCCATCATGCGGCGCATCTTAAGTAAAGATTTGGACGAACGCATGCCTCCCAAAGGAAAACGCCTCACCGGAAAAGAAGTCGATTTGCTAGAGGCGTGGATCACGAAAGGTGCGCCATGGAACACAGTGACGGAAAAAACTCATGTCCCGCCGCCATTGGACGATGCCACCTTTCTGAGACGGTTGTATTTGGATACGGTAGGTATCTTTCCTACCACTGAAGACATTAATAAATTCAAATGCGATGACTCGGACGATCGTACAGAGCGTTGGGTGAAGAAGTTGATAAAGGATCCCCGTCACGCAGATCATTGGACGAGCTATTGGCAGGATGTGCTAGCAGAGAACCCACGGCTGGTGAAGGGAAAATTAAATAACACAGGACCCTTTCGCTGGTGGATCTATGAAGCCTTGCGCGACAAACTTCCATTCGATCAGTTTGTGAGCGAACTGATCGCCTTGCAGGGAAGTCCGCTTGACGGTGGCGCGGCTGGTTTTAAAATCGCTACGGAGAACGACGCGCCTGCTGCGGCCAAAGCGCATGTGATTGCGACCGCTTTTCTCGGCACGGAAATGAAATGTGCGCGTTGTCACGATGCCCCCTACCATCAATCGACCCAGAAAGATCTCTTTGGCCTTGCCGCAATGTTAGAGGGCAAGCCCTTGAAGGTGCCGCAGACATCTACGGTGCCGTTGAGTTTCTTCAAACGAATTGGCGATCGCGAGTCTAAGGTGAAGATGACGTTAGAGCCTGGGACGCCTGTGGAGCCAGCTTGGCCATTTGGCTCCTCCGTAAATGGGCAGCAATCATCTCAAGAACGGCTCGCCTGGGAGCTGACGCGGCCACAGAACCACCGCTTTGCACAGGTGATCGTAAACCGAGTGTGGCAACGTTATTTCGGACAAGGATTCGTGGAACCAGCCAGTGATTGGGAGGGGAATGAGCCGAGTCATCCCCAACTCTTGGACTACTTGGCACGAGATTTCATCGCCCACGGCTATGACCTCGATCGGCTATCCATCCTCATCCTAACCAGTGATGCTTATCGCCGCGAAGCGGAGTTAGAACCTACTAAGGAACGACTGTTTGAAGCGCCGTTGAAACGTCGTCTCTCGGCGGAGCAACTAGTCGATAGTCTCTTTGCTGCCACTGGCGTGCCCATCTACAGTGAAGAGCTTACCTTGGATGTGCCTGGCACGAGCAGCGCTGCTACCTTTCAGAACCTAGGGCGCCCCACACGTGCGTGGCATTTCGTATCTCTAGCCAGTGACCGTGATCGCCCCAGTCTGACATTGCCTCGCGCAGATTCCATTGTCTCCGTGATGAAGGCGTTTGGTTGGCGTCCCGATCGATCAGAGCCCATCACCGTGCGCGAGATGGAGACCACTGTCTTGCAGCCAGGCATGCTTGCCAACGGCGTCTTTGCGACCTGGATCACCCGGCTCAGCCCTTTCAGTGATCTAACCAAGCTTGCCATTGAAGCCGATACACCTCACGCGTTAGCAAACGAACTCTACAGTCGATTTCTAAGCCGAGAGCCGGTCGAAGCAGAGCAGACGGCGATCCTTGCGCTCTTGTCAGAAGGGTTCGAATCGCGCCTAGCCAGGCCTGCATGTGACTATCAGAAAGCACACTATGTTCCTGAGGTACGTGAAGTCACCTGGAGCAATCATCTCAGTCCAGAAGCGAACTTCTACGCAGCCGCAACAGAGCGTCAGGTCGAACTGGGGCCTCCGGCAACAGCCTTCTTAAACCCAGCCTGGAGAACGCGGATGGAAGATGCCATTTGGGCCATCATCAACGCACCGGAGATGCAATACACCCCATGAACACGAATCGCCGAACTTTCCTAACACAGCTTGCAGGAGGCTTAATCGCGCCGTCCTT
>JAACDM010000028.1 GCA_009936795.1 Verrucomicrobiaceae bacterium | reverse complement strand
GTCTTTCTCCCAAGCACTAATGCATCCAATAAGGTCAGGCTCAGAGGTTTGGAGCGAGGACGAGTAGTCTTAACTCAACGGTCCCAACAGGGCACCATACTACTGACGCGGCATAGAGACCACGATACGATTTGCCGGTTGCATCTTCTCCTTATCAGTCACCCCTATCAGACACCTTGAATACAATCCAGAATCGGGACTTCTAATAGGAGCGATCAGCCTCCCGATATTGAAGCAACAATTCAAGAGGCGACGCCTTTGCTATAGACTCGCCTTCATTATGCAACAGCCACCGCGCGGCCTTGGTAACATCCGTATCAGGATAGAAATGATCCCGTGCGTGATGCAGGTATTTCATGATGAGAAAGGCATTGAAGTAGCGGAAGAAGCGCGTTTCGAAACCGGCATATGACGTCACGTGAGAGCGAATCTCGGCGATGCGCTCCTCAAACGAACGCGTGGCCAGAAAGCTAGACACGCTTTCTGGCAATCGATAAGTTTGCGAGTGATAGAACGCACTAATCTGATCGAAGAAGCCCTTCAGATCTTGGAAGCTCTGCGGTGCGTAAGTTGTCTGCCCGGCATTTGATTCCAGCAACTTCTCGACCGCTTTGCCCGTGCCGAAAGGCACCCGATGGGAGGGGCGCGGCGACGGGATAACTCGCGTCGTGTTGATCTCGCGCACGCGGCCAAGCGGAGTGAACTTGTGTAAGAAATAAAAATCTTCGCCCGCTTGGCGTTTGTTCATCCCACATTGTTCTTGATAGGCGTCACTGCGAACGGCCATAGACGAGCCGATCGTTTGCGTGGCAAAGGGAAAGCCAGCCCAGCGTTGAGCTTGGACAAAGACGCGCAGATGGAGTTCGTAGCCGATGATGGCCTCATAGAGTTCGCTAGAGAACTGCTCGCCCTCAAGCGGGTGCTCGAAGTAGATGCTGGCCCCTTGCATCTTGGGATGCTCGTCGAAGTGCTTCTCGATTTCCGTTAGGTAGTTCCGATCGCAAAGACTGTCACCATCGAAGCAAACGATGACACCGGTGGGATTCCCAACAGCTTCCAATCGTAAGCACGCTTCGTCCATGCCAATCTTCCGAGCCAAGCCGACACCTGCGTGTTTCTTCGGTAAGTGAAATTGGGTGAGAATGTGAAAGCGAAGGTGTGAATTCGAGTGCGTGGCTGCCCAATCTTTGGCTTGACCAGCAATCTCCTTGTTGTGCTTATGGCAGTCTTCTCCGTCCCTCTCGCTGGTGTTCACCACCACGATCACCTCGGCAGGGAAGTGAGTTTGATTGCAATGAAGCAGCGCTTCGAGCGACTCGATCAGATTCTCCTCGTCCTTTGCCGGGATGACCACGACTGTGCGAAGACCCGAAGCAGGCACCCTATCGATGAGGGGGCCACGGAGCGTGTGTTCGCGCAGGTAACGGGTCATTGTGCAAACGTAGCAGCATGCACCAATGCAATGAAACCCTTCATCAGCGATCGATCGCGCCCCGCAAAGAAGGGCTCTCTGCTAGACATCGAGGAATTCCCCGGTGCCCAAGCGAAACCTCGGTTCCGGCAAACGGGCCGGAGGTGATCACGCCGTAAGCGGTTCGGATAATCCCACGTGTGGCGGTGTCCCAAGACCGGCTGCCCATTCGGCGAATACCCGTGCCCGGAGCCAAGGTTCCTATCCGAGTTCCCACCGTGGCCTTGGTGATTGGCTCTGAAGGTAGAAGAACGTGAGCGCGGCCAACTCGATAGATTTCTACAGACCGCGTCAGCGCTAACGGACTTGCGTTGGACGTCGGTCGCATGGGAACGGTGCCACACCCACTTAGGCTCATCAGAAGCCCTAGGAAGCCGGTGAGTAATCCCGATCTGTGGATCGCCGAAGTCATTAGCTAGAGTAACCCTGCTCAAGGCAGTGCATCATGATATTCACACCCTGACTATGGCCAACCATGACATAATCGACCGAAGACCATGAGAGCCACTTCGAAACGAGCTTAGGACCGGTGGGTGCCTTGTGGCGGGAAGCTTGCCAAATCCGGCGCCGCCGCGTCTTGCTTGTTCGTCGCCAGCCCCGCCTCATTGTGGTCGGATTGGGACGCATAAATTCGCGGAAAGCATGCGCACGACTCAACAAGCTGCCCGAGATGTTGTGAATCACGTAGAGACAGGCCCGCCCTCTGGTGAACTTGTTCCAATAGTTGTAAGTGTCTGGCCGGAACAGCCCTTGGTTCGGCACCGCATCGTTAGGCGACCAATAGATGGAAACGTCAAGCCGCGGGTCCCGTGGTCGTCTTGGGGGCGACGAGCATGGCGAGAACGCGCTTTCCTTGGAACATACCGGGAGCAATCGCAGGAAGACCACTGGCACCACTTGCAAAGTCACGCGCTTCTTGATCCAGCTTGGCTTCCGATTGAAACCCAAGCACCTGCTGTGGCCCTGCGTAATAGCGGCCAGTGCCCAGCGCACTTACATAATGTCGATCCGGATTGCTCTGAACGCCTCTTGCAGCAAGCGTTTCCGAAACATAATCGACCAGTTGGCCTCGCGATTCGTCGTAACTGTTGATCCCTGAAAAAGTCCAATACGGTGGCATTGTTTCCCCCTTGGCTATCCGATAATGCACTTTAGAGGCATCTCGAGTCAATAGTGAACGAAAGAGCAGGGCTGGTCTGTTGTTATGCCTGGAGAATGAGGCCTGCACAGCAAGAAGCCACACCCCAACACCGGGATGCGGCTTCGATTTGAATGAGTGTTATGCTCTCGCTAGAGCTCTGCTCCAGAGGCATTTCCGAGAGCAGAGTCTTCGGGCTCAAGAAGATCCTTGAAGCGATTTTTATCGATCGCTTTCATGTAGGCTTCCTTGGCACTGATCATGCCAGCTTGCAGTTTCTCGTTGATGGCTTCGTCCATGAAGATCATGCCGCGCCCCTTACCACCGGTAATGACGTCATAGAGCTTCTGGGTGGCACCCTCACGAATAATGGCACCGACGGCTGGTGTGGAGACGAGAATCTCATTCACGGCACAACGACCACCGTTATCGCAGCGCTTACAGAGAAGCTGGGCCACAACGCCCTGCAAAGAGGCAGCAAGCATGGTGCGAACCTGGGATTGCTGATCAGAAGGGAACACGTCAATGATCCGATCAACTGTCTTACGAGCGTTGTTCGTGTGCAGTGTGCCAAACACTAACAAACCCGTCTCAGCAGCTGTGAGCGCCAAGGAGATCGTCTCCAAGTCACGCATCTCACCCACAAGCACAATGTCCGCATCCTCACGCAAGGTGGCACGCAGACCGTCCGCGAACGTGGGTGTTTGGATAGGCACCTCGCGCTGAGTAATGATCGACTTCTTGTTCGAGTGCACAAACTCGATGGGCTCCTCAACCGTAATAATATGGCGGGAGAAGTTCGAGTTCACGTAATCGATTAGCGCTGCCAGGGTGGTCGATTTGCCAGAACCGGTCGGACCAGTCACGAGGACAAGACCACTGCGGAGGTGACCAAACTCTTTGACGACGGAAGGAATGCCTAACTGCTCCAAGGTGGCGATCTTCGTCGGGATGAGTCGGAAGACTGCTGCGATGCCATGACTCTGCTTCAGGTAATTGCAACGAAAACGGGATTCTTCGTCCATCTCGTAAGCAAAGTCGAGATCTCCGCGCTTCATGAATTTCTCCCAAGCGGCTGGCTCACAGATCTCCGTGAGCATGGGAACGATAATATCTTCAGTGAGAATATCCTCAGAAATGGGGACAATGTTACCATGAAGGCGCAGCTTGGGCGGCGAGCCCTGGCTGAGGTGGAGGTCGGATGCGCCCTGGTCGACGAGCATCTGGAACAATTGATCAATATCGGCCATGAAATTAGTGTCGTTGCTAGCTAACTAGTGAAAGTGCTTGATTGGAATGATAGGGTGGCAGGCGCGTTGATTAGGCTTCAAAGTGCGCTTTCATGTTGGCCTGGTCATTAGCCCGGCTCATGCACTCATCTTGTGAGATAAGTCCCTGGTTGTAGAGATTCTTGAGCGAATCGTCCATGGTGATCATGCCGACGTTTCTACCGGTCTGCATGATCCCGGCGAGCATGTAGGTCTTGCCTTCGCGAATACAGTTGGAAACAGCTGGGGTGTTCACGAGATATTCCAGTGCGAGCACTCGGCCTTCTCCATCGAGACGAGGCACGAGGTTCTGACTGACGATGCCACGGAGAGACTCACTGACCATGATCCGGATCTGATCCCGTTGATCCACGGGGAACACATCGAGCACCCGATCCAAGGTCCGTGGGGCGTTTCCGGTATGAAGCGTCCCCAAGACCAAGTGACCCGTTTCCGAGGCGGTGATGGCAAGCTGGATAGTTTCCAGATCGCGCATTTCCCCCACCATGATGATATCAGGATCTTCTCGCAGGGCTCCGCGCAAGGCGGCTGCGAATGAAGCGGTGTGCGTGTGCACCTCGCGCTGATTCACGTGACAACTGCGCGATTCGAAAAGGTACTCAATCGGATCTTCCAGCGTGATGATATGGTCCTGGCGAGAAGCATTCACCTGGTCGACCATCGCCGCCAAGGTAGTGGACTTTCCAGATCCCACCGGCCCAGTCACCAGAACGAGCCCGTTATGATACTGCGTGAGCGGCTTTAGCGACTCCGGCAAATCGAGCTGGTCCATGGACCGGACTTCCGTGTTGATAATCCGAAACGCCATGTCGAGACCGAGTCGGTGACGCACGACGCTGGCTCTAAAACGGCCTAGTTCACATGCGTATGCGAAGTCGACATCGCCAATCTTATCGAGGCGAGCGAGCTCTTTTTCTCCGAGGAAGCTCCTCACAAGACGGTCCGTGTCGGCAGCTGTCAGCGACTCGGCATCCTCCCAGATAGGGGTGAGATGGCCATGGCGGCGCCAGTGAGGCTGACTGTTAACGGCTAGGTGAAGGTCGGAGGCTTAGTAATCCTGGCCAACTTTTAGGTAGCTATCGACGTGTTCGAGGGTCTTGACGGTTTCAGACATGAGATGATGGAGGCTTAGAAGCGCTAGGGATCCGGTCCTTTACCACGCTGGTGAGCAGAGGTTCAAATGCTAAAAGTAACCTTTTCAAAAGCTGCCCCTTCGCCATCTGCACTAACGTGGATCTAGAGCGAGGATAGGTAGTTTTTTCAACCCTTGGAAGCTCTTTCTTTCGAAAGATGAGGCGAGTAGTGAAAAACCCGAGCACCAGGAGGCCCAAGCCCCAGGCAGAAGGGCGGCTACGGAAGGACCTGGTGAGCTGCCCTTTCACACTGAGCTTGTTCGAGAGATCGTCTCCAAACTCGCGCGCATCCCGGCTTAGTTGCCAGCGGGCGCTATCGAGCTGTGCAATGAGCTCGAGCTTGCTTACCACCACGGTTTCGTCGGATTGGAGAGCCATTCGCGGTCTTTGGCTAATTCGTTGATGGATTCTTTAAACAGCGGTTCCTCTGGGGGGCGTTTAGCAAGCCGCAGACAGAGGTAACCGATGACGAGGTGGCCAGGAGCAAGGAGTAGGCAGACGAACCACCATGGCACCCGCGTAAAGTGATCGATAACAATGATGGCACCAGCGAGAAGGAGAGCATAACCGAAGACAAGGAAGACAAAGGCCACGAGGGCCAAGATCGTGCGCTTAGAGAAGTATTCAAAGGCTTCCTGAAACTCCAGGCCAAAGAGCAAATGCCTTGCTTGGACATAGAGAACCAGGCTCCGAAGGACCTTTTGAAACCGGTTCTGAAGAGCGCCGTCGTTCTGATAATCGTCGGATGAGGGCTGCACACGCGGGACTAGCGACGAAAGAGGAGACCAAGCACGAAGCCAACTCCGAGGGCCGTGGCGACCGATTTCCCAGGATTCTCGCGCACATAGACTTCACCTTCCTGCATAAGGTCCTGCACCTTGACCTTGGCTTCTTCCCAACCCGTCTCGGCAGCTTGGCGAAGTTGATCGGCACGTTCAGACGCACCTTCGGTGACCTGCCCAGTTTTGCGTTCCACAGCCTCGCCAAATTGGCTAGCCCTAGACGCGGCAGCAGAGCGCAACTCCTCGGCTGTCTGCACCGCTTGCGATTTCAGATCGACTCCGTTTTCTGGGTCTACTACGTACGATTCACTCATGATTCTGATCCGTTACAGGAAGGTTCACGGCATTGCAGCCTTCTTAGCCACACCGATGGTTACCATGATGACGCAAGTTTCTCACGAAATCAACCTTGCTGGTATCGTGGCTGCAATCCACGAAAGCGCCGGTTGACTGGCTTCCTCGCTACTGCTAAGTAGCGCCGAATTCGCTGAAGAAAGGCATCAGTTTGCCGCGTAAGCGTCTTCGTTTCTTCAACGCACTGACATACTACAAGACACAATGGCAACCTTCGCAATCAACGGATTTGGCCGGATCGGCCGCATGGTACTGCGGGCAATGGACCCGGAAACTCTCAAGCAAGTCGTCGCAATCAACGACCTGACGGACAATAAGACGCTTGCACACCTACTCAAGTGGGACTCCGTCGCCGGCAAATATGATGGCGACGTAAGTTACGATGATGAGTCTATCACAGTGAACGGCCACAAGATCAAAGCCTATGCAGAGCGGGACCCTGCCGCTCTTCCTTGGGGTGATCTCGGTGTCGACGTCGTTCTTGAGTCGACAGGTTTCTTTGCCAGCCGCGACGGTGCCAACAAGCACCTCTCCGCAGGAGCAAAGAAAGTCGTTATTTCTGCGCCAGCTAAAGACCCTGACATCACCATGTGTCTTGGCATCAACGATCGTGACTATGATCCTGCGAATCACCACATCGTCTCCAACGCAAGCTGCACAACGAACTGCCTGGCTCCTATGGTCAAAGTTCTTCATGACAGCTTTGGTGTTGAAGGTGGTGTCATGAGCACGATCCACTCCTACACAGGCGACCAGCGCCTCCTCGATGCGCCTCACAGCGACCTGCGCCGCGCGCGTTCTGCGGCTGTGAACTTGGTGCCTTCTTCCACAGGTGCGGCTCGGGCTATCGCTGAAGTCATTCCCGCCATGAAGGGGAAGTTGAACGGCGGTGCATTCCGCGTCCCAACGCCTAACGGTTCCGTTACCGATTTCACTGCAGTCCTTTCCAAGTCTGCGAGCAGCGAAGAAGTGAACGCTGCTCTCAAGGCTGCCGCAGACGGTCCTCTCAAGGGGGTTCTCGAATACAGTGAAGAGCCTCTCGTGCTCCAAGACATCGTTGGAAACCCTCACTCCTGTATTCTTGATGGGCTCTCCACAATGGGCGTAATGGAAGGCAAGATGGTGAAAGTGGTCGGCTGGTATGACAACGAAGTGGGCTACAGCAACCGCGCTGTGGATATGATGAATACGCTCGGCGCGTCCGTCTAAGACCTCGTTTAACTCCTCAATGCCGAAACTCAGTTTCCGCGACCTCAAGCCGAAAGGGAAGCGCGTCTTCGTTCGGGTGGATTATAATGTGCCGTTGAAAAACGGCGAGATTACGGATGACACACGCATCCGTGCCAGCCTGCCCACGATTCAGGATCTTCTGAGTCGCGGGGCGAGGCTGGTGCTCGCCTCCCATCTCGGTCGCCCCAAAGGCGAGAAGAAGCCTGAATTCTCTCTCGCTCCCGTGGCCAAGCGACTCGGAGAACTGATCGAAGCCAAGGTACATTTCGTCGGCGAAACTGTGGGACCAGAAGTCGAGAAGGCCGCCAACGATCTCGGCGAAGGTGAAATTCTTCTTCTCGAGAACGTCCGTTTCTTCCCTGGCGAAACGAGCAATGATCCCAACTTTGCCAAACAATTGGCTGCTCTGGCAGATGTCTTTGTGAATGACGCCTTCGGAACCGCGCACCGCGCTCATGCCTCGACCGCGGGCATCGCTGAGCACGTCGAAAAAGCGGCCATGGGTTCGCTCGTGGAAAAGGAACTGAAGTATCTTCAAGGTGAACTCGAAAAACCTTCTCGTCCGTTCGTCGTCATCCTTGGCGGCAAAAAAGTCAGTGACAAGATCGGCGTTATCAACGCTTTGTTAGACAAGGCGGATACCATTCTTATCGGAGGTGCCATGCAGTATGCTTTCCGCAAAGCGCAAGGGCATGCTATTGGCACAAGCTATGCGGTCGATGAAGACATCCCTATCGCCAAGGATATCCTCGCCCAAGCCGAAGCCAGAGGCACCAACCTCTTGCTCCCGGCAGATTCGTTGGAAGCAGATGATTTCTCCAATGAAGCGAACACCCACAGCATCACGCCTTACGCTGATGGGGGTGGCATTCGTGACGGCTGGGAAGGTCTTGATATCGGCAACCACGCCATCGATGAATTCTCCGCGATCTTAAAAGACGCCAAGACTGTGATTTGGAATGGGCCCATGGGCGTGTTTGAAATCGACGCTTTCGCCAAAGGCACCAAAGCGATCTGTGAGGTGCTCGCCAACAACACCGCCGCCACCACGATCATCGGCGGCGGCGACTCCGTCACTGCGGTAAACAAATTCGGCCTCGGTGACAAGATGACCTTCATGAGTACTGGCGGCGGTGCCTCACTCGAACTTCTCGAAGGCAAGACGCTCCCAGGCGTCGCCGCTCTCTCGGAGGCCTAGCCCTCTGTCCCAACTATCACTTCTCATTCTGACGACCTATTAGTCACTTTCCCATGAAACGTAAACCAATCATCGCGGCCAACTGGAAGATGCATATGACGCCGCAAGAGACGGATGAATTCCTCCGCTCATTTAACCGCTTGTTAGGTTCTCGCGACGTCGTTGATGTCGTCATTGCACCGCCTTTCGTATCCTTAGCAGCAGCAGCCGACGCCACGCGCCCCTCAGAGAATATTGCGATCGCCGCTCAAAACATGTCTCCTGAGCCTGCCGGGGCATTCACAGGGGAAATCAGTGCTCGCATGATCAAAGAGCTCGACTGCGATTACGTCATCCTCGGCCACAGCGAGCGACGAACGCTCTTCGGCGAGACAGACGACTACATTCAACGCAAAGTCTCGGCAGCTCTCGATGCGCGCATCAAGCCCATCCTCTGCGTTGGCGAAACTTTAGAAGAGCGTGACGCCAACAAATTGGAAGAGGTTCTCGAGCGCCAGCTCAGAGCAGGCATGAAGGACGTCAATCGCTCCCGCGCAGACGACCTTGTCATCGCTTACGAACCCGTCTGGGCCATTGGCACCGGACGTACTGCTTCGGCTGAGCAAGCTCAAGAAGCCCACGCCTTCATTCGCAAGGTCCTCACGGAACTCTATGATGCCGAAGTCGCTGGCCAGATCTGCATCCAATATGGTGGCAGCGTCAAGCCAGCCAACATCGCAGAACTGATCTCGCAGGAAGACGTAGACGGTGCTCTCGTTGGTGGCGCCAGCTTGGAAGTGGATAGCTTCTTCGGGATCATCAAAGGAGCCGAAGAGCATGTGCGTGATACTACTGCCTAACAAAGACTTCCAATAAACTAATTTATTACGCAGAGAGGGAAGTCGGAAACGGCTTCCCTCTCTGCTATTAAACCCATCCCACCTACCCCAGAAACCGAATACTTCATGATCGGACTCATCGACTACGGCGCCGGCAACCTGCACAGCGCCCACAATGCGCTGACGAGGATTGGCGCGTCCTGCCAACTCGTGCGCAGCCCAGCCGACTTGACCGGCGTCGACCGACTCGTTCTCCCAGGAGTGGGTGCCTGTGTCGACTGCGTCAACCAGCTCAAGGAACAAGACCTGTGGAGCCCACTGCGTGACTGGTTAGAAGCCGACAAACCTTACTTTGGCATCTGCATCGGCTACCAGATCCTCTTCGATCACAGCGAAGAATTCGAAGGTGCCGATGGCTTAGGAATCTTGGCAGGCAAGGTTATCCGATTTCCTCGCAATGATCTCAAAGTGCCTCACATGGGCTGGAACGCACTCGACCTCGTCGACCGGTCTGACCCTCTCTGGCACGGGCTTCCCGAGAATCCCCACGTCTATTTTGTCCACTCGTACTACCCGCAGCCTGAAGACGATGCCGTTGTGAGCGCCCACTGCGACTACGGCCTCCGCTTCGCTGCCGCTGCCCGCAAAGGGAATATTGTTGGCACCCAGTTCCACCCCGAGAAAAGTCAGGCTCTTGGCCTCGGTATCTTGCGCAACTTCCCCCTGTAAAGGAAGTCCCAAGACTTCTCCTCTCCGCTCTCCATGGAACTCTCGCGAGTCCCTCTACACTCCCCTTCCGTCGTAGAGGAAGTCCCAAGACTTCCCCTTTCATTGCGGCCCTTCGCATTGCCATCTATCAGCATTTCAGGAACAGTGACGTCATCATGAAGCCATCTGCGTTGTTCGTCCTTCTCTTCATCTTCATCTTCAGTCTTGGCGTTGCCGCAGCTGCGCCCCCTAACCTCGTGCTCATTCTGAGCGATGATCATCGCCATGATTTCATGGGATTTCATCCCAATGCACCTGAGTGGTTGGAAACCCCCAACTTTGATCAGCTCGCTGCCGGTGGCGCCCATCTCGCCAATGCCTTTGTCAGCACCTCGCTGTGCTCTCCAAGCCGCGCTTCTGTCCTCACAGGCCAGTACATGCATCACCATCGCGTGGTGGACAATCAGCGCCCCGTTCCAGAGGGCACCATGTTCTTCCCCCAGCATCTTCAGAATGCAGGCTACCACACGGCTTTCATCGGCAAGTGGCACATGGGACACGAAGAAGACAAACCACGCCCCGGATTCGACCACTGGGTGAGCTTCGTCGGCCAAGGCGAGTACTTTGATCCCACGCTCAACATCAACGGCGAGCAGAAACAGTTTAAAGGCTACCTCACTGACATTCTAACAGGCCAGGCCTTGGATTGGTTTGAGAATCAGCGACCGAAAGACAAACCCTTCCTCCTCTATCTCTCTTACAAGGCCGTTCACTATCCCTTCACCCCGGCACCACGCCATCACGGCCGTTACCAGGACAAGCCTATCCCTTATCCAGAAACGATGGCGAATACTGAAGAGAATTACCGCTCACAATCAAACTGGATCCGCGAACGCCGTTACGGCATCCACGGAATTGATCACATGGAAACCGGGGCCTTCGATAAGGATCCCGTACCGTCCTTCGATGATCTCTATTGGCGTTTCTGCGAGACTGTGCATGGCCTCGATGAGAATATTGGCAGAGTAATTAAGACGTTAGAGCCTCTTGAGAAAGACACGGTCACCCTCTACATGGGCGACAACGGATTCGCGCTCGGTGAACACGGCTTCTACGACAAACGCGATGCCTTTGAAGTCTCCATCCGGGTTCCCATGATCGCCCACGCTCCCGGCCGGATTGCACCAAACACGAGTATCTCACCCATGGTTCAGAACATTGATCTTGCACCCACCTTGCTCGACTTCGCTGGCGTGAATGTTCCAGACGAGGCTCCCAAGATGGATGGGCGGTCATTCGCTCCTCTTCTCCTCGGTCAAACTGTGCCTAACTGGCGCAAACACATCCTCTACGAATACCACTGGGAATGGAATTTCCCGGCCATGCCGACCTGCCTCGCCATCCGAACGGACCGTTACAAATACATCTACTATCACGGTGTCTGGGATCGCAATGGCTTCTATGATCTCGAAACCGACCCTCACGAAGGCCACAATCTCATCAACGTTCCCGCCTATCAGGAACAAATTCAAGGCCTACGCGAGCAACTCTTCACTGAACTCGCGGATTCGGGCGGAATGACCATGCCCCTGCGCCCCCCCAAAGGGGTCCAGTTTTATGATCGCAAGCTGAAGCGCTGAAGTTCAGTGACGAAATAGCTCATTTCCGGGTAACCTTTCTCCAATGAGCGCTCAGGACAGGTCGACATGAACTCTGAAGCCTCCATGACCTGCCCGAAAACGCGGTGCCGCGCTCACCACTGATTCCCCAGAAGGCCTCTGCCCGAGCTGCCTCATGGCCGGCGTGATGGCTCCTACGGAGCCTTCCGTAAGTAATGCCGCGCCAACGCTCGAAGACATCGCCGAGGTCTTTCCAAGCCTCGAGATCGATTCACTCATTGGTCACGGAGGCATGGGGGCCGTCTACAAAGCCCGCCAGCCACACTTGGACCGGTGGGTTGCCCTCAAGGTGCTCTCTTCTGGCCTCGCTTCCAATAAAACCTTTGCGGATCGCTTCTCCAGAGAAGCCCGAGTCTTGGCCAAGCTAAACCATCCTAACATCGTAACGCTTCACGATTTCGGTCAAGCAGGTGGCTATTTCTTTCTACTCATGGAGCATGTGGATGGTGTGAACCTTCGCCAAGCCATGCGCACGGGCGAGTTTACCCCAGAGCAAGCACTCAACGTCATCCCAAGATCTGCGAGGCCCTCCAATACGAGCATAGCGAAGGTATCCTGCATCGCGACATCAAGCCGGATAACATCTCGTTAGAGTCACGTGGGCACTTGAAGCTTGCAGACTTTGGCGTCGCCAAAGTCGTCGGAACAGAAACCAATCCTTTCTCAACGGGCAACAGCAGCGACACAACACCAGCGCTCACTCACGCGAGCACACCCCAGTACATGGCCCCAGAGCAAGTCAGCGATCCAAACAAGGTAGATCATCGTGCCGACATCTATTCCTTGGGTGTGGTGTTCTACGAAATGCTCACTGGCGAACTTCACTCAAGAACGTTCGTACTCCCCTCACAGATCTCTCAAGTCGATGACCGTATTGATGCCGTCGTCCAGCGAGCGCTCGAACAAGAACCGGAACAACGTCAGTAAAGTGCCGACGAGATTCGCACCGAAGTCGAGACGATTGCGCAGACACCACCACCTATCCCAATGCCGCACGTGAAGCCTCGGCTGGGTCCAGGCTGGGCAGTCACCTTCGTAGCCCTCGGCCTCGTAGTGCCACTGCTCGCGGTGATGGGGCTTCGGTTACAAATGGTGAAAGAAACGCGGACGAAGGCAGAAGCCTACGAAGCTTTCAAACTAGCAACCACTGAACTGCACTCCCAGATTGCTCAAGAATCCGATCTCTCAGAAACTAACATGCTCCGTGAGAGACTCGCAAACCTTGAATCCGAATGCATCAGAGCACAACAAGCCCTGGACGGTGCTGTCTCAGCGAAAGGGGTCAGTCTGATTGCCCTCCTGGTTATAGGTCTGCCTTTCGTAGGTATCGGCACCTGGCGAGGGTGGACGCACCTAAAAGATTTACGGTCTGGTCGCTTAAACCAAGGAGGCGGTCGGGCGATGTTCGCAGCTCTATTCCTCCCTCTCATTGTCCTCTTTGGCGCCGTCTTTGCGCTCATTTATGTTCCGGCATCGAATGCCACAGGCGCCGCACGATCGATAGGAACGTCACTCGCATTCGTCGGCGCCTTCGGAGCCTGCTTCTGGCTCGCACGAAGTACTTGGCGCTGGGCTTACCGAATCGAAGCCCCTTCACGTGCGGGGCATTTCCGATCGGCTAGCACAACGATCAAACTCTTGGCGATCCTCCTAATCCTAGCCATCATTGCCGTTCCCGTCATGCTTGTCGTCTATTGGAGTATGGCAGCTGCCCCAAGCTCGTCGTTCACCACACCAGCCTCCGCATCCGTTGG
>JAACDM010000218.1 GCA_009936795.1 Verrucomicrobiaceae bacterium | reverse complement strand
GTGGGCACAAAGTAAACCTCACCTGCCGGGAGGTTCGCAATATCAGGTGTAAGCCCGTGACAGAGCCCATGGCTCTTCTGGGCCTCCTGCCCACCAAGATCTAACCTACAAGTCGTTTCCCCATGGCCTTCGATAGAAAAGTCAATTTCGATAGTGTCAGCTCTGGTCAGGGCGAGGCGCAACTTCTCCGCATCTGCGCTCACGTCGCGGTAGTCCACGCTGAGCCCTGAGTTTATGATCACCTCGTTTAGCCCATGAAGAGTTGCTCCCCGAAAATGATGCTGTTTGGCGAGCGCAGTCAGCGGTGCGGTGGCTGAAAATGTGGAGATACAGAGAATAATGTCGTAATTTGGGTAGACATCCTTCTCCAAGCTCACCTCTCGCCCGGTACTCTGAACAGCTTCGTCTCGTAGATCCAAATTACTTCCGCCCGAGATGTGGTAAGCATAGAACTCGCCGCCGAGCATACCCAGCGCTTCCATGACACCATCGTGCAGACCCCGATAAAAAACCTCATAAGCCTTCCGTTGAACAGCCAGAGAATCGTCCTCCAGGAACGCGAAATCCGTCACATCGTGAAGGTCTTCAAGGTCTATTAAGACACACACCTTCATACCTTCCGTTGGCGTGAAGACAGAGCCTAGCAAACGTTTAAGGCTAAATGGTGGAAACTCGCGAGCATCTGCTGCGCTTACTATGGTAGACTGGTCGTTTGGAGCATTCATTTTGTTCGTCGGGGATACGCACCGAAACCATGGAAGGATTCTCTAACAACCTCTTTGCAAATAAATTTCTTAGAATCTCTGTTTATTGATAAAAATCTCCATAACGCTGTTTGGCCAATGTTCGGCAGCGTTCAGTGATCTCTTCTACGGTCTGCATTTTCATGAGCTCTGTGACTAGATCCTCACATTCAGCACTGTTCAGGTGCCGGAGTGCATGTTTTACCCGAAGGATTTGGCTGGGGCCGACACTTAATTCGTCAACTCCAAGACCTATCATGACTGGTGCGAAAAGAGGATCACCAGCCATTTCACCACACACCCCGACCCAGATATTGTGAGTATGTGCGGCTTTCACGACCATTTCGATCAGGCGAAGAATGGAGGGATGTGCGGGTGGGTAGAGGTGGGCGACGCGTTCGTTTATACGATCGACGGCGATAGTGTATTGAATAAGATCGTTTGTTCCAATACTGAAGAAATCGACCTCAGGGGCTAACTGATGAGCCATGACTGCTGCGCTTGGCAATTCAATCATGCAGCCAACTTCGAGATTCTCATCAAACGGCAAGCCTTCCTTTCTCAGCTCTTCCTTACATTCTTGCAAGAGGGCATTGGATTGCCGCAGCTCCTCTATTCCAGATATCATCGGATACATGATTCGCACCTTCCCCCGCCTGCTCGCTCGGAGACAGGCCCTCAGCTGAATCTTGAAGGCATCTGTTTCGGCAAGGCTCACACGAATGCCTCGCCAACCTAAAAACGGGTTGGGTTCCGCTTGGCGGTCGTCGGCGTAGAACTTATCGGCGCCAACGTCTAGAGTCCGGATGATAACGCCATCGGGATCGACGCTTTCGGCCACGTCACCATAAGCCTTGGCTTGCTGGTCTTCGTCAGGATGCCTGTCTCGCTCAAAGTAAAAGAACTCAGTTCGATACAGTCCAATGCCTTTCGCGCCACGCCGTTTGACGGCGTCGACTTCGTGGCCGAATTCGATATTGCCTGACAGAATGATCGATTTGCCATCGGCGGTTTGGGCCGGCTCTCCACGTAGTTCGTCCAGTCGATCGTTGAGTGCTGCCTGTTGCTCAGACAGTCGCTCATATTTCCTCCGAGTTTCCTCAGTGGGGTTGACAACGAGCACTCCATTGAAGCCATCCAAGATCACTTCTTGTCCCGCTCGAAGTTTGCCTTTGGGAACCTCTAAGCCTACGACTCCGGGAATCCCCAGAGAGCGTGCCATGATGGCTGTATGTGATGTGAAACTCCCTAACCGTGTTGCAAATCCTAACAGGCGCGATCTGTCTAGCCCGACAGTGTCCGACGGGGCGAGGTCCTGGGCAAAGATAACGTGTGGCGTTTCATTGCTAGCAGAGGCGCTATCATCATCCGATAAATTTGCTAGAAGCCGACCGGCAACGTCTTCGATATCGATTGCACGCTCTCGTAAATACGGGTCGTCAATGCTCTTGAGCGAGTCGATGTAGCGCAGGATGACATTGTAATAGACCGAATCTACATTTGCATGCTCTTGACGAAGTTGCTTAAGGACTTCGTCGATAACGGTCTGATCTTCGAGCACTAACAGGTGAGCATCGAAGATATGGGCTTCGCTGTGATCACCACCTCGGTCGAGGAGCTGTTTTTTGAGTGCCTGGATCGTTGTGCGCGTCTTGAAGATGGCCTCTTGAAAGCGGGCTTCCTCAGATTCCAGATGTTCAGGTTGTATGGCCCACCTCCGGGGCTCCTCGAAATGACGGTCTTTAAACTGGATCTCGCCGGTGGAAATGCCTCGAGAGACAGCCAGACCTCGAAAGCGGCATTCTTCAGCTGGATTGGCTGTCATGATTGGGGGAAGAGAGCACCGCGAGCGACGGCGGTGGTGGTTACTCTTCGTCAAATCCCCCCGTAACCAGGGTTTCCAAGGCATTGATTGCCTCCGATTCATCATCGCCTTCAGCCATGACCAAGATCCGAGAGCCCTCACCGGCAGCAAGCATCATCAGTCCCATGATGCTTTTTCCATTGATTCGCTCATCATCTTTCTCCACCCAGATGTCCGCTTTGAAGGAATTGGCAGCCTTAACAAACTGTGCCGCTGGGCGAGCATGTAAGCCGTGCTTGTTATTGATGGTCAATTCCTTCTGAATCATAGCGTCCTCCAGTTGCTGTCCGTCAATAGCGTCTCTACCGGTCGGGCGCGCACCATACATCGTATTGGGTTTCAAGCTAAGACAAATTCTAGACTTCGAGATTCCGAGGTGAAAAAGGCGAAACTGGATCGGAAATGGGGTCTAAAGTGCTATGCTTGCCGCTTTCATGAGGATTTCTCTCGGATTACAGCTGACCATAGGCCTCGTCCTAGGCCTTTACTCCGCTTCAGGTGAAGGCGGTGGCTTTGACAAGGCGGCCATGGGAAAGCAAATCTTCCTCGATACGGGGCTCTCATACCCGCCAGGACTTGCCTGCCTCTCGTGCCATCGTCCCGAGGCGGCGTTTGCCGATCCTCGCCCGGTATCGTCTGGTGCCGCTGAAGGGCGAAAGGGTATTCGGAATGCTCCTTCTCTTATGTATGCGGCGCTGATTCCGGGAATCGCGTTTGAAGACATTTTTTTAGGCGACGGCACCGAGCTCTACGCTTGGGAAGGTGGCTTGTTTTATGATGGCAGTGCCCAAGATCAGTTTGAGCAGGTGCAGCGACCGTTCTTTGACGAGAATGAGATGAATTTGCCGGATGAGGCGGCGTTCGCCTCTCGTCTGCGTGCTGCGGCATATGCTGACGATGTTCGTGGGCTGGTCGGTGACCAGGTTTGGAAGGACGACTCCCGGTTGAGCTACCAGGCTTACCGCGCTTTGGTCGAGTTTCTGAAGCAGCCTTTCTTCCGACCTTTCGACGCACGCATTGACGACTATCTGGAAGGAAATGTGCATGCTCTAACGGAAGCTGAGAAACGTGGGCTTACGGTCTTCAAGGAAGATGGCAAATGCGCTGATTGCCACTTTCTCGTCGCGAACTCTTGGGAGAAGCCGTTGCTCAGTGACTACGGCTATGACAACCTTGGCGTGCCATCTCGAGGAGCGAAGGATCCGGGTCTTGGTGGTCGGACAAACAACGTGGATGAGCTAGGCCAGTTCCGCGCTCCGTCGTTGAGGAACGTCTCGCTCACGGCACCCTACATGCACAATGGGTCCATTGAGACTCTTCAAGACGTCATGGAATTCTACAACAAGCGTGATGTCGAACCTGAAAGATGGGGGCCGACGGACTATCCGGCGACGGTAAACCACGACGACATGGGTGACTTGAAACTAACAGAGCAACAAGTTTCTGATTTGGTGGTCCTCATGGAGGCCTTCACGGATCGGAGTCTTCTCGATATGAAACAGGGTGAAGTGTTTCCAAAGGTGCCGGACGGTGTGCCGAGCACTGAGGAGAAGCGTCTTTACTTTCCTGACTGGACTCATCGATTGCATCCGACCTTTCACTCGGATTCTCTCAAGGTCGATTGACTGGTGGGAACCCTCTTGAATTCCTCGCTGTTGTGCCGATAGATCGGGCAACGCCTATCATGGACGAACACATTCAGAAAGCCGGGGTCCTCATTGAGGCCCTCCCTTACCTCCAGCGGTTCCGTGGAGAGACGTTTCTTATCAAACTGGGAGGCAGTGCGATGGATGATCCCCAGTTGGTCAATAAACTGCTCCGAGATGTGGTCTTCCTCGAGGTCGTGGGGATCAATCCGGTGATCGTGCATGGTGGCGGCAAAGCGATCTCAGCGGCCATGGCAGAGTCAGGCTTGAAAGCGCGGTTCGTTGGCGGTCTTCGTGTTACCGATGCGGAATCCATCGCGATTGTGGAGCAAACGTTGAGTAACGTGATCAATCCTCGATTGGTGGAGGGGCTAACAGCGTCAGGGGGGCAAGCGGTTGGCATTCCTGGAAACCAGATTTTTATCGGCGAGCGCTTTCAAGGAACAAATCCAGAGACTGGTGCACCAGCAGATCTCGGGTTCGTCGGCCAGGTGACGGACTTCAATAGCCAACCCATCGAGGAAGCGATCTATTATGAGAAAGTGCCAGTCGTCTCACCTATTGCGCTTGATAAGGACACGAACGAAACACTAAACGTCAATGCGGACTTGGCGGCTAGTGCGCTCGGGGCTCGTTTGAAAGCAGCAAAGATCGTTTATCTCAGTGACGTGCGCGGCGTGATGAGGGATCCCCAAGACGAAGAGACGCTCATTCCGAGTCTCAATCGCCAGACGGTGGAAGAGCACATCGATCAGGGAATCATCTCTGGCGGGATGATTCCTAAATGCCGTTCTGCGTTGGAGGCTTTAGATGCAGGTGTAGGGAAGGTTCACATGATTGATGGCCGAATCCCTCACTCGCTTCTACTGGAGATCTTTACCAAGAGCGGCGTTGGCACCGAGATTGTTGCCTAGCATGCGATCGTAGCGGCGGACCTCAAAGTCATCGAAGGTCTCTAGCGTTTCGGCGAATTGAAACGTATCCTCAAACGGTGGCATGAAGGTGTCCCCCTGATGCGTCTCTTTGATAAATGTCAGTATAAGGGACTCGCAAAGAGATAGGTAGGCTTCAAACACCCGGGCGCCACCGATCAGGTAAGCATCTCCCGTCACGCCAAGCGTGATCAACTCATCGAGACCACGAATGATCTCGAACCCTTCACGCTCTTCCAAGGTACTACTGATGACAATGTTGCGCCGTTTGGGTAGGGGGCGTTGCCTGGGCAGAGATTCGAAAGTGGCACGGCCCATGACGATGGGGCGATTGAGCGTCCGGGCTTTGAACAGCCTTAGGTCTTCAGGCAAGTGCCAGGGAAGATCACCATCCCGTCCGATGACACGGTTCGGCGCCATGGCAACAATCGCGTGCAGGAGGATCCCCGCGTTGACGAGATCGTTGTGGGTCATCTCGCTGGAACGGGCACCATGAGTGCTCTTGTGAGAATCATGTCTACCTGTCGTCCCAAGGTCTTCATCTGGTCCGCTGTGTAAGCGTTGTTTGCGCCTTTAGGATCCATTTCCTTTCTCAGGTTTTTAAGATCCTTCTGGAGATCGGCCAACTTGCCTTTGGAAAGAAGATCGGGCTCGAAGTACTCCAATTCTGAGATGAAGTAGTCGATCACGTCGATCCGTATATTCCTGGCTGCTTTCTCGGCGTCGAAATTGCGATTCAAGGCGACACAGGCAATCTGGGAGGCGCGTAACCAGCCGCCGAGACTAATCAGGTGAGCGATTCGAACGTCTCTTAGGAGAATCAGCTCGGCTTGAACGTCTCCTTGAGTTGACGCGAGTTCCTTCTTCAGCTCAACCCATTCCCCGGAAAGACTGTGCTCCACGAGACTCTTGGTGTGCCGATTCATGCGTTTGTCCGCCCCCAAGGCCTCTGCATGGGCTGTGAGGGTTTCTCCGATCGGTTTTAGGGCACCTCGCTGCTCGCACTGTACTGTTAGGAGTCCATCCGCGATGATCATTCCCAGGCTGAGGGCGGCGATCGAGCGCTGTTTAGGCGCATTCTCCGGCAGTATCCTACTTAGCTCGTCGTAAGGAAGATCTCCTAGCGATTCGAGATCCTTGAAGATTCGTTCGATGGAAGGAGCGGTTATCTCATTCACGCCGAACTCCTCGCGCACGTGTTCGTCGAAGAGCAGGTCTTCTGGGATGGGAGCGCGCTCCTGGGCCCAGGAAAATCCCACTCCGACGAAGAAGGCCATGAGAGCACTGCCTATTGAAGAGGCGCGCGACTGTGATCGAGAGGGTAACATTTTTCCTGGGAGAGCTTAGAACAGTGCTGGACAAAGCAAATCTAATTTTTAGCGGGCTACGGTGTTCTATTATCATTCACAAAGATTTCTCCATAAATGGCTTCCGGTTTGGGCTTCTTGCCGTTATGTCCCTGTTCGGGACTAGTCTCTTGACGGTAGGGTGCAATCACGCACCTTCGGTGCCCTCAAGGGATGGAAAGTGAGACGCTTTCTCCCGCCTCAAATGCACATGGAGTGGCCGCAGATTATTTGGATCGTTTGTTATGCCGTGGCTGTCCTCGGCCTATCAGGTTACGGGATGCATCGTTTCATGACGATTTTCCTCTATTGGAAGCATCGTAAGGATGTCCCGAAACCACTGAAGCGCTTTGACGAACTTCCTAAGATCACGGTTCAGTTGCCGATCTTTAACGAAGCTTATGTAGTTCAGCGATTGATACGTTCGGTCGGTGAGATTGATTATCCCAAGGACAAGCTTCAGATTCAAATTCTGGATGACTCGACCGATGACACGACCACCCTGTGTGAAGGGGAAGCTGAGTTGCTAAGGGCTCAGGGGTGGGACGCGAAAGTGCACCATCGGACTGACCGGACTGGCTTTAAAGCTGGAGCTTTGGAGCAGGGAATGAAGACTGCCGAAGGAGATCTCGTTTTCATCCTGGATGCTGATTTCGTGCCTCCCAAAGACATTCTACACGAGATTGTTCACTTCTTCACGGATCCCAAGATGGGAATGGTGCAGACCCGCTGGGGGCACATTAACAAGAGTTACTCGCTCCTAACGAAGATTCAGGCCATGTTTCTGGATGGTCATCTGATCCTCGAACAGACGGCGCGCAGTCGAAGCGGTCGGTTCTTTCAGTTCAACGGGACTGGTGGTATCTGGCGTCGCGAATGCATCGAGGATGCTGGTGGGTGGCAGCACGACACGCTCACAGAGGATCTCGATTTAAGTTACCGGGCTCAACTGAAAGGGTGGGGCTTCGTATTTCTTAAAGATGTGGTCACTCCAGCTGAACTGCCGGTGGACATGGACGGATTCAAGTCCCAGCAGCACCGCTGGACAAAGGGCTCGATTCAGTGCTGCAAGAAGATGCTTTTCCGTGTCTGGAAGAGCAAGGAATCACTGCCGATCAAGCTTGAGGCGACCATGCATCTGACTTCCAACTTTGCCTACCTCTTGCTCGGCTTGCTTATCTTCCTGCTCTACCCAAGTGATGCTCGCCCGGAGTTTCAGGGCATTTGGGCGCTGATGATCAATGTGCCGATCTTCGTGGCAGCGTCTCTCTCGGTATCGATCTTCTACGCTTCGGCGCAGCGGGTGCTCCATCCGAAGCGCTGGCTGAAGGAACTGATCTACTTGCCGCTCCTGCTTGCTCTCGGTATCGGGATGTCGATTAACAACGGAAAAGCAGTCATCGAAGCGATCTTTAACAAAAAGTCTCCATTCGTGAGGACACCCAAATATGGGATCGATCGGAAAAAGGTCACCTGGCAGAATCTCCGGTATACCGCCCTAAAATCGGTGGCCCCTGTCTTCGAGATACTCTTTGCGGTGTATTTCACCGTCTTAATCGGGATATCGATCGCCAAGGGCTACTGGCTCTCCATTCCGTTCTTGCTGCTATTTCAGGTGGGATTCTTCTACGTGGCCTGGGGATCGATTTCGCAATACCTTCCTACTAAGTGGTTTGCATCTTCTGATGATAAAGATGAGAAGCAGGCTGCAGTTTGACTGGCACTTATAATAATTGCTGATAGCTTCGCAGGGTTATTTGATAGTTGTATTCCCCGCCTATGACTCGTTCTGCTGCGCTCATCCTCCTTCCGATGCTTCTGCTTGCCAGTTGCGCTACAAACTCCACCAGGCATGTGATGCTCGTGAGTGTTCGGGACCAGAAGATGGGCGTTTATCAAGAGGGACGTCGTGTGGCCACCTATCCGATTTCGACTTCTAAGTTTGGCTTGGGTGACAAGCCTGGCTCCAATCGGACTCCGATTGGTAAGATGGAGGTCGCTCGTAAGATTGGATGTGGGCAGCCTCTAGGCATGGTGTTTAAAGGTCGCCGCCCTACCGGTGAGATTCTTAGCCCGAATGCTCCAGGCCGCGATCCCATTGTAACTCGAATTCTTTGGCTGCGAGGCAATGAGGCGAAGACGAAGAACGCGTATCGCCGATTTATCTACATCCATGGAACACCCGAAGAGCGCAAGATTGGGCGTCCAGCTAGCTACGGTTGCATTCGCATGCGTTCTCATGATGTGGCTCGGCTTTACCGTCAGGTTGGCGTTGGGACAAAAGTCGAGGTGACGATGGGCCCTCTTCCTGCTCCTCAGGTTGCTCAGCAAATGAAGCGGGCGGCCAGTGCAGTTGGCGGTGCCGTCTACAATGTGGCAACGCTTGGCGGCGGCATTAGAAACAAATCCTAATGTTGACAACTGCTTGGGGGCTTCTAGCTTCGACGTCCATTCCCTAGACCACTTTCTTTATCGTACTGATCCATGGCCAATACTCAATCTGCCCTCAAGCGCGTTCGTCAGACCAAGACACGCACCGAACAGAACCGCGTGCTTAAGTCGCGTATTAAGTCTAGTCGTAAGGCGGCGGATGCAGCGTTGGCTGATGGCGATGCTGCAAAAGTTGCTGAAGCGGTGAGAGCGCTTGTTTCTGCAACTGATCGAGCCGTCAAGCGAGGTGCTGTGCATGCAAACTATTCCAGCCGCATGAAGTCGCGTTACGCTTCGAAAGTAGCGGCTGCTTCAGCTTAAGCTCGTTGATGCTGACGTCTGGCGGCGCATAAATTCGTTGCGCCCGGATGCCGTTCCATACTACGGAGGGGCATCTATATGAAACAGGCAAGACTTCACCGACTCTTTGGACCTGACGGCAAGTGCTTCGATGTTGCCATCGATCACGGTTTTTTTAATGAAGCGCCCTTTCTAAGTGGGATTGAGTCCATGGCAGACGCCGTGGGGACCGTGGTCGAAGCGGCACCGGATGCAGTCCAGTTGACGGTTGGGCAAGCGCGCCACTTACAGAGTATCCCCGGGAAGACGAAGCCCTCTCTTGTTCTGCGAACAGACGTGGCGAATGTCTATGGCAAAGAACTGCCTCGAACGCTCTACAGCCGTGTCATTAAGGATGCCGCCCTGCAAGCAGTTCAGCTAGATGCTGCTTGTGTTTGTGTGAACCTCTTTGCTGTGCCTGGCGAGCCTGAGGTCGGTGAACAGTGTGTGTCCAATATTCTCGAAATGAAGCCAACGTGCGACCACTACGGCATGCCAATGATGGTGGAACCGCTCGTCTTTCGACCCAATGCAGAAGCAGGTGGTTACATGGTGGATGGGCATCCAGACAAGATCATTCCTCTTGTGCGCCAGGCGATCGAGTTGGGCGCAGATATCATCAAAGCAGACCCGACCTATGACATTTCTCAATACCATCGTGTGGTCGAAACCTGCGGTGGTACTCCCATTCTCGTGCGTGGCGGGAGTAAGGCGACTGATGAAGTGATTCTGGATCGGACTGAGGCGCTCATGGGGCAAGGTGTTGCGGGCATCGTCTATGGACGCAACGTCATCCAACACGAGAGTCCTGCTGGCATTACCAAAGCCCTCATGGCGATCGTGCACGAAGGGGCGACGGCGAAGGATGCTATTGCCGCGCTACAGGCGCTCTAACATTTCGAGTCTATCAATCATGGATACAGTGAACGTAGGCATGATTGGCGGCGGTCTCATGGGGCGCGAAATGGCCAGTGCCTTTGCGCGATGGTGCGCTTTGCAAGACATGCCGGTTCAGCCAGTCCTCGTGGCCGTGGCCGACACAAATGAGGATGTCTTAGAATGGTTTCAAAAGATTCCTTCCGTAACACAGCAGGTGACCGACTATCACCTTCTTCTCAGGAATCCTGACATTGACGTTTGTTACGTGGCTGTGCCGCACACCTTCCACGAACAGATCTACCTTGATGTGATCAATGCGGGTAAGGATCTGTTGGCTGAGAAGCCGTTTGGCGTGAATCAGGGCGCTGCTCAGCGCATTGTAGAAGCGACAAAAAAATCGGACTCGTTTGTGCGTTGTAGTTCTGAGTTTCCCTTCATGCCTGGCGCGCACGCGGTTTATCAGGCGTGTCGCGATGTGGCTCCGCTCGGGCGTGTGCTGGAGGTTAATGCCGGCTTTCATCATGCCAGTGATCTTGATCCTAGCAAGCCAGCGAACTGGAAGCGTCTTTCGTCTATGTGCGGCGATATCGGTGTGCTCGGTGATCTTGGGATGCATGTGGTGCATCTTCCTTTGCGCCTTCGATGGCGGCCGCAGACGGTTTACGCTCAGCTCCAGAAAGGCTATCCGCGCCGACCTGGTTCGGGAGGAGAAGCGGAGGTGATTTGCGATACTTGGGATAACGCGGCATTGCATACGTGGGCGATGGTTGGGGACCATCCAGCAGCGATGAGGTTGGAAATGAAACGGCTGGCTCCTGGAGCGACCAATACTTGGTACATCGAAGTTCTCGGGACAGATGGAGGCTTTCGCTATAGTACGCGAGAGCCCAAGACCTTGTGGACATTCGAGAGAGGCGACCACCAGGAGTGGAAGCGCACAGAGTTAGGATTCAGCACGCCCTTCAAAGCCGTGACGGGAGGCATCTTTGAAGTAGGATTTCCGGACATCATCCAACAGATGTGGGCGGCTTACTTGTTAGAACGCGGAGGATTACTAGGAGATCACTTTGGATGCGTCACTCCCGAAGAAGCGCTTATGAGTCACCAATTGTTCAGTGCGGCTTTGGAGTCTGAGCAGACGAGTCGTGTGATCCAGCTGCGTTATGCCTGAGAGGACGGGACTGGTCGCGGCAGGGAATTTCATCATCGATCACGTGAAAATGATCGATGCTTATCCTGAGCCCGAGATGCTGACGAACATTCGTTCGCAGTCGAGCAGCAATGGTGGTGGCCCCTATAATGTTCTCAAAGACCTTGCGAAGATGGAAGCCCCGTTCCCGTTGGAAGCGGTGGGCTTGATCGGACAGGACGCTCACGGCGATTGGGTGGTGGCCGATTGTGAGGAGCATGGGATTGCGACATGGGGACTGAAGCGGTCTGCAGCAGCGGCAACGTCCTACACGGATGCTATGACTGTGGTTCAGGGTGGACAGCGAACGTTCTTTCATCATCGGGGGGCCAATGCGGTCTTTGGGCAGTCGGACGTTGATCTGGAATCTAGTCGGGCGAAGTGGTTCTATTTGGGCTACCTGCTATTGCTCGATCAAATGGATGCCTTGGATGGCGAGGGGCGAACAGAGGCAAGTCGAGTGCTTGAGCGCGTTCAAGCCGCCGGGATGCAAACGGTGGTGGACTTTGTCAGTGTGCCTGATGAGCGTATTCGATCGATATCAGCGGCTAGCCTGCCTCACGTGAATTTGCTTTTCATCAATGAGATTGAAGCGGGAATGGTGACTGGAGGAGATCTGCGCCGGGATGGAAAACCTAACATTAAGGCCATAGAGGAAGCAGCGTCGGCGTTGATTGAAATTGGGGTGAAGGATGCGGTCGTGATTCATTTCCAGGAAGGAGCCGTGGTCAAGACTCGTGCTGGGGAGGTGTATCGGCAAGGGGCGGTCAAGGTGCCGGGCTCGGCGATTGTCGGTTCCACGGGAGCCGGGGACGCCTTTGCCGCGGGCTTCTTGTATGGCATCCATGAAGGGTGGGAGATCCCTGCCTGCTTAGAGCATGCGGTGTGCGCCGCCGCCATCAGTCTTGGAGACGGAACTCCTTCGGAGGCGATGCGAACTTCCTCTGAATGCCTTGCGCAAGGTCGTGAGTGGGGATTAAGTGTATTATGAAAGCGATAGCAGTCAGCTTCTTGTTTTGTTTGAGTGTGTCGTTCGGACAGGATCGACAGCCCAACGTCGTTGTCATTCTCACAGATGATCAAGGCTGGGGAGATCTAAGTCTCCATGGGAATACTAACCTGAGCACTCCTAATATCGATGCGATGGCGAAAGGTGGTGCTCAGTTTGACCGTTTTTACGTGTGCCCTGTCTGCTCGCCAACTCGGGCGGAGTTTCTAACGGGACGCTATCATCCTCGAAGCCGGGTCTACAGCACTTCTGCAGGGGGGGAGCGAATGGACCTTGACGAGACGACGATCGCGGACGTTTTCAAGGCGGCGGGTTACGCCACGGCCGCCTTCGGCAAATGGCACAATGGGATGCAGTACCCTTATCATCCTAATGGACGAGGGTTCGATGAGTTTTACGGCTTCTGCTCAGGGCATTGGGGAGACTATTTTAGCCCGCCACTGGATCATAACGGGAAGATTGTTCGGGGTGAGGGTTTTGTGATCGATGACTTTACTGATAAGGCCATGGATTTCATGGAAGCGAACCAAGAGAAACCGTTCTTGGTCTATTTGCCTTACAACACGCCGCACTCTCCGATGCAAGTGCCAGATCGATGGTGGGATAAATTCAAGGATAAGGAATTGGCGAAGCGCCATTTCAATTCGAAGAACGAGAAACTCGGGCATACGCGAGCTGCTCTGGCAATGGGTGAGAATATTGATTGGAATGTGGGGCGAGTATTGGAGAAGCTGGACAGCCTCAAATTGAGCGAGGACACCATTGTGGTGTATTTCTGTGACAATGGGCCAAACGGCGTCCGGTGGAATGGAAGAATGAAAGGACGTAAGGGGTCAACCGATGAGGGGGGAGTACGTTCGCCACTATTCATTCGTTGGCCTGGTAAGATCATGGAAGGTTACGTGCATAAGGAACCTACGAGTGCGATCGATCTTCTGCCAACCCTGGCAGGACTCGCAGGTGTTGACGCAAAGACAGCGAATACGCTTGATGGCCTGAGTGTGAGGAACTTTCTATTGGGTGAGCCTGTGTTCGCTTGGGTGAAAGATCGCCCAATATACAGCCACTGGAATAATCGAGTGGCTGTTCGTAAGGGAGACTATCTACTCGATCACCAAGGGCAGCTTTTCGATTTGGTGAAAGATCCTGAGCAGCGTATGAACGTGGCGGCGGGCTTTCCTGATATGGCACAGACTCTGACGGGTTTAGCCAATGATTGGAAGAAGGATGTGCTGGCGGGATATCGCGATGATGACCGAGCCTTTCTCGTAGGCCACCCTGACTATCGTTACACTCAGATTCCCGCTCGTGACGGCAAGGCGCATGGAGGAATTAAACGCTCCAATCGCTTTCCGAACTGTTCATATTTCACGAACTGGAAGACGACCGACGACAAAGTGACGTGGGAGGTGGAAGTGACCCATAGCGCAAACTATCAGGTGGAGGTTCACTATTCTTGTCCTCAGGAATCGGTTGGTTCGACCCTTTCGCTGACTTTTGGAGACAGTGCGTTGACTGGAAGAATCAGCGAGGCTCACGATCCTCCGGTCCGTGGGGGAGAGAATGATCGAGTCACCAGGGCGGAGTCTTATGTGAAGGCTTTCGGTGTCGTGAATATGGGCTCGATTCCGTTAATGAAGGGTTCGGGCACTCTAACGCTACAAGCGAATGATGTGGTAGGCGAAGAGGTTATGGACTTTCGCTTACTGATGCTGACGCGGCAGGATTAAGCGCGGTCTTTACAAGACCTATTTCTTACATAGCTTCTTACCCAATGGCGCGTAAGTCACGAAGTCGGAAGCGGAAAGCTAAGAAGAACAGTGTCAAGTCGGCATCTTCGAAAGTGGTGTCGACTGGAAGGGCCCCCAAGGGTGAAAGTGCTGAGTCTAAGACGGTGGAGGCTGATGTTGTCATCGATGCGATTGCGGAGGAGACGGAGCCCCAACTGGTAGTGAGGCCAGTTATCCATCCTGCAGAAGTGATCGAGATTCGGCCCGCCGAGTTTCCTGAATCTGGGATGCCGAATGATAATCTTAGCTTGGAAGGCTGGGATAAGCCTCAGACCCGGGAAAGTCCGCTTCCGTCGAAGGAGGCTCTGCCAGGGGAATCAGAAGACACCTTGGATGCCTTGCAGTCAGAGATTGATGTAGTGTTGGATGACGGATCTCTTGGTGAGGCGCCCTTAGTTTACGAGGAGAAAGTTTCCGTAAGTGAGGAGCCGACACGAAAGCGCGTTTATCGATTTGAACGCAAGCTGCAGCCAGTCGATCGTTTGCCAGAAGAGCTGAGTGATAGTGAGTCAGATTCTGAAGAGGCATTAGGCGACGTTTTTTCAAAAGCACCAAAGACGATGCCTGAAACAGATGCTGGTTCGCCGTGGAGTGACGAACGTGCTGGTGGTCAGGGATCCCCTGAAAAGTTCTTTGGTAGAAAGAATGTGCTGGAGGTGATCGAAGAGATTCCTTTAATCGGTCGTGTTCTAGTTCGAGATGGAGCCTGGAGGCCATCGACTGTCTTTGTTGTCATCTCCTCGTTGATCAATACGCTTATCTTCATTCTCGTACTCTCTTTCATGCTAGAAGATCCGGACAGGCTACGAAGCTTCAACGAGAAGGGTACGAGTCCAGAGGAATTAGCCAAGAGCGTGCCAATGGAGGAAATCAAAGCGTGTGTGAAGGCTTTTACGGTCGCCTCTACGTGGGAAGAGAAACTGAAGCATGTGCGTGCGGCTGGGCATGTAGTGGAGAAGCTTCGCGCTTACTATCAGACCAACCCGGTTCGGTTGGGGGAAGACGTTATCATCGAGAGAGCCGAGCGTGTGGTGATGAACGGTCTAGACCTGTTCAAGATCGAAGCGACGGTGCTCCCTCAAAAGGAGGCACTGGTGTTGATGATAGAACGTGATGCCCGCGGTTTGCTAAAGGTGGATTGGGAAGTGGCCGTGGATTATCAGGAGATGCCCTGGAAAACCTTCTACGAGGAGCAGCCTACTCAGCCTACAAATCTTCGGGTGGTCTTTCGATTGCAGGACCCTCCGTATTATAACTATCAGTTTGGAGATCCTGTAGCGTTTAGGGGGTACCGTCTATCGTATCCGAAAACCGGATTTCCCAACCTAACAGGATATGTGGAAAGAGGCTCGGTTTTAGACAAAGAGCTGGAAGCGCTGCTTGGAGGCGAGAACGTTGAACAGTATCCAGCCATACTAAATGTTGCCTACCCCAAGAATCCGCAGGATCCCGCAATGGTACGAATCACAAAAATGGTGTCTCCGGGATGGGTTGTGGACTATGAAGCGGTAGCGCACACGAGTGAGTAATTAACTTCACCGAATTGTTCGTTGCAGGGCTTGTATTGGTCGGTAGGGAGTGGCCATGGGCAAACTCTTTGGCACTGATGGCATTCGTGGCACAGCAAATCGTTATCCCATCACTCCGGATGTGGCGTTGATGGCTGGCAAGAGTATTGCGAAGGTTCTGGGTGGGGAGCGTGATGTGCAGCACAAGGTGGTTATCGGCAAGGACACGAGGATTTCCGGATACATGTTGGAAACTGCGTTGACGAGCGGGCTGGTGTCGCTCGGTATGGACGTCTTACTTGTCGGGCCTTTACCCACGCCAGGTGTGGCTCATCTCACCAAGTCGATGGGATGTGCTGCTGGTATCATGCTAACAGCGTCACACAATCCTGCGTCAGACAATGGTCTTAAGATCTTCGGCGCGGATGGTTACAAACTGTCTGATAAACTCGAAACCGAGATTGAGCGCCTGATTCTGGAAGGTGTTCCTGAGGAAGAGGCATCTCTTTGTCAGGAGATCGGAAAAGCGCGGCGTGTCGACGACGGCACGGGGCGTTACATCGAATTTGTGAAAGGAATTGTGGGCAATCAGAACCTTGAAGGTATGAAGGTCGTTGTCGATGCTGCCCACGGTGCTGCCTATTTTTTGGGGCCATTGATTCTCCAGGAAATGGGTGCCGAAGTCATCTCGACAGGCGTGTCGCCTAACGGATTGAACATTAATCAGGACTGCGGTGCACTTTATCCGCAAACTGCAGAAGCTCTTGTCATTGAGCATGGTGCCGACGTCGGCGTAACCTTCGATGGTGATGCGGATCGAGTGATCTTTGTCGATCACACAGGAAAGCAGGTGAATGGTGATCGGTTGCTTTGTCTCGCCGCGATTGGTTTGCATGAAGAAGGGTTACTTTTGGGTAATACGGTGGTCGTCACATCGATGACCAATCTTGGCCTCATGGAGGCGATGAAAGCGCGTGGTATCAAGGTGGAGGTAACAGGAGTTGGCGATCGTCAAGTGATCGAGCGGATGCGTGAACTCGGCTACGTCTTTGGTGGTGAGAACTCAGGTCACGTTATCTTCGGGCAACACTCGACCACAGGTGATGGTATTCTTGCGGCATTGAAGGTACTCACCTGGATGAAGTCGAAGAATGTAAGGTTGGCTGAGTTAGCAGATTGCATGCGAGAGTACCCGCAGCGTCTCATTAGTATCCCGGTTCCCAAGAAGCCTCCGATGGAGGAGATTGAGGGTATGAATAAGCTCATTACTGATTGCGATAGTGACTTTGGGGATGCGGGAAGGAACGTGATTCGGTATTCCGGTACGGAGAATAAAATCAGGGTGTTGTTAGAGTGTTCTGATGTAGCCAAGGTCGAAGATTTCGCGGGCCGCTTTGAATCGTTGATCAGGGAGCAATTATGCAGTTAAGTGATTCTCTACAGCCGCTTACCTGTGGGCGCGAGTTCGGCGATTGCTTGGTCGCGGGAATGACCTTTCTTGAATTGCAGGCGGCATTGCTCAAGGAAGTCACAGGTGGCGAGGAAATTATCTTGGCGGAAAACGCGTGGATCTCCCCCGAGGAGTTGACGTGTTTGCTACATACTAGCCCTCCTACCCTCGTCATCGGGGATGAGGTTGTGGCCAAGGTTGCTTCAAGCTCAGATGAACGGATTGATGTTAGTGAGTCTGGGGTGCTTATACGTTATCCATGGGATTTCCTGACCTTGCAGGAGCGAGTGTTGGGGCGATTGAAGGAGTCGAGAGTCGAGGGTGACGTGCATGGTCAAGCGACGGTTGACGGTATTGTTGTTTTAGGGAAAGGGTCGCGAGTCTTGCCGGGCGTGTATATTGAGGGGGTGGCGGTGATTGGTCGTGATTGCAAGATCGGGCCGAACGCCTACCTCCGAGGAATGAACATGATCGGGGATGGCTGCCATATTGGCCAGGCCGTCGAAGTGAAAAATTCTATTCTCTATCATAACACTGAGATGGGGCATCTGAGTTACTGTGGCGATTCGGTTGTTGGTTCGGGGGTGAACTTTGGTGCAGGAACGATCGTTTCGAACTTCCGCCATGACGGAAAGAATCACCGTTCCACGGTGGGTGATGGCTTGGTCGATACGGGGCGTCGCAAGTTTGGAGCCATCTTTGGAGATGGGGTTCACACCGGGATCCACACCAGTATCTATCCGGGGCGCAAGTTATGGCCGCAGACGAGTACCTTGCCTGGAGATATCGTGCAGAAAGATCTGCATTCTTCTTAGGGCTAATCCATTAATTCAGATTTTCACCCAAGTGCTTATAGCCCAGAGGTTTAGAAACGATTCGAAGTGAGAAGCTTTAC
>JAACDM010000217.1 GCA_009936795.1 Verrucomicrobiaceae bacterium | reverse complement strand
TTCCCGCGAGTGCCTCTTTTGGCACCAACGCCGCAAGCTTATCTTTGGCTTTCGTCTCAAGATCCAGAATCTGCTTGGCCAGCTTCTCCTGACGCTCCTTTAGCTCTCTGGATCTCTTCTTCCTGGCCTCACTCGGTAGAGCCACATCGATACTCTCGATCACCCGTCCTTTGTCCATCTGCGTGACCCCATGAAAGAACGCCATGAAGCTGTAGTAGTCCTTCTGTGAAATAGGATCGCCCTTGTGATCATGACAACGCGCGCAGCCCAACGTCATCCCAAGGAATCCCTCCGAGGTAATCCTTACATTGTCGTCGAGGACATCATAGACATGCTGGGGTCTATCTGCAGGCTCATCGTCCCACTGCATGAGACGGTGATAACCCGTGGCAATGAGAGAATCTCGCGTCACCTCGTCCATCTCATCCCCTGCTAACTGTTCGCGGATGAATTGGTCGTAAGGTATGTCAGCATTAAGCGCATTGATGACGTAATCACGATAGCGCCAAATGAAATCCTTCTTCGAATCCCTCTCGAATCCATTCGACTCCGCATAGCGAACGATGTCCAACCAGTGCCGAGCCCATTTCTCCCCGTAGTGTGGGGAGTCTAACAAGCGATCCACCAGCCCCCTCCAACTCGACTTCGAGAATTCCCTAGTCTCCACCGCCAACTCATCTGGAGTCGGCGGCAACCCGGTGATGTTATGATAGGCTCGACGGATCAAAACTGGAGCTGACGCCTCTGCATTTGGGCTTAATCCTTTCTCTTTCAGCTTGGCGTAGACAAAGGCATCAATGGGATGTTCCTGCCATTCTGGCGAATCCACCTCAGGCACCGCTGGGCGTTTGAGAGGCTTGTAAGACCAGTAAGACTTGGTGAATTCATTGATCTCGGTAACCTCCGCTCCCTCTTCCTCGATATGGTGAAGCTTATCGGCGTCTTCAGGAGTCCAAGGAAGACCCATCTTGACCCACTTCGTCAGCGTCGCGATCTCGGGATCTTGAAGTTTCCCGCTGGGTGGCATTTCATGCTCTTCATCCTTGTACGAGATCATGTGAAGCAGAAGGCTGTCTTCTGGCTTCGCCTCATCAAAGGCAGGACCGAGGGCCCCTCCTGTGGTAATGCCCAGTCGACTAATGATCTGAAATTCGCTGCGAATCTTGACCTTGCCATTCCCGTCCACACCACCATGACATCTCACGCAATTCGCCTGGAGGATCGGTCGCACTTCTCCGGTGAAGAACGCCACCTGGTCCTCGGGGAAGGATGGAGCGGCAGCGAGACTCGCAACAAATGCGGATACGCAGAATAAAGTCAAAACAGGGAGGCGCATAGATCTAGGGAGAAACTACAAGCGCTAACCCCTGTGTTTCAAGCCAGGTTCGCGCCAAATCCGCTTTTCTTGTGCTAGGTTCTCCACCAATGAGCAGTCCTTCAGAGAACGAACGCCTCGCGCGCCTGTGGCAGTTGGTCTTCAATCCGGCAGCCCATCTGGCACCGCTTGAGCTTCCCAAGCTTCGCACGGGGCCCGAATTCCATCCCGATAACGCTCTCGTCCTCGCCTGGCTCTGTCAGCTCACCTATGAAGAGAATCCTGCCAAGCGACAATCGCTACTGTCGAAGACAGGCATGGAGGAAATCTCCCACCACAGCAACCAAAACCTCCACTGGTCTCGGCTGCGTTCGGTCACCGAACGGGATCACCACGTTCTGGCCTTTCGAGGCACCGCCGATCTTCAACATTGGTTTTTCAATATCAATACCCTGCTGACGGCATGGCCAACGGGTGGCAAGGTCCACAGCGGCTTTGCCAGCGCCTACAAGCGGATTGCCGATGCTATGACCGAGGACCTGTCCGACAAGCCTCCGAACCATCTTTGGATCACGGGCCACAGTCTCGGTGGCGCCTTTGCCCTATTTGCCGCAAACGAGCACCCTAGCGAAGGCGTCTACACTTTCGGATGCCCACGTGTCGGCAGCCCCCTTTTTGCTGAGGCTTGCGAAACTGGATCCAACATTCATCGAGTCGTTCACAATCAGGACATCGTCACCACCATCCCTTACGAAATTAGTTTCCTTGAAGAGCTCGCTTACAAACACGTCGGCGAAGTCGCCCATCTCCGCCGAGACTGTCCCATCGCGATTGGGGACGAAACGCACCT
>JAACDM010000216.1 GCA_009936795.1 Verrucomicrobiaceae bacterium | reverse complement strand
TTTCCTCCTCTACTGCATGGCTTGCTGGGTGGTAGGTGAGGTTGAATGGACCACGAGCAGCGTCCGAGTGGCCTTGCATCTCGACGCCGTGGACTTCACCGTTTCGACGGATGAGGAGTTTGCCGACGGCGTTTGCGGGTTTCTTGTTGAGTTGATCAATCTCAATCTCAAGCTCCTTGGGATCCTGACAGGCGAACCAAGTGCCTTCTATAGTGTAAGCATACTTTCCTCTGAAGGTGATGTAGGCGTTGCCGTCGTGATAGAGTGTGACGGAGCCCTGGCTCAATCGCCAGTTCTTGCCACGAATACGAATGTGTCCCGTACCTCCAATCGTGGCTACCTTGCCTCGATAGCCATTTTTTCGGTCGATGTACTCTCGGTTACTCCCGATGAAGTTGACTCGACAGCGGCTGCCTAAAGCGGGGGCATCGCCATTGACATCGATTCGAGCGAACCCTTGTTGATTGGGTATAAGTGACACGCTTCCAACCAGATCAACTCGGCTTCTGTTAGGTCCACGTTTGAAGCGAACGTCGATGACGTGGTGCGAGCGCCTGGACCAAGCGCCGTCAAATCTATACCCACGCTCGCCGTAGACGTAGAGTCGAGCATCGCCATCGCGTTGCAAGAGGACACGGGCTTGACTAATGCGGTTGTTAGCGTGTCCGGTGTTCAAAGTACCGCGTCCACGCCTCGTCTGATCTATACGAAACTGTTCACGGGCGGGGATGGCAGCGGCCCCTGAAGTGAAGCTGAGAACGAGTGGGCCATCGAGTGCTCGGGATTCGCCTTTGAGATAGAGTTTATGGAAGGTTCCGTTGCGAAGCGTGACACTGCCCGTGGCACTGGCGGGAGAGCGATCGTAGGCTTGGGTGATGGTGAGTAAGGCCTGGTTTGCCTTGCCTCGACGCCATGTTCCCCCGAAACGATAACGCTGACGACCGCTGACTCTGATCTCGGCACGGCCTTCTCGAGTGAGCGTGACGGACGCGCGGTCTAGCGACTGGTTAGGTCATCGTAGGGCAAGGGAGCCACGACCCCGCTCTGTTGCCTGTGCTTCGTAGGCAGTGGCTGGGGCGACTCGGCGTCGATCATCGTGGTCGAAGGGACGAAGATCTCGGTTCCTTAGAATGCGGTCGAGCGGGTTCTGAGCAACTGCGGAGGAGAGTAGCAGTGCTGTGAGGAGATAGGTCAGGATTCGAGCCATTCCGGATCTAAGCAGACGCTATGGGAGGGGGGCAGGCGATTTTTTTAACCTTTTGAGAATGGATCTAGGCGTTGCTGCTTGTCTGGACCCGTCCTAGAATTAGCTGTGGACATGAACGGAATTAGATGGGTAGCAGCGGCCTCAATCTTCGTAGGGAGCTTGGTCTCAGGCTCTGCGCAAGACGCGAGTTCTGATGAGGCGAGATCGCTTTTGAGCAATCTAACGGCCTTTTATCGCGGTCTGGAGGCGATGCAGGTCGATGGCGAGTTGATCATTTCGATGGGTGAACCTGGAAAGGCACAAGTGATCCAGTCCATGGAACAAACCGTGCGGCTAAATCGCCCTGGGCAGTACGGGCTCACGACGATCGGAGTCGGAAGTTTCCTCGCGATGCCATCGGTCTACATGAATGCTGGCAAGGCGACGATTGTGATCGATCCAAAACGCTTGATCCAGAAGGAGGGCGTCAAGAGCGTGCCTGAACTCTATCAGAGCCCTGATCTTGGTTACAGTAATGACGCATCCGGAAACGTGCTCCTCGATCAGAGTCTTGCGCTCACGTTTCTTAACAAGTTGTTGTTTAAAGAGCTGGGAGGAAATTGGCAAGCGGATCTCAAAGAGGTGAAGTTAGCTGGAGAAGAGAAGGTTGGAGAACAGCATGCCACGCGATTGGTGGTTTCCACAGAGACACAGCAGTTTGGGAAACCTGCGAAGATGGACATCACTCTGTGGATTCAGAAAGGTGATCAGCCGTTTCTGTTAGCGCTAGAGCCAGACATGTCGACGCTCTTTCCTCAGGAAGAAGGCCATCCTAAGACGAATCTAATCATGATGTGTCGTTGGAAGAACTACGATGTGAAGCCAACGTTTCTTGCGAGCCACTTTGCGCCGCCGGACTTAGGAGATGATGTGACAGTGCTTCCCAATGTGGAGGCAATGATGCGAGACCAGACTGCTGAGGAGAACCCAGCGCTTGAATTGACTGGCGCGGCTGCCCCAGAGTTTGAGTTTCCGTTACTGGGAGGAGGTCAAGCCAAGCTGAGTGATTGGAAGGGAAGCGTGGTCGTGCTTGGCTTCTGGGCGGCCATGCTCGGCGAGGAGTCCAGCTACCTTGGTGTGCTTCACGAGGTGAATCGCAAACTGCACGAACGCGGTGTTCAACTGCTTTCCGTAAACCTCGGAGACACGTCTGAGGTTGCGAGCGCCTATTTAAAGAGGGGAAGTTGGAATATTCCCGTGGCACTTGACACGCAGCAATCAGCTATGAAGAGCTATAAAGTGCGGAGTATTCCGCAAACGGTTGTCGTGGGTAAGAATGGGGAGGTCATTCAGGTGCATGTGGGCACTGATGAGGCCTTCGAAGAAGAGTTGATCGCCGAAATTACGCGTCTCGTGGATGATAATGCGGCTGCACCCGCTACTCCTGAGTGAAGCGTATCTTCTGCACACGAGAATTCGCATTGCTTCGTATCGGCAGACTTTTACTGTGTTGGAGAAGAAACGAACCATGATCAACCGCCCCTACTGGAAACCTACTCTAATCCTGCTCTTCGGCTGTCTCTCGTGGGCAAGCGGGCAGCAGCTGACCGATCTTGATCCGCCCGATCTCGAGGGATCTCCGGCTGGGGTTGTCGCCGGCGTCCGCGCTGGCAATGTCGTCGATGCTATATCGTCGGATCCTCTCGAGGAACTCCGTGACCGACAAGCGAGTATTCAAAGGGTTTTCAAACGCGTGTCTCCAAGCGTGGTGGCGTTGGGATCTGCGGATAGGAGGAAGCAGGGGTGGGGGAGCGGTGTGATTGTCAGTGAAGATGGCCTCATCCTGACTGCGGGTCACGTGACGGAGGCCACCGGAGATCAAATCCTGGTCTACCTCGAGGACGGTCGTGAAATGGTTGGCCAACGATTGGGAGCAAATATGAATCGCGATGCGGCCATGGTTCAGCTCATCCCTACCAATGAGGATGAGAAATTTCCTTACGTGGAAGTGGCCGAGGCGGACACGGCCGAGCTCGGCGACTGGGTTGTAGCGATGGGGCACCCTGGGGGCTACGATCCTACGAGGCCTGCGCCGCTTCGATTGGGGCGTGTGCTACAGAAGCAGAGCGATAAACTTCTCGTGACTGATTGCACTCTCGCCGGCGGCGACTCAGGTGGTGCCCTGTTTGATTTGCAAGGCCGCTTGATAGGAATCAATTCGTCGATTGCTCAGAGCCTCTCTCATAATATGCACGTGGCTATGGCCGTGTTCCACCGCGGTTGGGATCGGATGAAGGCTGGGGGAGAGAACGGAACGTGGGGTGAGCTAAAGAATTTATTCGATGAGCCGCTACCGGGATATGAGAGCAAAATCGACAAAAGCGGTAACCGGGCATTGCTAGGAGCAAAGCTAGACAAGCGTTCCCGCAATGGTGTGCTTGTGCGTGATGTGCCACCTGGTTACCCTGCAGCAGACGGAGGCTTGCGCCCAGGCGATGTGATTACTGGGTTTGATGGTGAGAGTGTTGGTGACTACACGCAGCTTTTCCCATTGCTTTCGAAGATGGAACCTGGGGATCAAGTGGAGATCTTGGTGAGCAGGCGAGGGCAAACAGAGACTGTCGTCGTGACGATGGGAGATCGTGCTAAACTTTTAGATCAACAAGCTCGATGAATTTTGGACTAATAAAATGTTGGGGGCCAGTGATGGCCCTTTCGCTGGGGCTTTCTGGATCCTTGCTTGGGCAGGTCGAGTTTGTCGACGATGAACGGCCCGGCGATGCTCAAAGTACGTTCGAGGATACAATCGGTCGATATTTCGAGTCTATAGATCGGGTGCGCCCGAAGACGCGTTATGAGAAAATGCATGGTAGTACTCTGCGAGAGTTCGCTCCCTTGGTTGATCGTTCTCGACAGAGTACGGTCAAGATTTACAAGGGAGATGAGGTCCGTGTGCTTGGGACTGTGGTTGCGCAAGAAGGCCTCATCGTTACGAAAGCGAGTGAGATTCGGAACAATCAGGATCTTGCCGTTCAGCTCCCTAACAAAGAAATTGTGCCTGCTGAATTGATCGAGGTGAATGAGGAGAACGACCTAGCATTGCTCTGGGTGCACCAGTTCGATCTGACTCCGATTACTTGGGCTCCCGGGAGTGACCTTCCGATCGGTTCTCTCCTTGCTTCATCAGGAACAGTTTCCCTGCCTCTTACGATTGGAACAGTGAGTTTGGGTTTAAGAAATCTGCTGGAGAGCAAGAAGGGCTTTCTTGGAATTAGCATGGAGGCAGCGAAGGATGGCTCTGGTCTCTTTGTCGTGAACGTCCTAGACGGTACGGGTGCCCAAGATGCTGGTCTACGAAGGGGCGATCTCATTCAGGCGATCGACGGCGCAGCCATGGTGACGACTCATGCTTTGAGCAACACGGTGTCCGAAAGTGAGCCGGGTGATGTTGTGGTCCTGCAAGTTGTCCGAGAGGAGGAAACCATGATGGTAGAGGTTACCTTGGGCGATAAAGATTCTGGAATGGGATTCCAGATGCCCATGCACGAGCAACTAGATCAGACAGCGCGGATGGGAGGGAGGGTGAGTCGCA
This sequence comes from Verrucomicrobiaceae bacterium, assembly GCA_009936795.1. GTDB lineage: Bacteria > Verrucomicrobiota > Verrucomicrobiia > Verrucomicrobiales > DEV007 > JAACDM01. The sequence goes on along the minus strand of JAACDM010000216.1, from coordinate 14,238 downwards.
GGCGCTCGGGCTATCCGGCTGCTATCCAACATGACATGCTTCTCAAACCGAATCAGTGCGGTGGTCCCTTGGTGAACATTGATGGCAATGCAGTCGGAGTGAATATCGCCCGTGCCAGCCGAGTGAAGTCTTACGCAATCCCTTCGGAAGTGATCCAGGAGTGGTTAGGCGATCCAAAGGAATTGGCGGTTACGGTTCTTGAGACGCGTGTGAAGAATGCGGAGTCTGCAAGGCTTGTTGCTGAGGAGGCTTTGGAAGAGGCCAAGGCGGTTGAGTTGGACGTGCGGGGAGCGTTGGTCGACCTAGAGGCCCAGCGCGCCGCCTCGGAGCTAAGGTTGGAATCGGCGACGGAATTGCCAAATGGTTCAGAGGAAGGTTCGGCAACTGAGGGCGAGAGTTCTCCGCGATAGTGGGGGGCCGCATGACTATTGGGATCGAAGACTTTTGCGAAGATATCGTGGGTAAGGCCATGCGTGGCACTAATATGTCGGATACAGACCTTGCCGCCATGGCCGCTGTTGATGTGGAATCGATCCAGCGGTTGCGTCGAGGTGAGGGCGATGCCGATACCGTCCGTGCTGTCGCGAAACCGTTAGGGTTGCATCCTGAGAAGCTGGTCGATACGTTTAACGGGGCATGGTATCCCCAAGACCGGGATGTCGATGGGTTGTTCATGGTCAATACAGCCTTTAGTGAAATGTTCGTGAATGCCTACCTAATCTGGGACACTGTTTCCAGGGAGGGAGCTTTCTTCGATACAGGAGCCGATGCCAGTGAGCTCCTTTCAAAAGCTGAAGAAGAGAAGATCACCGTTTCCAAGGTTTTCCTAACTCATACCCATCGCGATCATGTCGCCGATTTAGATCGGGTAAAGGCAATTTACCCTGAGGTTGCCGTTCACGTCGGTTCCCGGGAACTATTGCAGGGTGCGGGGTCTGTCGAGCATGGAGATGTCTTTGATGTAGGTGCCTTGAAGGTGTCAGCACGACTTACCTGGGGACATGCAAAAGGAGGCATGACCTACGTTATAGATGGCTTGGTCACGCCGATTGCCGTTGTCGGTGATGCCATGTTTGCAGGCTCGATGGGAGGTGGGATGGTCTCCTATCAGGATGCTCTTCGCACGAATCGCGAAGAAATACTAGCACTGCCAGATCATACGATTCTGTGTCCGGGGCATGGCCCATTGACGACTGTCGGCGAAGAGAAGGACCACAATCCATTCTTCTAATAGGTATGGGAAGAGCAACTACGATTACTGACTAGTTTTGCTTTGTTAGATCTCTGTTTGTTGTAACTTGAGCCTTTAGCCCAAAGTCGGGCCAAGCAGGCCTCGTTCTATAGCAGTCCCTCGTAGGTGGCTGCCGATTGTCTGGATTGTTGTTTTTCAATGGCTGAAGACGAACACAACTTGAAAGCGGGAATTGCCAACACTAAAAAATAGTTATACTCTTGAGTCTCTGTTCAAATAGAACGGCACCATGTCGATCTTCGCCTCCCTCAGCTCTCTTTAGCGCCATCTTATTGATGCGCTCAAGTTCTCTGTGAGTCAGGTTCCAGTAGTGTTAATGTTCATGGCCTTTGCTGCCGCAAGTCTGTTGATCGTGAGCTGTGTGAGCACCCCTAAGTTGATTAGGCTTCAAGGCGATAGTTGGGTCGATGATTCTGATTCGGATTGGGAACGGGAAGCGCGCAATGCAAACCTAACTCGCAGTGCGCCCCAGCACTTGATCAAGCTGCGATTTGCGGAAATCTCATGATCCTCTCTTGATGAGGATTTATCCGGGTTTGCCGGCGACTTTTTCGGGAAGGCGAAGTTGCTGTCTTTGGAGGATGGTGAGCGCATCTTCGGTCCGAACCGCGTTGGTGTGGATATTTTGAAGATGCCGAGGTTGGTTACGCGTCCAGGTGTCGAGGCAAAGGTTTAGATCGTTGGGGAGTTTGTCTACCCGACCAACTACGACCCTGAAACGATACCGTTAAAACCTACCGAGTTTGCCACCGAGAATACTGGTGTGACAGGAAATATCACGACCTGGGCAACGAGCAATCCACGCGTCGTGCGGATCGATTTCGTTGGGAGAGTTTGCGAGTTCGAAGGCTTCCAGTTTTCAACGAAGTTTCCCGGAGCGGAAGAGCCTGTTTTCAAAATTCGTGAGGCCGGTTACAAGGGGCGCTTTGAGAATGGAAGCTACGTCATCCTTGGGAACCGCGAAGACGTGCAGCAGGTCCATACTCGCACGCCCGTGCTTGGCTCTATTCCCGTCGTGGAGCGACTCTTTCGCGGTAACTATGAGCAGAGGATTTTCCGGCTGGTAGCTGCACAGGTTCTCGTGAAGGGCTTCGATGCGAAAGGTGGGTTGTAGAGCGGTGATGTGGTGAGGTTTACGACATCGCTACTTCTTGTAAGCCGGCCCGTCCGTTTGGCCCTTAGTCCAGAGGTGAAGATTGCGGAGCCGCTGTTGGCCGTGGGCGGAGTAGAGGGCGTCGAGGCTGTCTAAGTGGCTTTGATAGACCTTTGCCCTGGCGGCGGCATGTCTAGGTTCCCTAGCTCCGAATGTCTCACTGAGGTGCTCTAGCAGCGCGTTGGCGATGAGCTGATGGCCTCGTATAGAGGGATGAACATGATCGACCAATATCTCGTCTCCGAGAATGCCTTGAGGGCATTCTTTTCCTAACAAGGTGTGGAGGTCGAGGCAGGGGACATTCGCTTGGCGGCAGATACTAACAAGATCGTCTCCCATGGGTGGGAGGAGTCGCAGCGGGCAGAGATCTTCTTCGAGAGCACGCCAGAAATGGGCTTCGGCGTTACGGAAATCTGCGTGGGCTAGACGCTCTTGGCCTTTTTGATAGTGCCGTGCTGCGGGGCCATCAGACTTGAATGGAGGGCAATCTTTGAGGTTTACGGGAGGCTTAAGGAATGTGATCGGCACCTTTGCCGATTGTGACAGTGAGATGAGTCGCTTGAGATTGCTGCGGTGGTGCGCCTGGACGAGCTCTTTCCAGGCCTTGTCTCTGGTATAGGCTTTGAGCCCGCCGCGATAGTCCAAGAGGGCGTCGGCTTCTTGCTTTAGCGCTGCCTTGGGTGCTGGACGTTTGAGGCCTTGAATCAAGTGATAGATGCGAGAGTGGGACGCGATGGCATGGGCTCGATGCCACCGCTTCTCGGTCTCGTAGGTGCGCGCTTCGAGAAACTCATTCTGGCCGGTGCAGACGATGAAGAGATCGGGTTCGTAGGCGAGGCATTCTGTGAGGATGGGAATGAGCCGGTAGCTGGCGTAGGAAACACCACCGCAATTGACGACCTCAAATTGACGGTGAGGATAGGCGGCTTCAAGGGCCAGCCTTAACCAAGTGCTGAATGAGGTTTCGATAGAGTAGGGGCGACCTTGTACGGTTGAGCCACCTAGACAGAAGATCCGGTAGGTGTCATCGCCTTTGCTTCGTGGGAAACGGTCTTCGACGAAGAACTTGAGGCGTTCGGAAGCCGTGACGTGCTCATTTGTGAGTGGATCTGTAGTGAAGAGCTTCGAGCGTCCTGCGAAACTGATGAAGGGATCGTTTCTGGGATCCGGTTGTCCCCAACCGGCTAGACGGCAGAGTCCTTCGAAGCCTAGTAAGATTAGGCATCCGACAACAAAGCCGAAGAGTCGGCGTAGCCAAAGACGATCATGCAACAAGGCCATCCCTATTCGTGGCGTAGGGCCTCGATAGGATCAAGCTTTGCTGCTTGGGATGCCGGGTAGAGACCGAAGACGATTCCAGTGAGGCCAGAAATACCGAAGGCGAGAAGCACAGACCATAGAGTGATGACCGTCATCATACTGGTGAAGTAGGATACAAGTAGAGGCGTGGCGATGCCAATGACGACGCCGATGAGACCACCGCCAACGGAGAGGACAATGGTCTCGATAAGGAACTGCGTGATGATGTCCTTCTTTTTTGCACCAAGTGCGCGTCTTACGCCGATCTCGCGGGTGCGTTCGGTCACTGTTGCTAACATGATGTTCATGATGCCGATGCCACCAACGAGGAGCGAGATGGCAGCAATGGAACCTAGCACAATGTTGAACATGCGTTTGGTCGCCTCAGCTTCCATGAGGAGTTGCAAGGGGACGATGAGTTCGTAGTCGTTCTTTTCGTGAAAGCGCTTGAGGAGTTGTTTGATTTGTGGCTCTGCGGTCAAGACAGACTCTGTGTCGTTGAGCTTGGCGATGATGCGATGCAGTTCAACGCGCTCGGCGCTGAAACCGCCTGAGCTGCGTCTCACGATGGTTTCTCCGAATCGAGCACGAGCGGTAGAGAGGGGAATGTAGACATTGTTGTCAATCGGATCACCCTCGGCCTCACCCTTCTTTGGGCGCTGGTCGATAGTGCCTGTTTCTTGCACCATACCGATGACTTCATAGTAGACGGATTGAATACGAACGGTGTTGACGAGAGGATCCTGATAGGGAAAGAGGCGCTGGGCCAGCCCCTTGGTGATGACGCAGACATTTCGCTGGTGTTTGTCGTCCATTTCGGAGAGGAAACGGCCCCGGACGATGTCAAGACCTTGCACTTTTGGGTAAGCGCTGAGGGTGCCGATGACTTGCCCAGAGACTTGGTTACGGCCGAAGCGAATGTTCTCTCGAATGATCCGCATGGGGACGACATCGCCGACATTGGGAATGGTCGTTTGAAGACGTGCTGCGTCTTCGTAGGTCAGCCCGTAATCAATTTCGGAGCTTCGGTTAGAGCCGGAGTCATCATTCTCTTCAGGGGGCTTGAAGCTATTAATAATGACGTTGGTACTTCCCAAGCGCTTGATGCGCTCTTGCGCTTCGTAAGACGCGCCTTCGCCGATAGCGAGCATGGCAATCACGGAGCAGACACCGAAGATAATTCCGAGCATAGTGAGCCCAGAGCGCAGCTTGTGGAGCATGAGGCTCTTAACGCCTAACTGAACTGTATTGAGGAGAAGGGACGAGACCATAGTGGTTTAGTTGATGACCTCTCGATCAATGACCCCATCCAGCATGTGAACCACGCGCTGGGCACGTGCTGCGACTGCATCTTCATGGGTGACCATGACAATGGTCTTACCGTCGGCGTTGAGTTTTTCGATGATCTCCAAAACTTCTTGCTCCGTTTGAGAGTCGAGGTTCCCAGTAGGTTCGTCTGCCAGGATCATGAGTGGGTCATTGACCAAGGAGCGAGCGATCGCGACGCGCTGTTGTTGTCCACCTGAAAGCTGGGTGGGGCGGTGGTCCATGCGGTCTGCAAGGCCGACCAATTCGGCGAGTTCCTTGCAACGCTCGTCGTAATCTTTCAGTTCCACACCTTGATAAATGAGGGGAACCTGGATGTTCTCAATAACCGTGAGCTGAGCGATTAGATTATAGCTCTGAAAGATGAAGCCCAGGCGTTTGCCGCGCGCGGCGGAAAGGGTATCGTCATCCATTTTGGAAACATCTTCTCCACCAAGGTAATACTGGCCTCGTGTCGGGCGATCCAAGCAGCCGAGGATATTAAGCATGGTGGATTTGCCAGAGCCTGACGGTCCCATGATGGCCACGTAGGAACCTTGTGTGATAGTGAGGTCGACGCCTCGCAGTGCACGGACTTCGATCTCTCCAACTTGGAAGATCTTTTCGACGTCCTTGATCTGAATGATCGCTTCCGGATCTGGCATAATCCTAACTCTTTGCTTGGAGGATTACTGGCCTCCTCGTGGGCTCCCGCCGCCCCCGCCGCTGAAGGCCTTCTTCATTGCCTCCTTCTCGGAGTCGCTGAGGGTGCCATCGCCATCCGTATCAAATCGTTTCATCATCTTGGCGCGTTGGTCGCCACCACCTCTCGGTCGTTTGCCTCCGTCTTCACCAGCATTTGAGGGGCTCTTCCCGCCCTGCTTTGGCTGTTCTGCTGGGGCTTCTTTGGGTAGGTCGAGGCCCTCGGTTTCTTCTAACACACCACCATCAAGAGCGACTTCCTCCGATACGGGTGGCGCGAGCATGATACGGTCACCTTCTTTTAAACCCGATTTGATCTCGATATAGCTGCTATTGAACATGCCGATTTCCACCGGAACTGGTTCGGGACCACCAAGGCGTTTCGCGTAGCATACTTGCTGACCTTTGAGTGTGGTTACCGCTTGGATGGGCACCGTGATGACATCCTGAAGATTGGCCACGACAATCTCAGCTCTCGCTGACACGCCTGGTTTCACATCGGGCAGCGGGTCGGTAATGACAACTTCCGTAGTGTAGACCTTTAGGTTTGGGTTGCCCCATCGGCTTTGTGCATCTGGTAGAATGGCTACTTTGGTCACCTCGCCCCTGAAACGTTCGTCGGGAAGTGAATCGAGAACCACAAAGGCTGGTAGCCCCGCGCGAACATTGCCGACATGGGACTCGTGAACCTTTAGGGAAACCTGCATTTTGGAAGTGTCTGGGATCTTGATCAGTTCCTGTCGCTTGCGGACTTGTGCCCCTTCTTCGATCATGGATTCACTGCTGTAACGGCTATTCGACATGGCATAGACGGCTAGTCCGTCCTGAGGAGCATACACCTTGGTGTGGGTGAGCTGCTCTTTCATATTGGACAATTTTTCTTCGTTCAATTTGAGTGTGGCTTCAGCGGAATTCTTGTCGGCTTGGGCCTGAGCGATCTTGCTTTCGCCTTGTTTGATCACACGCTCGAGTTCACGCCCAGCTTCTTGGAGGAGGGACTTGAACTCTGCTTCTGCTTTGACGAGTTCATATTCTTTGAGCATCTTGTGTGTGCTCCTCTTACCCTCGAGTTCATTCTCGCTCTCCCTCACTTTGAGGCTGTCACTGTCGACCTTTGCAGTCGTCTCAAAACCTTTCTCGGCCAACTTCTGCGTCCAGTTGAAGGTGTCTTTATCGAGGGCGAGCGCTTGTTCAGTCGTTCCAATGTCAAGCTCAGCAGTGCGCAACTGCTGGTCGCGATCGAGCTCATCAAATTTTTCCAAATCCATTCTTGCGAATGTCTCCGCCAACTCGGCCGCTCGTGTTTCACTATCCACGGTGCTCTTCATGATCTCGAGATCATTATCAGCAGTGACGAAGGCGGCGCTGCTCGTTTCGTATGTGATCTGTTGGTCCTTCAATTCTTCTTCTGCCTCGGCGGCATCAAGCTCGACAATGAGGTCGCCCTCTTTCACGTAGGTGCCTTCGGGAATGATGAATATGACGCGAGAATCACCGTCGACCTGATTGCGGACGACGACTTCATTGACAGCCTCCAAGTTTCCTCCTTCGACAATAGACACGAGAAAATTACTGCGTTTGGCTTCATGATAGACCGCAGTATCATCGGTGGTGCCACCGCGCAGGAGCATCACGCAGAGTAGGACGGCTAGCACAAGTGCGATGCCCGAGAGTTTTGGATGGCCTCGAAAGGTGCTGAGGAGGAGCTTGAATAGTTTCATGAGTCTCAGTAGGTATATTCGTTCAGTAGGAGTGAGCAAATCCCTGACGCCATTGGTCAGTCGGCAAAGACCTCCTCGGGGGTGGGGACTTGGTTTCTGCTCGTTTCGGTAGGGGCTTCAGTGACTGTAGGCGCGGATCGCCATTTGGAGAGATCCACTTTTACGGCATCTCCTCTGAGCCAGAACGTCTCTTCATCGGTAGCTAGGATACCGAGGTTGGTGAGCAGGCCAAGCCTAGCTTCGAGATAGTCGACGAGGGCACCGGTTACGGCATTCTGTGCATCGATCAGGTCATCCTGGGAATCGCTGAGGCTTTGGAAGGTGATGGTACCTGCCTTTAGCCGGAGTTCGTTGCCTTCCACGCTGTTCTCGGCGAGAGTGACGGCGTTTTTTTGGATTTGGTAGCTCTTGCGGAGCTGTTCTAGTTGGCGAATGTCCCGATCAATTTGATTACGGACCTCGTCGAAATTGAGACCTAGCCGACGGATCGCCGACTCAAAGCTGATCAACGTGGAGCGATACTGATTGCGCTCACGTAAACGGTCTAACGGAAGATTTAATTGCACGCCCACGTTAGCGCGCACGTTGTTGAAGTTGAATTTCTCATACTCGGTCGGACCTTCATCGTTCTCGACAGTGGTGTCGGCAAAGATGTTAAGGTCCGCCTTGAGCTGGTCGGCTGCGATGGCGACCTGACGTTTGCTGTCTTCGTAGCGGTCGACTTCGTTGAGTAAGGGTAAACGGTGCTTCAGAGCGATGCGAAAGCCATCAGCTTTGTTGAGAGAGAGTTCTACAAGGCCAGCATCACGAAGTTTCACCATCTCGCTGTCATCGAGCCGGAGATCGACCGTTTGCGGTAACCCTAGCGCAATCTTAAAGCGATCCAGAGCATTGCGAAAACTAGTAATCGAATTGAGGTAACTATCTTTTGCCTGAAGCTCGCGTTGCTCAGAATCAGCCACTTCTTCCGGCTTTGCGCGGTCGACGGCACGCGCACGAAGGTAATCTGTCGAGGCTTTAATGGAGAGGTAGTTGTTATACCGATTGAAGATGACGTCTTTCACCTGCAAGAGGCGGAAGTATTCCATTAGGATGTCCACGCTGAAGGTATTTTGAAAGTGTGCGAAATCTCGCACGCCGTAGAAGACGTTGCGGTGCGATTGCTTGAGACGCTCGCCAGCAATTTTTCGACCTGCTCCGCGAAGGAGGGGTTGCATGATATCTAAGCTAATGACAGAGGCGGCAGACTCTCGGGGGTCCCCTGTGTAGTAACGTAAAAGGTCGTTGGCGATGGCGACGCCAATATTTGCGCCAGTGAGCAAGGCTTGGCTGACTCCAATATCAGAATTTACAGTGCCTCGTTGTTCGCCATCAATGAGCCGAGACCGTGTGCCGCGAGAGTTGGCGAAGAACTGGGGGAAGAAATTGTGCTTCTCGCCGGTGAGGTTGAGTGCGGTGAGGTAGAGAGATTCTTTCTCTGACTGAAACTCGCGGCTGTGGGTCACCGCGTAGTCGAGTGCTTTGTCGATGGGTAAGACTAGAGTCTTGTTTGTTGAACGTGCATCTAGGATATCCTGCGCAGCCACGTCGTTGGGCTTCTTTCCGGAGTGCTTCGTGTCGATGCTGAACTCGCTCGACGTTCCGAAGATGTCTTCTTCGACCTGCTGGAGAATCTCATAGACGTCCTTATCAGCCTTTTTCCGGTAAAAACCGGTGGTGCATCCCACCATCGCGAAGCTTCCGGCGATGAGAATTGCTGTGGAGTATTTCTTCGAAAACATGGATACGTTACAAGATCGATTCCTCGGATCAGTTGCGGATTCGCAAAGAATTACTGAATAAATGCGTAGAAGCACTTAATGAAGCCGCTCGCAAAGTCCTGAGGCCGCTGTGCTATCCATTTTTCGATAAACTCGAGACTGAAATAGCCTCCCGTTTCGATTTCGCTTGCTGGGTAGCGCAAGCGTTTCGGAGCCTTTGCCCGATACAGTTTCACATGTTCCCAGCCGGTTGCTTGGCTCGGCGGCAACGTAGCGAGGTATTCGGGCACTTGCCCCGAGATTCCGAGTTCTTCCTCGATTTCTCGCACCACCGCCGTGTCGTAGTCCTCACCAGCATCGAGGTGACCTGAGGCGGAAGAATCCCACACTGAGGGATGGGCATCTTTTAGATGAGACCTCTTTTGGAGGAAGAGTTCACCTGCTTTATTAAAGACGAAGACATGGATCGCGCGATGGAGCCAGCCATTGGCATGGACATCTTGGCGTGTTTCTTGGCGAAGAACCTGATCTGCTTCATCGACGACGTCGAAGAGTTCATCGCCCATCTGTGGATTGTCCTTGAGAGGGTGATCGTCGGCCATGCGGGCGAGTTCGATCCATTGTTCGAGGGTGAGCTCTTCAGCGCGGGCGGCTGGATTGAGACCAAGCGTGTCGACGGCCGCTTCCCAATTGAGGCCAGAGCTTGAAAGAACGTTTTTCAACTGCTTGCGGCGCTGGGAGAACCCTTGGCGAACGAGCCGATCAAAGGTCGCATGATCAAAGGTGGGCAATTCGCTTGGCTTTCGACGCTCGAGAGCGATGACCGAGGAGTCTACCTGGGGGCGCGGATAGAAGGCTGCCGGACCGACAGATTTCAGCATGCGCGCCCTCCAATAGGCCTGAATTCGCAACGAGAAGGCTCCGTAGTCCTTTGTCCGTGGCTTTGCCACGACGCGTTCGGCGACCTCTTTCTGCAGCATGAAGACGGCTCGCGAGAAGGGAGAGGGTGGCATCAGGTAGTGAATCATGATGTGACCGCCACAGGAGTAGGGGAGATTTCCGAGGAGCCCGACGGGCTGTTCGGCGAAGAGGAAACGGGCATCGTGTTTGACGGCGTCCTCATGGGCGACGGTGACGTTTGGGGTGTCTGCGAAGTGCGCGACTAGGTAGTTCGCGAGACGTTCGTCGAATTCTACGAGCCAAGTCTTGACCCCGGATTCAGCTAAAATCTCGCTCATGGCGCCTGTCCCAGGGCCAACTTCAAGAACGGAATCGCCTTCTTCGAGTTCCAGCTGACCAACAATCCACCGTGAGATGTTGTCATCGATGAGGAAATTCTGACCGAGTTTTTTGCTGGGACGCACTCGAAGACGCTCTAGAAGAGGCCTTAGCGTATTAGTGGACATGATTATCGGAGAGTCCATTCACTACCAATCGGCTGCAAGCGCTAAGACAAACTACTAAACCTCAGGTTAGATTGTGGTTTTTATAGTGAGCGTGATAAAGGGGCTATGTCAAAATTGAGAAACTCTTGTTTCTGGAATTTAGTGTTTGATAAAGTCTGCAATTTAATTTATAAAAGTTCAAATCCAGCATTACTGAAATTGTTTTTATTTTAATTCTTATGAAAAACCTATTGAGGTTATCAAGGCGGGGCTTTGCAGCACTCGTTTTGGCGACGGCCAGCGCTCAGGCTGTCGTGACCATCACTCTGGATGACTACCGCGATACGTTGCCGCCTGGGCTTCCTCAAGGCGATCTGGTAGTGAACAGCCTCAATCCAATGGCAAGTTCAACTCAGATGCTTACAGTGCCATCAGTTGCTGGTGGATATCGAACGATCTCACTGGATTATGTGAGCGGCCCTTCAAACGCGTCAGTATCGACCCTGATTGCCCCAGGAAGGTTGAGCTTCAGTGGTGGACCTGGTGGTTTCGGTGGAACTCCTGGTACTGTGGCCACACTCTTAGCCGACTACGATCTGGTGGCTCCCATCGATTTCACGGCTGGAGGCGGTTACACTTTCTTGATCGATATCTTTTCTCGCGACCCTGCGGTTGCTGCTGAGATTGTCATGAGCGTTGCTGCAGGCGCTGGAACCTCAATGGCTTCTGTGCCATTCACGCAAAGTGGAACCACTCAATCCATCCCTTTCACAGCCTTTGCGGGTGTAGACTTCACTGATGTGACTGGCTACTCCATCACCATCAACCCAGAGCCAGCGTTTGATGGTTCCATCCGTCTGATTGGTGTGTGGAGTGCTGGTGTTCCAGAGCCAAGCGGCAGTGTGGCGCTTCTTGCCATCCTGGCAGGCGTCGTTGTTCGCCGACGGCGCAGCTAGACAGCGTTCCTGCCTCATTGAGTTCGATTTCGAGAAAGGCACCCTTCGCTGGGGGTGCCTTTCTTTGTCTTGGGTGGGTTACGGATGTCTTTACATCTTGATACCCAATTTGTGTTTAACCTCCTGACGATCTTGGGGTAGGCTGAGGAAATATTATGAACGCGAAATACATTCTCGGATTGCTACTTACCGCTGGAGCGGCCTTTGGTCTGGGCTGGGTCGCTAAGCCCAACAATGATTCTGCTGGCGGCGCTGGTGCTGATAGCGCTGGGCTTTCTGCCAATGGCGGTTCTCTTGTCCCAGGGCCGATTCGCTCAGCCGAGCAGGTCGCGGCTGATCGTGCTATCGAGGCGGCAGCTGCCACTGAGGAACCGTTCATTACCAAGTATCTGAAGAATGGCGTGCTCACTCCGAAGACGATGGCGCGTGCGATGGAGGAACTGCTAAACGAATCTGACCCCATCAAGATGAATCAGATGATGGCGGAGTTACTGGGCAGGATGACCAAGGAAACAGCGCCAGTTGCGATGGCTGCGATTCAGAAGCTTGGCACTCGTGACCCTAGTCAGTTTTATCTCACTAGCTTATTCGCAAATTCATGGGGGCGCCTTGACGGTGAGAAGGCGTTAGAATTTACACAGGGGCAGTCGGGAAGAATGTCTGGTATGAGCACAGCATCCGCGCTATCAGGATGGGCTCTTGAGTCACCAGAGGAGGCGATGACTTGGTTGGATGGCCAGGAGGATAACACTCAAAAGATGTTCTATACAGCGGGCCTGATCAATGGTTTGGCCAAGAGTGATCCTGAGAGCGCAACAGAATATTTGGAGAAAGTGCCAGGAGATAATCGTATGAAAGGCCGCTACGTGGAGATCATAGCTACTGAGCAGATGAAGAAAGGGATCATGGAGGCGACGTCTTGGGCGGACGGGCTTAAGGATGATGGTCTAAAGAGTGAAGCGTTTGAAGATCTTGCCAATCGTTATAGCCAGGAGGATCCTGCCAAAGCTGCAGATTGGATCTCAGGCAGGGTGGATGAACCTTGGGCCAAGGATGCAATCGCGGAGGTCGCAGATGAGTGGGCGGAGAGGGATCCTGCTGCTGCAGTCGAGTGGGCCAACGGACTATCTGGTGATGCACAGAACGATGCCATGTCGGCCGCTCTGGAGGAGTGGACTGAGTCCGATCCTGCTCAAGCGAGAGAATATCTCGCCGAGATGGAAGCATCTAGTGTGAAGGACAGTGCGATCGTGGGTTTCACGGAGCGGCTCTCAAGAGAAGATCCCGAGTCGGCGGTCACGTGGGCCGCTACGATAGGAGATGAGGCGATACGTAACGAAGCTCTAACGGATGCTGCGCGTAGCTGGTACCGACAAGATCAAGAGGCTGCTGCAGCATGGCTAGAATCGAGCACGCTGAATGAGGAAGCTCGAGCCAAGGTGGTCGAACCCGCCAATCAACGTGGAGACTTCATGCGCCGCTTTGGAGGTGGAGATCGCTAACTAACAATGACCTTTCAGTGTTCTATTCTTTAACATTTGTACCCCTGATTTTATGAAATTATTTCTATCCCTTGCCCTCTGTATGGTTGGAAGTCTTGTCGCTGACGAGTTTCCTATCGAAGGAACCTGGAACGCGGTGACGACCCTTCCTAGCGACGAAGAGCGCCCAGCAACTGTCGTTCTGACCAAGAAAGATGAGAAGTACGAGGGGGTGGTGTCGACCTCGAATGGTGAGAGTTCGCTCAAGGAGATTAAGATTTCCAAAGAGTCCGTGAGCTTTGCTATCGATTTCGATTATAACGGAGTTCCACTCACGTTTACCGTAACGGCAAAGCCTGAAGGAGAGGACTCGTTGAAAGGGAGCTGGGTGGCCGTCGGAGAGGATGGCGGCGAGCTTGCGACTGGTGATTGGGAAGCGGATCGGGTGATTCCCGAAGTGAGTCCGTTAGCGGGTGACTGGAAAGCCACTGCTGAAGATCCTGATGGCAATGAGTTGGCCTTTGATGTGGCGATCGCAGAAGCCGAAGGGAAATTCTCTGGGACGATAAACTCGGACGACGGTAGTTTGACCATGAAGACCGTGTCGTTCGAGGATGGCGAAGCTAAGATTGAAATAGGCTTTCCCTATGATGGCCAGCTGTATCCGGTGACGATCACGGCTAAGATTGAAGATTATAAGATGTCCGGTAATTGGGTCGCCTTGAACTCAGATGGCGATGAAGAAGCAAGTGGTATTTGGAAAGCCGTGCGTCCAGGTGCGCCAACGGTTGAGGGTGCTTGGGATGTCACTGCGACGATGCCGGATGAAGCCGAATACAAGGCTATCTACTATTTCGAATCTGGTGATGATCCCGCGTGGAAGGGTAAGGTGGTTTCGGAGAGTGGCGAGTTAGCCTTCGACAAAGTGGAGGTTGAAGACGGCGAGTTGGTTGTTGATATGGAGCTTCCATATGATGGTGAGACTGTTGAAGTGCGGGTAAAAGCGAAGATGTCGAAAGATGGAAAGTCGCTTGTGGGCAATTGGGTTGCCTTTGATGGGAGCGGCCAGGAAGCGGCGAAAGGGGCCATGAAAGGCTATCGGAAAACCGAATCCTAGACAGTCGACATTACTGCACTACGCTCACGCGTGGACGCTATTCAGACTGCTGTAGATAACGGGAAACTCCTTGAATCGAGCGCCGCGAACATCGCGGGCCTCTTGAA
>JAACDM010000215.1 GCA_009936795.1 Verrucomicrobiaceae bacterium | reverse complement strand
TACCCTCAAGTCGAGCATCTGGTATAAGATCTGGCTAATGCTCCGGGCGACAATTTCGATACGATTTCCATCCACGTTCAAGGAGATGGCGAAGCCGCCCGTACTACGCTGGTCACCGACGCCGCGGGTGATCGCGGGAACATTTCGAACCATGTGTTCTTCTTCGTAGCACCGAGAGATGCTTCCACTGGATGACACTTGGCGCCACATTGCCTGGACCGAAGAAGGCGATACCGGCATTCTCTACATTGACGGCGGGGCCGACACCTTCGCTGCATGGAATGTCGGTAGCTTCGAGCCAGGTGACCTCGACACGAAGTCGATTGGCGGGATCCGTCACGCAGAACCAACCCACTGGTTCACGGGACTTATCGACGACGTTTCACTCTGGAACCGCGCCCTGACAGCAACAGAGATCGCCTCACTTACTGACGGCACAGGCCCGCTCGACCTGCGTGCTGGCAACGGCGGTGGCGGTGAAGGCGACAGCGATGGCGACGGCGACAGCGATGCCGACGAAGCAATTGCTGGAACCGATCCGAATGACGCTTCCGACTGCTTCCACATTGCGGATCTGCTCAACGCCGAGAATGGGATCGAGCTGCCCTGGCCAGCCATCCCTGGAAAAACCTACGAAGTCGAATTCTCGACGGACTTTATCAACTGGGAAACCATCGGTACAGCCATCATGACCGTCGATGATCAGACAACCAGCGCGACTTACACGGATGCTGACGTTGATCGCACTAGCCAGGTCGGCGCTTACTACCGGGCCGTAACCGAGTAGGCCAGACGGGTTGTCACCGACAACCACCCTTCTATCCTTGCCGGGAGAGTTCGCGAGAACTCCCCCGGTTTGCGTTTGCTTATCGCCATGATGACACGAATCACTCTAACACTATTACTCTTCGCGCTCTCACTCCTCGCTCAGAGCACGCGCACTTGGACAGATACCGATGGTCGTTCGCTTGAAGCCACCCTCGTCTGTGTAGATGATGCTCGGTGCTATATCGATGGTGTTTCCGGCAGCCACATTTCGTCAACATTGATCGTTTATCTCAGACCAGAACACTTTCGCGGAGCCATCAACGTCGTGCGCGGCGCTCTGTTAGAGCCCTACACCATAAAGAATGAAATCGCTGGCGCTGTGAACTACAAAGCAGGCACTACCTACCCGCCCTTCCTCCCCCAACTTAAAGGTAAGCATGTCCGAATCAGCCAACGCTACCAGGACAAGCGCTGGGCCTTTGTTGCCGGCGAGAAAGACTAGAACTACGAGTTCGCCAAAGTGCCGGTCCTCCAATAGACGAAGCACGGCTACATGGCCAAGTATTTCCATGTCCCGGGCATGGGAAATCATGCGGCGCCAGGAGAGACGCTCGACGCCGTCCTCACCTGGTTGGCTAAGTAGTCGCTCGGCTATTGCCCCTGCCTGAGCCAGCTGCTAGGCTTGCGACCTTGAAAGCGCCTCCCGCCCTTGCCACCTGCTCTTCGTGTACTATCGAGTTTGATGTCTCCGCTTGCCCACCATTCTCCATTATGGCCTGCCCGACGTGTGGGGAAACGACGCGGGTGAGGGATGTGATCCAGCACTACGAAATCGCACGGGAGATTGGACGTGGCGGCATGAGCCGGGTGTTTCAAGCCAAAGATTCCTCATTGGATCGTCAGGTTGCTCTGAAAGTCCTGTTAGATCAGTTCAATCACGACGACGAACGCCTCAAGCAGTTCGAGAAAGAGGCTCAAATCACTGCCAGCTTCGCCCATCCGCATGTGGTGAAAGTGTATGCCATTGGTCGCGATCATGGAGATCTCTTCATTGTCATGGAACTAGTCGAGAATGGCAATCTCGACGAGCACATCGCCACTCTCGGAAAGGTGCCGGAACGCCAAGCTCTTGTCTGGGCTCACGAAACCGCACAAGGCCTACAGGCCGCCTATCAAAACGGCCTGATCCACAGGGATGTGAAACCTGGCAATATTTTATTGGCCAAAGACCATTCAGCCAAACTCGTGGATTTTGGACTGGCACTGATGTTCCAACGCGAGACAGATAACTCAGAGGATATCTGGGCGACACCTTTTTACGTATCGCCAGAGAAACTCAAGGGTGAAGGGGAAGATCATCGGAGCGACATCTACAGCTTGGGAGCAACCCTCTACCATTTGCTCGTAGGCAAGCCTTCCTTTGAAGTGGTCACGGGTAGCTATGAGGAACTTCATGCAGCCAAGACGCAACCTGCTCCCATGAAGGCACTCACGACTTTTGCCTCACGCGACACTTGTGCGCTCGTAGATCGAATGATGGCAGTGAATCCAAATGACCGCCCACCAGACTACGAAGCACTCCTGACCGAAATCGAGAACGCCCAATCCCGACTTACTAACAGAAATGCTGGCGAACGCTTCCTCGCACAACAACGAAGCAAACGGCAGCCTTCTTGGATAAAGCCATGGCTAGCAATCGCTGCCTGCCTCGTCGCAATCGGCACGGGAGCTGTGTTATTGCTGATGGAACAAGGGACACCTTCACAAATCTCGCAGTTAGAGGGAAGCGCTGCAGAAACAGAAACCACGCCCTTCGCCAAAGCCCGAGCTCAGCTTCTATCGGGCGACTGGGACCTCGCCAGCCAAGGCTTCAACGCCGTTTACCAAGCAGAAGATACATCTGCCGGAATACGGCAATGGGCTCTCTACCACGGGGCGCTGTGTAGCCTGCTCGAAGGAAATCGATCGGCTGCCAAGGATACCTTTCGTTTACTTGAAGCTTTTGAAGGCCCCCACCAGGAGCTGAACGACTTCTTTCAATCACTCAGTGAGTCCATGCTAGAACATGGCCCAGTTTCCAGGCGAGTTGCTGAAGACATGCCCGAAGGCTCCTGCAATCCTCTTGCGCTGTTAGTTTACGGCCTCAAAAATTGGGAATTGGACAAGCTCAGCGAGGCTCAGGCACACTGGCAACGCTTCGCAGCTATGTCACCTGGCACCGAATTCCAGTGGATCACCAACTACAAGACACTAGTCAAGGATCACCTAGCGGATCTAGCAATCCTCAAGGATCTCCGAAGGCCAAACAGTCTCGCGAGCACCGATGCCGTTCAGAAAGAAATAGAGGCTTCCGTTCGATATCAAGCCGATGCGAAGACCGAGCGAGCACAGCATATCCTCACGCAACGATATACACGCTTGGAAAAGCGGCTTCGCGAACTCAAGAACACCAAAGCCTCGTCCCCTGCATCAGCGACTAAACAAGAAATGACCGCTTGGAGAACCTTGCTCCAGGAACTCGAGCCTCTAGCAGAGACTCTTCAGTTCGCTGAAGGCATCGACCTCATCGGAGAGCGAGCACATTTATTTCCATCAAAAGAGGGTATGCTAGGCGTTACAGACCTCCTGCATTTCTGGACGGTGGCCGATCAGTTTACGAAGTATCTAATCGAGAACCTCGCAGGAGCCGAAGGCCCCATCCAGCAACGCAATGGCAACCGAGTCCAAGGCAAGGTCGTCGC
Organism: Verrucomicrobiaceae bacterium; assembly: GCA_009936795.1. Taxonomy (GTDB): domain Bacteria; phylum Verrucomicrobiota; class Verrucomicrobiia; order Verrucomicrobiales; family DEV007; genus JAACDM01. Next base: position 9,871 of record JAACDM010000215.1, on the reverse strand, counting down.
GATCACCCCCCAGCAGATCACGATTCAACTGGGCTCGGGTGAAGTCTCGTTCCCCCTGGACACCGTCACACCGTGGACCTTGGTGCGATTCGCTCGAGGGGACTTAAACGACCTCACCGACGCCAATCTCTTCTATCAACGCCTAGAGCAGGTCGTCGCCTTTGCCCATCTCACAGACCTCAGTAAAGTAACGAGAAACCACGCGAACATCCTTTCCCGCGAGAATCGCACCTTCAGGGAGAGATGGACTCGATGGCAAGCCTCCCTGAAAACTATAGCCTCCTCCCACTCTAAATAAAATGAAGAACAGCGACTCAAAACCGCCGACACCAGAAGAAATCAGCAAGAAACTTGCTGACTTCATGAAATCAAGTTTCGGCACTGATGCCCACTTCACAGGTTTCCCTGGCATGGGCGATGACCAAGAAGTGCCGGATTCAGGGGAACCGAGCGACGGACCCACTCATAGGGACGAGCCCATCTTTGACTTCAGTTACCTGCCGAAGGACATCAAACGTCACTTGGACCGCTTTGTGATTCGCCAGGAAGATGCCAAGAAAGCATTGGCTCTCGCCGTGTGTGATCATTACAATCATGCGAAATACCTGCGACAACAAGGCGATGAGAACATCGAGTTCGCGAAACAGAATGTGGTCGTCCTAGGCCCAACTGGGGTCGGTAAAACGTACCTCGTAAAACATATCGCTGAACTCATTGGCGTTCCCTTTATCAAAGCAGACGCCACTAAATTTAGCGAAACCGGCTACGTCGGGGGCGATGTCGATGACCTCGTTAGAGATCTCGTCAAACGAGCCGAGGGCAATGTCGAGTTGGCCGAGCACGGAATCATCTACATCGATGAGATCGATAAACTCGCCACTCGCGGCAACATGATGGGGCGCGACGTCAGTGGTCGCGGTGTGCAAACCGCCTTGCTAAAGCTGATGGAAGACACCGAGGTCTCGGTAAGAAATCCAATGGACATGCAAAGTCAAATGCAGGCCATGTTCCAGATGCGCAACGGTGGCGGCCCTTCAAAAGACGCTGTTAGAACACGCCACATTCTATTCATCGTGAGTGGCGCGTTCTCAGGCTTAGATGAGATCATTTCCCGTCGGGTCGGACGCAAGGCTATCGGCTTTGAGGCGGTGAAAGGGCGAGAGCCAGATAAAACCAGTTCCCTCTTTCGAGAAGTCAACACGGGTGACCTCATCGAGTACGGGTTCGAAGCAGAGTTTGTTGGCCGCTTGCCAATTAGAGTGGTCTGCGATCCTTTGGCCTCCAAAGATCTTTGCGAAATCATGGAGACTTCAGAAGGCAGCATCATTCGCCAATATGAGAGGGAGTTTGAGGCCTACGGCATCAAAGCAAATTTTGAACGTTCCGCACTAAGAATCATCGCGGATCGTGCGGTTGAGGAGCAGACGGGAGCGCGTGGCTTAATGACCGTGGCTGAAGCCATCCTACGAGATTTCAAATTTGAGCTAGCCAACTCAGGCATCACCGAACTCAAGATCGACGAAAAACTCGTAAAGAATCCTGAGAAGACCTTGGCCAGTTATCTAGAGCTCTGTCAGGACTCTGACACTCAAATGGTGCAACGCGAGGTGAATACATTCTGTGCAGATTTCCAAGAGAAGCATGGCATCGATCTCACTCTAGAACTCGGTGCCGTCCGCCTGGTAGGTCAGCGCAGCTCTAACAAGAACATGAGCGCCATGGCTTGGTGTGAACAGTCCTTTGGAGACTTCCAATTCGGCCTCAAGCTCATTGAGAAAAACACCGGACGGCGGGCCTTCACCCTTCCTAGTCAGGCTGTGGACGATCCGGAGGGCTTCCTCAGCGATCTAGTACTAAAATCCTATGGCGACCAGAGTAGTGCTACATCTGAACCAGAGGCTCCATGAGCCACTTACATGAGAACGCCGAGGTCTCTGATTTTCAACGTCGCGTCTATGAAGCCACCATGGAAATCCCTCGTGGCCGAGTGACAACCTACAAATGGTTAGGCCTCTCGATCGGTTGCCATTCACCGCGTGCGATAGGCCAGGCGCTCAGACGATGCCCTTTCGACTCGATCCCCTGTCATCGCGTGATCGCTACTGGCCCAAGGGTCGGGGGATTCGCTGGGGCCGATGCTGGTCCTGACATCACTCACAAGACGCAACTCTTGGAAGCAGAAGGGCTTCGTTTTGAAGATGGCCTTATCCAAGACAAGTCTCGACTTTTCACGTTCGGCCTGGAATAATTCGACGTCATGTTATCATGAAGCTGCGCTCTTTCAGACTACGCCTTGCCTTAATCTCGGCCGCCAGCGCTGCCATCGGTTTATTTGTATTCGGTCTCGTGGCAAGTAGCCTCTGGCGCAAAGATCGCGTTAACCGTCTGGATGAAGAACTGACACGCCGTGGGCATGTGCTAGCCAGCCTTGGTCGCTCCAAAGAAGGTTGGGACAAGATTTATCAGTCGATGGAGTCGATGGTGGGCGAAGAGAAAATCGACACCCGGTTTCTCGTCGTGCGAAAGAAGAACGGCACCCCTTTCTACACATCGAACACATGGCCAGAGTCTCTCACTCAAACGGACTGCAAAGCATCGGACGAAAACTTTGACTGGCGAGGTTCGGGTCGAGACTTCTTCCGCCCCCCCGGACCGTGGAGAAATAACGGTGAGCGAGCCCTGCGTGCACAGAATCAGAAGGAAGAACGACGCCCTTCCAGACGCAACCCGTTCGCAAAGCGTGAGAGTCCTCCAACCCGCACGATTAAGAAAGCCAGCTTCTATGAAGCCTCGGATGGAGATCAGCATTGGCGAATTGGTGTCTTTGGCAACTCAAGGTTTGAGGTCTTGCTAGGTGCCAGCCTTGATGAGATGCGTGGCGAACTCCGCTCCTTATGGCTCAGCTTCGCCACTGCCTCCACTGGGGCGCTCACTCTAATAGCACTGGGATCTTGGCTGCTCGCACGAAAAGCACTAACACCAATTGAAGCATTAACCCAAGCAACGAAGAGTGTCTCTGCCGGAGATCTTAGCACGCGCATTGACCTATCCGAAGCAGACAAAGAGTTCCACCCTCTGATCAGTGTTTACAACACCACAATGGCCCGATTGGAACGCAGCTTCCATCAAGCCACTCGATTCAGTGCGGATGCATCTCACGAACTGAAGACGCCTGTCGCCATCATGAAAGGGACTCTCGAACGCGCCCTAGCAGACTCTCATGAAGGTTCTCGAGAACAAACCATCTACACCTCTCTACTTGAGGAAGCGGACCATCAGCAAGCCATACTTCACACCCTTCTCATCCTCTCCCAGGCGGACGCAGGTCGGCTCCAGACAACCACCAAGCCCACCTCTCTCAGTAAACTCGCCTCGCACGCGCTCGACGACGCTGAAATGATGGCTGAGGAAGATAACCTGAAGATACAGAGCACAATAGCTTCCGGTCTGCAGGTTGAGGGAGACGCAACGCTTCTTCAACAAGTCCTCCACAATCTCATCACCAACGCTGTAAAATACAATCAACCGCAAGGACGGCTCGGCGTCACGCTTGAAGCTGACGGAAACGAAGCCGTCCTTCAGGTGGCCAACAGCGGCGAAGCGATCCCTGAGGAAGCTCAGGGGCGTCTCTTCGAACGCTTCTATCGGGCAGAGGCAGCTCGCACCAATCGAGAAGACGGTATTGGCCTTGGCTTAAGTCTTTCGCTAGAGCTCGTCAAGGCTCACAATGGCACTCTACAGCTGTTGCGAAGTAACCCAGAGGAAACCGTCTTCGAGTTGAGACTCCCGCTGCTCCTTCAGCCAGATCACGAAGCAGTGTAATTGTATGGAGCTCACGACGTTCGCCATTGCCATGGCTGCTGGGCAACTGACACCCGGCCCTGACATGCTTCTTATTCTAAAGAACACGCTCAATCGTGGTTTTAGAAATGGATTGGCGACCATCACAGGCATTTGCGTCGGTATTGTCGTTCACGTCACCCTCGTACTTACCGGAACGGCCGCTTTGTTGATAACATTTCCCGCTCTCTTGCGCACCGTGCAGGTCCTCGGCGCTGTCTACCTTCTCTGGATCGCCAGCAAACTCCTGCGCCATGTTCGAACGACAGCTAAGAGCAGGTCCCCTACAACAAGTCAGCCTTCCTCGCTCAGCCAGGGGTTTCGGGAAGGCCTGGTAACCAATCTGACGAACGTCAAAGTCGTCATCCTATTCACAAGTCTGTTGGCACCGCTCGCTGCGGATCCGCAGGGTCAGAGCTGGCTCTTTGGCCTGACGATTATCATCGAAGCCGCCCTCATCTGGCCTCTCTTCGCCTGGTTCATGCTCCGGCCCCGTGTCCGCACCACCTTCTATCGCTGGCAGGGTGCCTTTAACGCTTTGTTCGCCATTCTTCTCATCGCGTTCGCTATCAGGCTTTTAGCGCCCTGATGGGCTCAGGCGATTTATTTTGAAATCCTAAAAATTCTAGATAGCTTACTGAGAAGACCTCGTCCCTCGCCTTCATTGCGTAGCATTTATGAGAATCCTCCTCTTCATACTCCTTCCTCTCGTCTTCTTCGGGGCCGGAATATTATTCGCCAGTCTGCTCTGGGGAAGATACAAGCAACTCGGCTCCCATCTGAAAAGCCAGCTCGATCGCCAGGCTGAAACGACAGCCAACCTGAAACAAGCTCTCAAGAACCTTGGCGAGGAACATGAGGCACAGGCCGTCACCTGCCACACACTTGAAGAGGAATTGGCCAGTATCGCCACGGAGCGACAAACCATGGTCGCCGATGCCGCCCAGGCGCGAACAGATCGCACCAGACTCCGTCGCTACGAAGCAGAGTGCATGGAACTCACTGAGAAACTGGAGGCCACCAAGGAACGGACGCAGCAGGAAGTTCAATCAGCCTCCGACGCCCTTCGCGCCGCCGAAAATCGAGCCAACCTGATTTCGAAAGAGAAAGAGGAATTGTTAGGACTTGTAAGCAAACTTCAGTCTAAGCTTGATCAAATAGCACCTCTTCAGCGCCGACTGCTCAATACGGAACAACAACTTCAAGCCCGTGAGAAAGAAGCGCGAGCCGTCCGACTCAAATCAAGACGCTACGTTCGCCGTCAAGCGGACGAGCCTACGCGGCGGCGGCGAAGACACCAATCTGTGAGAATACGCCAGACCAATCCTCGCCTCGTGGTGGCAAAACCTCAAATCGCCAAGATCGCTGAATGCTCAGCCAAGAAGCAGATCGTCACGAAACGTGTGCTGTCAAGACTGTTGCCGCAGAGATCGCCGAGCAAACCAAGTAGGCACTGCTAGTTGAAAAGAATCTCGACTTGATTAACTGGCTCAGTTGCCCCACTGACGCCCCGCATATGTGCGGCCAAGAAACTTCACAATCGCTTTTCGGAGTTCGAGCACGTCGATATCACCGGTTTGCCTATAAAGCACCTCGCCTTCTGGAGCAATAAGCACCGTGTGGGGGTAACCGCCACGCCACTTCGCATCCAAAGCGTCCGCAAGCACATCTTTGTCTGAGCTTTTGTATTGATAGTTGTTCGTCGTCCGCTTCTCGTTGACCAAGGTTTGCTGAATGGCCTCTGGAAGGCTGCATGCCTCCTTCTCAAGGAACTTGAGAACCTTACCTAAATTCTCGGCGTCATCCACGCTCACCGTGATCAACTCGAACCCTCGGTTATTGAAGATCTTGTTAAGGTCCACCAAGCCTTTAAACTCACTAACACAAGACTACTACCAGGTCGCCCACACATTGATCATACGCAGCTTGTCGGCCTTATTCTCAGCCAGAGCTTTCACCGCAGCGGCATCGACCTTCTCCAGACTCACTGGTTGCGCAGCCCACTTCTTCTTCGCCCAATCATTGCTCCCGCTTTTACTCGCCCACTTCGTCGAACAGCCGAAGTAGGCGAGTTTCTTTGTTAGGGATCTCATTCCCCGCTAACAGGGCATCGATCCCATCACGTATGTCTTGAGACTTGATGTTGTCTCCCTTCTCATCGTCATCAGGGCGGCCGTGGTAGCGTAGCTTGCGCTCCTTGTCACAGAGATAGACATGGGGCGTTGCAATCACGCCGTAGGCTCTCGAAGCCTCTTGGCTCTCGCCATCATACAAGTAAGGAAAGTTAAAGCCGTAGAACTCTGCGTGAATCTTAATGTCTTCCAACGTCTCACCAACGATCGAGAATCCTTGTTCATTCAGCCGAAGGCCGGCCGCTGAGTTTGGCGAAATCGCCACAAAGTCGACGCTCTTTTCCGCGTAGTCCTTCACGGCCTGAATGATCCTTCCCTCATAGGCTTGCGCGGTGGGACAGTGATTACAGGTGAAGATGATCGCGAGAATATCTTCACCTGTAATCAGCAAGCTTGTGGTTCTTACCGTCCACTCCAGGCAGATCGAAATCGGGAGCATGACTCCCGATCGCCAGAGTTTCGGGGTTCTCCACCCCTGAGGCCAGAATTGTCGACAGAATACTGATGCTAAGAAGTCGCCACATGAACGCAGGCTACCAACGACAAATTCTGTTTGCAAACCTTCCTCAACAGCTAGCGTCCCTCTATGTGGAATGCCCTGAAAGACTTCGAAGACATCCGTTGTGAAAAGACCGAGGATGGGATCGGCAAGATCACGATCAACCGGCCTGAAGTGCGTAATGCCTTCCGCCCACAGACAGTGAAAGAAATGCTAGTGGCGTTCGAGCTTCTCCATGAAGACGAATCCGTCGGCGTGATCATCCTGACCGGAGAAGGTGAGAAAGCTTTCTGTAGCGGTGGCGATCAGAAAGTTCGAGGTGAAGGCGGCTATGTCGGTGGCGATGGGGTTCCTCGTCTCAACATCCTGGACGTGCAGAAGAAGATTCGGTGCATCCCCAAACCAGTCGTGGCCATGGTGGCCGGTTACGCCATCGGGGGCGGCCACGTCCTCCAAGTTGTCTGCGACCTTACCGTCGCTGCAGAAAACGCCCGCTTCGGCCAAACCGGTCCCAAGGTCGGCTCATTCGATGGTGGCTTGGGCTCAAGTTACCTTGCCCGCATCGTCGGTCAGAAGAAAGCCCGCGAAATCTGGTACCTTTGCCGCCAATACGATGCCCCGCAAGCCCTCGACATGGGTCTCGTCAACACAGTCGTTCCGCTAGAGAAGCTAGAAGAAGAAACGCTCCAGTGGTGCCGCGAAATCATGCAACACTCCCCCCTCGCTTTACGTTGCCTGAAAGCCTCCCTCAACGCCGACTGCGATGGCCAGATGGGTTTGCTAGACCTAGCAGGCAACGCCACGCTCCTCTACTACCTCTCCGAAGAAGCCAAGGAAGGAAAGAACGCTTTCATCGAGCAACGCCCCCCAGACTTCAGCAAGTTCCCGCGCTACCCATAAAGCAACGGCCTTTCCTCGATTTCCGATTCACGTTCTTGCACCGAGAAAGCAATCTTGGACACAGAGTTGGACTCTTCCGAGAAAGCGATTTCACCGTCACCTTCCATGGATAGCATCTTGGCCGCATAGTTCACCAAATTGCCAATGTAGTCATTGTTAGCGTCTAGGCGAACGGCGAGCATTGGCCGCGATAGATGGAAATTCGAAGAGCAACATCTATTTCATCCGGTCGAAACCGTTGCGGAATCCAACCGCAGCTTGAAGGGCCGCTTCTGAATGCGGTAAAGCTGCCATCACGACACAAACTATTATTTTCACTAAACCACCTTTCCCCGACGTGTTGATGCCTTGGAGAGTTGCAAATTGGGCATGCACGGCGTTGAACGCTTTGGTGCCTCCGAGCACGGAGTAGAGAGCGTTCGATCTCACGACCACGAAGAATTCCCAACGCCTCTTGCTGGCGCCCCCAATGAGTGCAAGACCAACGCGAAATCGGTCAGTGAAAACGAATCTGTCAAGCTACTCCACCTCGTGCTCGACGTCTTGGGCACTCAAGAAGCCCGTGAGAATTCGGTCTAGCCCGAGGTCATCTGCTTGCAAGGCTCGATGATAGTCCAACAGCACTTCAACATACCGTCTTTAGTAGCTTTGCTAATACAGGGATCATCATAGTAGGCCCGCCCATACAAGTAGAGAGCTAGCAGGCAGACTAGCCCAAGCGCAAAAACTAACTATACCGCCAATCGACACCACCTCATACTTGCTTCAACCACTCTCCATTCACCACATTCCACGGGGCCTCCCCTCGTAACATACGCGCGACCTCCGCACTGCTCTTCTCACGAATCTCCAGCAGCGCTGCTTCTGAGTAATAAGCCGTATGCGGCGTAATTGTTAGATTGATCGGTGGATCATGGTCGGCCTGCCAAAGTTGTATCAACGGATCTTCCAAAGAAGGCGGCTCATGGGGGAGAACATCGATACCAGCACCCGCGATCCGGCGTTCGCGCAACGCCTCCGCTAGAGCGGAGGTGTCAACCACGGCACCGCGTGAGGTGTTGATAAGGTAGGCCGTCGGCTTCATTTGTGAAAGCGCCTGGGCATCCATGAGATGACGCGTTTCCTCGGTCAGCGGCGTGTGCATCGAAACGACATCACTTTCTTTTAGGAGATACCCAAGGTCAACACGCTCCCCCCCGCAGACCTTCTCCATGCCCGGGCGAAGATAGGGATCATAAATCATCACACGCATCTTGAGTGCCTTTGCGCGCAGTGCCGTCGCCGAGCCAATACGCCCACACCCGATGATCCCCAAAGTACGATCACCCGTCCTCGACACCTTGCCAACGTCATGACGATCCCATGGCGTCAGTGTCGTAGCCTGACGGAAGCGGCGCTCTGCTAGGGTGAATCCGCGCAAACATCCCAACATCAACCCGATGGTATGATCCGCGACTTCGTCGACCCCATAATCTGGCACATTGCATACGGGAATACCCAGCTCACCGGCAATCTTCACGTCAACATTGTCATAGCCGACACCACCACGAACGATAATCTTGCACTGCTTCAACCCACGCAAGAGGGTATCCGTCAAGTCGACTTCATGGTAAAGAATGATGGCATCGGCATCGACCAGCTGCCCATGAAGTACCTCGGAAGATTTCGCCATGAGACAATCCACCTGAGCAAGCCCACTTAGATTACCTTCCTCAATCAAAGCAGGAGGTTCCAAACAATCCGTAATGACAACGCGATGCATCCTGGCTCTTTAGCGACTCGCCCGTGCCCTTGTCCAGCCTCCAGGTCGCCTTTGAAAAAACCACCATTCAACGAGAAGAATGAGGAGAGCGACTGCAGTAAGCCACTGCCACAGAGGACGGTCGGTTTCCACAGCCTTTGAATCGGCCTGAGCTCGAGCTTCTCGGAATTCCACTACCTCCACCTGGCTAAGTGAGGTCTCGGACAGAGAAAGCAGACTAGCACCACGACGAAGATCCAATTCAGCATAACCATAGAGACCAACACGTCGCGCATTGACGCCCGGAAGCCGCCCTCCGGCGTCGCTTTTGATCATAAGATCCGTGTCTGGTCCAGCCACAGAGACCTCTATTTCCGGTATGGTCAGCATTCCTGGCATAATTCCAGTCCGCAAGGCCTTCGCCTCCGACAATCCTGCCGCCTGTCTCGCCACTTCAACGACGTTGGCCACAAACACGGGAAATCCGACACGAAACGGAAAGGTCGATCTATCAGGATGAAACAACGCGTGTATCGATAGCTGCTCATCCTGGCGCTCTTGCAAAAGCAGCGGGCCTTGAGAGCCATACAAGAGCACCTCAAAACCTAGATTGAGGAATACGCCTGGCTGGAAATCCTCTGCTATCGGTTGATCTAAAAAGACAACGTTGCTGAAGTCGACGTGTTTCAGAAGAGAAGCATCCTGCTTCCAATCGATGGCCTGATTTGATTTCTGTTCCACTTGAACAAGTGTTTGGAG
>JAACDM010000214.1 GCA_009936795.1 Verrucomicrobiaceae bacterium | reverse complement strand
TCAATTCGGCGTTGATCAATGATCATCCCGAGGAAGCCCGGATCCTCATCACCGCGGGGGCCGATCTTAACATGCCGCACGGGGATAACCATTTCGACAAAGAGCGGGCACCCATCATCATCGCCTCTCAGTACGGACGCACGGAAATCGTCAAAGAGCTTCTCGCCCACGGCGCCGATCCCAACATTCGCACCAAGGATGGTGACACCGCTTTGCATCGCGCCGCCCACATGGGCCGCCTTGAGATCTGTCAGATCCTCCTCGATGCCGGCGCAAATCCGAACGCTCGAAATAAAAAGGACAAACGCCCCATCGATCTAACGAACCATTTTGTCCGAAAGGGAAACTTCGAAAAGCATCACCAGCCTTGGAATGTCAACCTCACCCTCGATCACGATCGGTATACTAGGGAACGTCCCCAGGTGAGAGTGTTGTTAGAATCCGTGGCGACCGTCAAACGGCCTAACGTCATCACCCTCCTTGTCGACGACCTCGGCTACCGCGACCTCAGCTGTTACGGCGGTCCGGTGAAGACGCCCGTCCTCGACAAGTTGGCCGCCGACGGCGTGCGCTTCACCGATTTCCACTCCGGAGCCCCTACCTGCTCTCCCTCGCGCGCCACCTTCCTCACAGGCCGCCACCACTATCGCACGGGAGTCTACTCCGTCATCAATGAGTCGACTCACCGGATGCACTTGCTGAAGAGCGAAACGACCATCGCGGAAGTGCTCAAGGAAAACGGCTACGGCACCGCTCACTTCGGCAAGTGGCACCTCGGTATGCCCACCCGCGGTCGCAAGAATCCCACTCCCGCCGACCATGGCTTCGACTACTGGTTCGGCCTCATCAACGGCGCGCACCCCAATCACAAGGACCCCACCACCTTCCTTCGCAATGGAGAGCCCGTCGGCCCGATGAAAGGTTACTCCTGCCAGCTCGTTGTCGACGAAGCCCTCACTTGGCTCGATGAAAAGCGCGCCCCCGACGAGCCCTTCTTTCTGAACCTCTGGTTCAACGAACCTCACGCCGTCATCGCAGCGCCCGACGAGATCGTCTCCCGGTACGGCGCCCTCGACGATCAGGCCGCCATTTACACCGGCACCATCGACAACACCGACCGGGCCATCGGGCGCCTCGTCGCCAAGCTCGAAAAACTCGGCGAGCTCGACAACACCATCATTATCTACTCCTCCGACAACGGCAGCTACCGCCAAGAGCGCAGCGGTGAACTGCGCGGCAAAAAAGGATCGCAGTTCGAAGGCGGGCACCGCGTTCCCGGCATCTTCTACTGGAAAGACGGGATCCCCGGTGGCCGCGTCGAAAACGAGCCCGCAGGAGCCGTCGACCTCCTTCCCACCCTCTGCGGATTGATCGGTGTCGGGAAACCTGAGGGTGTTCATCTCGATGGCTCCGATCTCGCGCCGCTGCTTACCCGTTCTGGAAAGTTTAAGAGGCATCGGCCCCTCTTCTGGATGAGTCGAGCGAGCATGGTAATGAGGATAGGTGTCCACACACTAATCACCTCCGGCACTGCGAAATCGCCGATTGACTTTAAGGCCGCCGACCGACTCATAAAGCAAGTCGAAGAAGTCCTCGGCGACGATCTCGAGAAAGAGCTGGGCGGATTGGATCTTCGCGCGCGCATGTTCAACGGGAGATTCGCGAATCCCGAGGCCAATCGACTTCAGAAGCAACACCGGGCCTTGTACCCCTTCAACGAAGCCTGGATCCCCGAACTCAAGAAAAGCGGGCTCGGCCGTGTCCAGCTGTATGATCTATCAAAAGATCTCGGTCAGGAAAACGATATTGCGAAAGAGCGCCCCGAACTCGTCGCCCGGTTGAAAAAACAGGCCGCTGCCATCTACCGGAGTGTCATGGCCGATGCTCCGGAATGGCTCACGCACGAAGAAATGGCCGCGGCGAGAAAGCCTCAAGAAAACAAACCTGATCGGCCCGCCTCCGGAGCACCCGACACCGATGCCGCGAAGCTCCTCACCCGCATCGACAAGAACCCTCTTCCCCAGGGCTACCACGGAAGCCGCCACCAGGCGTACGTCGACAAGGTCATGGCTGGCCTCAAACCCGAACAGCGTGCCCGGGTCGGCAATCTTTGGAAAGATAAACGCCGCCTCGATCCTGACATGCCAAATCCGGGAGCCTCTTTCGTCAAAATCCTCATCCATGTCTCAGGAGGTGCCGGAGAAAGTACACAGTGACCAAACAAACAACGTGAACCCCATCCTGACATTTTTATGCTCCCTGCTACTGGTTTGCCCCGGCCTTGCCAAGGACAAGCAGCCAAACGTAGTGATCCTACTGGCCGATGATCTGGGATCGCAGGATCTTGGTTGTTATGGCGGGCCGGTTAAGACACCCGCCCTCGATTCACTGGCGGCCAGGGGCGTCAAGTTCACCGACTTTCATGCGGGAGCCGCGGTTTGCTCGCCGTCGCGGGCGACCCTCCTCACGGGGCGGCAGAATCTCCGCACCGGCATTTACGGCGTCCTGCAGGATCAATGGCACAACATGCATTTGCTCGAACGGGAAGTGACCATTGCCGAAGTTCTCCAACAGGCGGGATACGGAACCGCGCACTTCGGCAAGTGGCACATTGGAATGACCTCTGGCAAGCGCAAGAAGCCATCGCCCACGCGCCACGGTTTTGATTACTGGTTCGGTTTGTCCAATGGCGCTCATCCCAATCACCGGAATCCCACGAACTTCATGCGCAACGGCAAGCGAGTCGGTCCGATGAAGGGCTATTCCTGTCAGATCGTAGTCAGCGATGCGATCAATTGGTTGGAAACGAAACCTGAACAAGACCAGCCGTTCTTCCTGAACATCTGGTTCAACGAACCTCACTCCAAGCTGGCGGCGCCGGACGAAATCGTTTCGATCTACGGCGATCTGAAGGACGAGGCGGCGCTCTATTCCGCGACGGTCGACAACACCGATCGCGCCATCGGACGGCTCGTCGAGAAACTCGAAGCTATGGGCAAGCTCGACAACACGATCATTATCTATTCCTCCGACCACGGCAGTTACCGGCCGGATCGCAACGGCGGTCTGAAAGGCAACAAGGGGTCGAATTTCCAGGGCGGGTTGCGATCTCCCGGCATCTTCTTTTGGCCGGTCGGCATTCGCGGCGGCCGGATTGAAAGTACATCATCGGGCGCGGTCGATCTGTTGCCGACCATCTGCGGCTTAGCCGGAATTGATAAACCCAAAGGCGTGCATCTCGATGGCGCCGACCTTTCGCCGCTGCTGATTGAGAAAGGGACGTTTAAACGCTCGCAACCCATGATCTGGCTTTCACCGTCATCGGTTCATCTGGCCACCTTGCGGGAAGGGAATTACACGTTGATGGGTTACCGTGGTTACAAATTGCCTTCGAATCAGGTCAGGAAAAACGAATTGGTGCTGCAGATGGCCAAGATGGCTGGTATCGATCCGTCGCTGTCCAATCTGGGCTCCCGCGTCACCAACACCACCTTCACCAGCCCCGAGTACACTCGACTGAAGAACGAGTTTGTTCGAGCAAGGACCTTTCAGGAATCGTGGATCCCGATCATCAAGAAGGGCGGATTCAGCCGATTTGCGCTCTATGATCTGGAATCCGACCCCTTGCAAAAGAAGGATGTTTCAAAGCAGCGGCCGAAGGTCAACGAACGGCTCAAGAAGAAGTTGTTAGAGCTCTACAAAGATGTGCTCGAAGACGCGCCCGACTGGCCTGTTGTGGATAACAACGCAGGAGGCCAATCGATCGCCGACAACTGGCACCAGTGGCGCGGGCCGGGGAACAACGGTGTCTCCCGCACGGCAGACCCGCCGCTGAGGTGGAGCGAGGAGAAGAACCTCCGTTGGAAAGCCGAGATTCAGGGCACAGGCACAGGCAGCCCCATCGTCTGGGGAAACAAGGTCTTCGTCACCACCGCGATCAACACGGGCCGGGTCGACCCGTCGCTGCCGAAGCCGGAGGACCAACCAGAGCGGGTCTTTGGGATCAAGCATCCCAACACCAGCTACGAGATGTTCGTTCTCTGTTTTAATCGGAACACCGGTAAGGAACTTTGGCGAGACGTCGCACGAACACTCGTCCCGCACGAAGGCCACCACAGACATGCCAGCTACGCTTCGGCCTCAGCCTACTGTGATGGCGAGCGGGTCTATTGCTGGTTCGGGTCGGCCGGGATGTTCGCCTACAGCCTCGACGGGAAGAGGCTCTGGGAGCGTGATCTCGGCAGGGCGAAGGTTGGCGCGAGCCTGGGTGAAGGCAGTTCGCCCGTCGTCCACGACGGAAAGATCATTATCGTTCGCGATCACGCCGGGCAGTCGACCATCGAGGTCATGGATGCCAGCGATGGTAGGACGATCTGGAAGAAGGACCGCGACGAGAAGAACGCCTGGGCGACGCCGGCCATCGCTGAGCACAACGGGGCTACCCAGGTGATCACCGCCGCCTCGAACAGGGTCCGCAGCTATGATCTCGAAAGCGGCGAGATCATCTGGCATGCGGAGGGCCTAACCGGCAACTGCACCCCTTCACCGATCGTCGACGGTAAAGTCGTTTATTGCATGAGCGGATACAAGGGTTACTCACTTCTCGCCATTCCGATCACGGGCAAAGGTGATGTCACCGACTCGATTCTCTGGAAGGTCGAGCGGGGCACGCCATACGTGCCGTCGCCCATCCTTTACGACGGGCTCCTCTACATCACGCAGGCCAACCAGAACATCATGACCAGCGTTGATGTCAAAGACGGCAGCAGGGTGATCGAACGCGAACGGCTGCCGGGCCTCGGCGGAATCTACTCGTCGCCGGTCGGTGCGGCAGGCCGGATCTACATGACGGATCGAAAGGGGACAGTCTTGGTGTTGGAGCGGGGGAGTGAAGTAAAGGTGCTCGCCACCAACCAACTGGACGACAACTTTCACGCCTCGCCGGCCCTAGCGGGAAGACAACTTTTCCTCCGAGGAATGCGGTTTCTCTACTGCCTTGAAGAGGGCGCACTCCGGTAGGGCAAGCGGGGCCGAATGAAAGTGATGAGAATGTCCACGCAATCAAGGCTCGCCCATGGAACCTGGCGCCTCAATGCCGCCGTTGATGGTGGAACCGAATGTAGTTCTGACAGGTTCTACAAAGCGCCAACAGTTGATTGCAATTCGCGGTCAGGCACAGCCACATCATTTCAAGTGTCAGGCGTATCGTCTACTCCATTCGACGATCGATCGGGTCTAAAGAGTGTTAGTGTTTTGGGCTGTTCCTGTTACTTGCCTGGAATTGGAGGCATCTGGCGGGAAGATGAAGAGGCGGGCGCTCCGGCCTGGCTTTTGGAGTGAGCTGCAGAATTGCTAGGGTCGCCCAGTTGAACGAGGAGTTTGGCGCCATCGGGGAGAACATCCACGCACGCGTTAGACTCAAGGAGGCTCTCAGTTTCCATTACTTCAATGACGGCGTCGAGGATTTCGGTATCCTGTTTCGCAATTTCGTTGAGGGCGTCGCCGACGACTTCTGGGCGCTTGGACGCGGCCTCCGCCATCTTCTGCGAGACTTTGTTAGCGGTCTCACTCTGGATGAGGCCGACACGGTTCTCGCCGTCTTGCTTCATGGCTCTGGTCACCTGGACGAGTCGTTTCACGACTTTCTCTGTGATGTTGTGTACCATCTGAACATCGGTGAAGGCGACCTTGCGGATATAGACCGAGCCAAGGCGATAGCCCCATTTCTCCGATAACGGAGAAACCGCACCGCGCACGGTGCGACTCAGACTGTGACGGTCTTCAAGCATCTTCTCCATCTCAAGATTGCTGAGCGTCGATATGGTAGAGCTTGCCACGTTGGCCTGAAGCGAGCCTTCGGGGTTGCTGTTGACGAAGAGGTAGTCGACAGGATCGTTCACTTGCATCTCGTACCAAATGCCAACACCCATGGGTGTCCCTTCCTCCGAGTTGACTATTTGGCTACGGAGGTAGTGTTGGCGCAGAGCCGTACTCACGCGATAGCGCTTGCCAAAGAACGGGATGAGAAGCGCTTTCGGGCCGAATCGTCGGATAGCGGAGTCGAGCCCGGCCTGATCGATGGTGCCGAGAACTTTTCCAAATAGCGTGAAGACCTGGGTCTCGCATTCCTGGACGATGGTGTAGAGGCCGAAGGCGGAGGCGAGACGGAGGCCGATGGGAATGCCAATCAGGCCGATAACTCCTGCGACGACGGAGGCCGCGATCGTGGCATCATCGATAACCGCGAGAATAGCAATGTCAGCAAGGTCCATGGTTCTTGAGTAGTTACCGAATTAGTTAGTCGCTTCGCTGCGTGGAGCCGTTACTTGGACGATTCTTGCGGCACGGTTCAGGAGTGGGACACGGAGGTTTCGGATGTAAGTGTCGAGTGCTTTGGACCCGCCCTCGCTCTTGATGTGTGTGAGCGTGTCGGCAAGGACGCGCAGCGGCGCTACTTCGGCCAGAGCGTTGTTAGAGGCAATGTCGACGGCACGTTTGCTCATCGTGATCTGCTGTTCTGCATCCGCGCGTGCCGTGCTAATGTCAGCGACCACTTGGTTGCGGGTGCTGTTAATTGCCGAGAGGGCTTGATCCACTTCGGATGGTGGATCGATTTCGGTGATGAGCGCCGCGTTGAGGTCGATGCCGTAGCGGCCAGACGTCGATTGGCATTGCTGCTCCATGTAATCGTTGAGGAGAGGGAGGTTTTTACGCAGATCGTTAATCGAGACGCCTTCGGAAAGTTCGACGGCGCTTTCGGCTCCATCTGCCTCACCGACGTCGGTGTCCGTGAGAAGGCTTTGGCCCTTGGGGTCAACGAAGTTGGCGATACGTTCGCGGAGGACCGAGACGAAGTAGCCCATGACGTGCTGGAGAGGGCTCTGCACTCCGAAGAGGTAGGCGTAGAGATTGTCTTCACTCACACGGTAACGGATCTGACCGTTGACTCCGGTGGTAAGGTTGTCACCGACTCGATGGTGTCTTGGTCTTTGGTGGGGTCCCAGGTGACTTCAACGACCTGGGTGGCAATGCTGACTTTGTGGACCCTTTGCCAAGGCCACTTGAAGTAGGGACCACCTGGCCGGATGACTTGAGCGCTGGGATAGTGATAGCGCTCACGCTCGTCGTCGGAAAGGGTTTCCTCAGGTGCAGGGGCGCCCGGCAGACGGTTGGCTTTGCCGAAGGTGGAGACGACGGCGCGTTCGTCTGGTTTGACGGTGTAGAAGCCGGTGGCGAGAACGCGTATGAAGGCGTAAACGGCAAGGCCGATGAAGAAGGTGATGAATGGCATACTTAGACGGTGGCTTGGGATCGATCTCGGTTAGGGAAGGCTTCTTTCGCTTGAGAAAACGTTGCTGGTTGCGAATGTTTACTTCGCTTCGGTGAACTTGAAGTAGTCGATATCACCAATGCTGTTTGACGGACCGGCTTCGTCCATGACGGCACGAATCGTGTGGACGCCTTTCTTTAGTTTGATGCCTTTGTGAGTAATCGTTTTGAGAATGGTCCAACTACCTGTGTCAGGAATCTGAATCGGACCGGTGAGGTCTTTCCCTTCGATCTCGAGGTGAAAGGAACCTCCTTGTTTACTGGAGGCGACGGGCATCTCGATGTCATAGACGCCATTCTTGGCGACCTCGACCGTGTAGTTCAGCCACTCGCCTTTCCTTGTCCACCCGATGCCGTGTCCATTGGACGCGTCGTCGCGCTTCTCGATATCCACTTGCGTGTTCTTTCGATAGTCGGCGCCAAGGTTCTTCGCCTCAATGTCGTGGTAGGCGACACCGGCGGGGCCTTCGTCATAATGCTCGGCTTCAATCGTTCCGGGGATAGCCTGTGGTTTGCCACCGTAAGGGGTGGACTTGGCTTTCGGTTTCTCGGATTCGGCCGCGAACGATGCGAGACTTGCAAAGAGTGAGATCAGTAGCAGTGAGGATTTCATGGGATTCAGGTTGTTTGACTATCGTGAGCCTATCGATTTGTGGCCTGTTTGAAAAGGCTGACTGTGTTCGCCGATTCGCACCGACCTCGCTGACGCTTCGGGTTTCTATGATCAATGTCGGCGTTGCTTAGGAGCAAGCTTGATACCGCAGTACGTCAGTAGTCGCTGCTGCCCAGGTGAGGCGGGAGTGCTCTTTCACTTCGACTCACGCTCGTCCATCAAGGCCGTTTCCGCTTTGATGGCATTGTTCTCAAGCGTGGCTTCGCCGGCACGTTTCCCTAAACGTATGGCCGTCTTCTGAACGCCTTTACCAGTATCCTCGATGACATTGTTCCGTATGACGGTGCCCTCGGTTGCCCCGTCGACAAAGAGTCCCCAAGCTTCGTTATCGCGGACGATATTGTCCTCAAACGTGATCCGGTGCGCTGCCATCGGCTTGGTTTCTGAACGCCAATAGACGCCGCCGCGTTTGTTTCCTACGATGGTGTTCTTTCTGACAAAGTTATCACTATCTTTGTGTCCAATGGACATGCCATAGCCTCCGTTGCCCTCCAGCCAATTGCCCTCGGCAGTGCCTCCGCGCACCCGCCAGCAGAAGAAGAAACCGTCCCCGTCATTGCCGACTGCCCGACAATTCACCACGGTCGGGCGCTGAGACCCGCTCCCAGGATGCAGGCCAAAGCCCGCACACCGCTCGACCACGCAGTTCTCAACCAGAACGTCATTCGACTGCTGAAAGCTAATGCCGTCACCATTGTAGTCACGGACGGTGCAGTTGGCGATCGTGGTGTGATCGCCACGGTAGAGAAAGATTCCGGCTGTTCGGCAACCATCGACCTTCGTCGGGTTCTCCGACCGATTGCCATCGATGGTTAGCGATTCCACGCGAGCGTCTTCTAGTTCATAGCCACTGATGACGGGGAAGACGGTCGCCGCAAAGCCCTCGTCGCTCACCATGATATCGGCGTTCATGGCTCGTGTGAGTGTGAAGTAGTTGGCTTTCTGGTTCAGGATGGTTCCGCAAACGCCATGGAAATTGCGCTGTTTCTTGGACGCAACATAAACCCCTTGGCCGATCGCGAATCCGCTAGGGTCTTTCACCGTGATGGCGGCCTCGCCGAAGTCGCCGTCCGCGACCAAAGGAGAACGGAATTCCTTCGCCTTGCGCAACACGGTTTCCTCTCCGGCACCGCGCACGGTCACGCGGCTACGCAGGTGAAGAGAATCCCGCATCATGTAGTTTCCAGGGCCGATCTCCACCACGCCGCCACCCAAGTTCCCCACATAATCGACCGCAGCCTGAAGCGCCCGATTGTCGGAACCAGTGATGTCGGCATTGCTTGGTGCGACCCGGATGTGAATCGCAGGTTGAGCATGCAGCGCGTTCTCGGCATACCTACGCCCGGCCTGGTCGGCAGGCGAAGGTAAGGTCAACGCTAAGAGGGTGGCTGAAAGCCAAGCGTTCACACGTTTCATGAAACAAGTCTAGATGCGTTGACACCTGTAGGGCCAGCAACATCCGGTCCGTTTTAACCACCTCCACCTGTGACCGCATCGGCATCCTTCCTGATGAGTGTGCGAACTCGGTAGGGGATGCGTTGCCGCAATTCTAGGAGTTTCATTTCGTCAGAGGTAGCGTCGACACTTTGGAGATGGTGTTGCGTCACAAGAATCGTATAAGCTGGCGTCACCATGTTGGTTCAACGCATTACTAGTGTCGCTACACGCGGAGTCTATCTGGCGATTCTGTTCTTGGGGGCGTCGGGTCTTTCAAGAGCCGAATCCTTCATCCATGGCTATCCAGGAAAGCGGAGCTATGTGGCGGGTGAGGAAGTTGCCCTTCATCTGTCGTCGAACCTAACTGACGTCGAGATCGAGGTCGCAAGGATCGGGGCAGAGACCGAAGTGGTCTGGAGGATGAAACAGATCCCCGTTCGGGAGTACGCGGTGCCCAAGAACGCCAGTTCACATGGCTGTGATTGGCCATCGGCATTGACGATCGAGATTCCCGATTCTTGGACAAGCGGTTGCTATGAGGCCCGGGCAAGATCCGGCGAAACGCATAGCAATCGCATGTTCTTCGTCGTCAGGCCCTCGCACCCAGGTAGAGATTCCAAGATCCTTCTCCAACTCGCGACGAACACATACAATGCTTACAACGGATGGGGCGGGTTCAGTCTTTACACCTACTGGGGCCCCGCACATTGGGACAAAACTCATGAGCCCGGTGACGAGCTTGGTCGTAGAGTGAGTTTCCAACGTCCGTTCACTGGCATTGATCGCAATTGGGAACTGCCGTTCATCCAATGGGCGGAACGCAACGGCTATCAGCTCGACTACGCGGTCAATAGCGACCTTGAGTTCCACCCTGAGATTCTCAAGCACTACAAACTCGTTCTCAGCGTGGGTCACGACGAGTATTGGTCGGCACCGATGCGAGATAACCTCGAGGCCTACATCGCGAAGGGTGGCAATGTCGCCTTCTTCAGTGGCAACACCTGTTGCTGGCAGGTCCGTAGCGAGGATGATGGCAACGACTTGGTGTGTTGGAAAGAAGCATACACGCAGGACCCACTCTACAGAGCTGATGGACATCCGTTGCTCAGCACGCTTTGGAGTCATCACTTGGTGAAACGTCCAGAGAACCAACTCACTGGCGTTGGCTTTCTGCGCGGCGGATTCCATCGCTTTCGTGATGGTATTCCGAACGGTTCAGGAGCCTATCAAGTGCATCGCCCCAATCATTGGGTCTTTGAGGGCACCAGATTGTTAGAAGGGATGCCGTTTGGCGGGGCGAGTACCATCGTCGGTTACGAATGTGACGGTTGTGAGTTCACCATGGTCGATGGACGGCCTGTTCCTACCGGCAACGATGGCACGCCAAAGAACTTCACCATCCTAGCAACGGCACCGGCTCGTTGGGGGGAAGGCGATCTCGGATGGTACGAGCCCGCACACGAACTATGGAAGAAGAAAGAACACGAACACGGTACCATGGGCATCTACACCGTGCCTGGTGGCGGCACGGTGTTCACCGCGGCGACCACCGATTGGGCGCATGGCCTTGGTGCTGCGAATGCTAGTAGCGGTGCGAATACCCTTGCCAATGCCTCTGGCGCACTCGGACCAGGGCATGCCACTGGAGTCTTCGAAGGCGGAACCTGGAATGTCCTTCACAGCCACTACACCGGACGAGTAGTCGATGAACACGGCAAACCGCTTCCCCACCAAGTCATCATTGAGTTTGGTGCCGCCGAAGCAAATGCACCGATTGAGAATTGGGGAAAGGTGCCGCAAACTAGTTATGTGAATGCCAGTGCTTCAGCCGGCGTGGGCAACAACACCCTCATGAATGACATGCTCTACAGTAGTGGCGTGCCACGGGAACAGGCCGGCGTGCGTGTGAAGGGATTGCCAGAAGGCACCTACGAAGTCTTCGCTCTCCTCCGCCACTTCGCTGCTGACGAGTCGCAGCGCTATGCGTGGTCCATTGGCGTCAACCTCGATCAGTTAGGCAACGAATCCTTCATTGCCACCGGAGGAAGCCATACTGAGTGGGTGAGAGCCACGTCGCAGCAGGCCGGGAACTACGCCCGCGCCACCGTTCGCCTTTCTGGTATGGAAGATTCCCTAACCATGATCTACGACAATTTGGACGAGAGTTTCTCCGATATCATGGGCTTTCAGATTGCGCGTGTGGACGAGGACGGTTTCCAAATTCAATTTGACTGCGGTGGACAGGACCCTGACAATCATGTTGATCGCATCACCCGCAACGTCATCAACCGTCTCTCGGGCCAGACACCAGAGACGCCCACCATCGAGCCTGCAAAGACGGGAAGTGTGCCCGAAGAGCGCCCAGCCATTCGCCCGCCGTCAGCCTTGCATGGCTGGGCCGATTGGAAACGTGGTGAGAAGATCTTTGAGAATATGGACATTCCACCGGCGCCACCTCTTTCGCCCGAGGAGCAACTGAAGACTTTCAAAGTGGCACCTGGCTACCGGGTCGAACTTGTCGCCGCGGACCCCATGATCGCCGACCCTGTGTTCTTTGAGTTTGATGCCGATGGGCGGATTTGGGTGCTGGAGTATCGTGGCTACATGCGCGATCTTGCTGGAAATGGCGAAGCCGATCCGATTTGCCGCATGGTCGTGTTGGAGGACACCGATGCCGACGGTCGCGCTGACAAAAGCACCACCTACCTCGATGGTCTCGTCATGCCACGCAGCTTTGCCTTTGTCGAAGGTGGGGTGCTTCTGGCAGAACCTCCTCACCTTTGGTACTGTCAGGATCAAGACGGCGATCTTGTCTGTGATCGCCGTCGCAAAGTAGGAAGCTATGGCGTGGCCGGGAATCCTCAACACACGGCCAACGGCCTCAGGCGTGGCATCGACAACTGGTTGCACAACGCTGATTGGGGAAAGCGTCATCGTTTCAAGAATGGGAAACTGATCGAAGAAGACTCGATTCACCGCGGCCAGTTCGGCGTGAGCTTTGATGATCTTGGGCGGTTTTACACCTGTCGCGAGAGCACGGCTGCGATGATGGATTTCCTGCCTGAAGAATACGCCCGTCGTCACCCAGGCCTTCTAAAACTCGCAGACCAGACGGGAGGCCGTGGAAGGCTCGGCGTCGGCGCCGTGATCTCCGGCCCGGCTCAGGAAGTCTTTCCTATCCGGCCCACGCCGCAGATCACACTGGGTGGCCTCGAGCTGCGTGACGATGGTACGCTACGCACTTACACCATCGCCTCTGGCACGTGCGTCTATCGGGGCGATCAGTTTCCCGCAGAAGCCCAGGGAAATCTGTTTGTCCCCGAAGCCGGTGGCCATCTCATTGGACGACTTGTCTTGGAAGAAGGGCTTACCCCAAAGACGAAACGTTTCTATCCGGCAGGTCAGGAACTCCTCGCTTCTACCGACGAACGTTTCCGCCCTATCAATGCCCGCACCGGACCCGGCGGAGCTCTCTACATCGCAGACATGTACAAGGGCATGATCGAACACGTCATCTTCCTCGTTCCCTGGATCAGCGATCAGGTGAAAGCACGCAATCTCCTAACAGGAAACGACATGGGCCGTATCTGGCGCATCGTGTCGACCGAGAAACCTATTTCCTACGAATCGCCCAGGTTGTCGGAATTGGCTTCTGAGGGACTTGTTAGCGTGTTGGCCCACCCCAACGGCTGGCGGCGAGATACCGCCCAGCGCCTGCTCGTCGACGAGGGAAGCACCGAATCCGTGCCTGCGCTCAAGGCTCTCATTCGCGAGGGCGAATCTCACCTTGGCTGCCTGCATGCTTTGTGGACTCTTGAAGGGCTGGACGCCCTCGACTGGCCAAGCCTCACCCAGGCGGTTCGCCACGAGGACCCTGGCGTTCGGGCAACTGCACTACGGCTGATGGACAAGATGGGGCATGAAAGCGTGGCAGAAGAGATTGCGCTTCTACGGAGTGAATCAAATCCCATCGTCATTCAACAAGTCCTGGTCACCCTGAGTGCGGCCGCGTCAGAGCCGAGTCACTATCAGCTCTTGCTAAAACTGCTCGCCAAACAAACCGATGCTCTTGGGCGAACGGCTGCTCTAACAGGTCTCGCTGGCCGTGAGGCGGCTTGTCTCGAAGTGGCCATGCAGCCCATTGCCTCCGTACCCGATGACGTGCGCGAAGCCTTCATCCGCGACCTGACTAAGCTCATTGAGATTGGCAACACCGAAGGCACGCCAATCGCGCCAGCCGTGAATTACGAATCACTCGCTGAGGACGAGATTGAACGTGCCAAGCTCGGTGCCGAGAAGTACACCGTGTTGTGCGCGTCCTGCCACCAAACGCACGGCCTGGGTACGCCAGGCGTGGCCCCGCGCCTGGCGGGAAGCGAATGGGTTACCGGTTCTTCCCAACGCCTCGCCCAGGTTGTTCTGCGCGGCTTGGTTGGCCCCATTGAAGTGAATGGCGAGGAATGGAATCTACACATGCCAGGGATCGGAAGCTCAGGGGTAGTTAACGATGAAGATCTGGCCGCCATCCTGACGTATATCCGGCGCGCCTGGGGAAACACAGCCGATCCGATAGCCCCTGAGTTCATGGTCGCTGAGCGCCAAGCCTCTGCGGATCGCAAGTTCCCCTGGACGGCTTCGGAACTAGCGGGCAAGGCCGCAGCACCAACATTAGCGCCCATTCACCCTAACGAGAAAGGTGAGTTCATTCTCTCTGCCAAATCCGCCAAACTCTTCGCCGAACGATTGCGCTATCACCAGGACCTCGACATTCTTGGCCCTTGGACCAACGAGAGTGATGCCGCCCTATGGTTGATCGACGTCCCTGCAGCCGGCCGTTACCACGTAGACCTTCACTATGCTATGGACGACACGAACTCTGGAAACACCTGGCGGCTAGAGTCCGATGCCGGTTCGCTGGAGGGTGAGGTTGTTAGCACGGGTGGCTTCGACAAGTTCGTCGAGAAGGACGCTGGTGTGTTAGATCTAAACAAAGGCTCCAACCGCATCCTCATGCGTTCCGCGGGTGAACTTGAAGGAGAATTGATTGACCTCCGTACCATCCGTTTGGAACCGGTCCGCTAGTTCAATCTTACCAAGCCTCGAGTTCGTGAGTGGCAGGGTCATTTGGCCATGGCAAACCGTTCTCGTATCCACGCTATCTTCGCCACTCCATGCTCGGGCGGTGTGCTGTGGCCCGCTTCGGGGTAGACGCGGTATTCCTTCGGGCTACGGAGCTGGTTGTAGGCGGCGAAGGCTGCTGGAGCGGGGGCCGCGTTGTCCTGCAAGCCGACCCCCATAAAGACAGGGCAGTCGATCCATCCCGCAAGGTTCTTTGGATCAACGTAACTGAAGGTCGCGCTCGCCAGTTCCCACGTGTTCTTGGGATCTCGGCCCAGCCAGTGCCGGATGACCATCCCTGGCCAAGACGTCATCTTGAATGCCTTCATGGAGTCGGGGATGAAGGGGATATCCGGCGCACTGAGTGCGATGCGCTTGTCGAGTGCTGCCGTGGCGAATGAGAGCATTCCCCCTTGGCTGCCTCCCGTGATGGCGATGCGCTTGGTGTCGATCTCGGGTCGCGAAGCCACGAAATCGACCCCGCGCAGACAGTCCATGATGGCTCCGCGGTAGAAGAACTTCTGCGGATCGTCCAGCCCACGTAGGAGATAGTCGCGCGGTCCCCACCATTGATACGCGGGCTCGTCGTCGGTGCTGTTGCCGTGGCCTCGGATGTTGAGCGAGAACACTGCCATGTCCGGAATCGATTTCGACGGCATCATCCCCTGGGTGTAGCCCGGCACCCTCAACAACACAGGATGCGGCCCAGGAGACTTGGGCACTTCGAACCACCCGCGAATCCTAACATCGCCAAGGCTGCGCATTTCCACGAGGTAGCAATCGGTCTGTTCCGTACTCCACTTCGGGCTCGGCTCGACTTTGTATTGCGGCGCGACGGTGGCGAGCTCTGCAATTGTCTTGTCCCAGAAGGCGCGCAGATCTTTGGGGGCGTCGGTAGGGCGATCCATCTTCTCCGGTGCATACCCGCGCATCCTCGATTGCGAGATGGGTGTCTTGTCGCCGTCGCGTGTGAACGTGCAGGTGACCTGGTAGAAGCCGGCTGCCGGGGGCTCGAATGTCAGAGTCTCGATGTGCGACTTCCCGGCTGAGAGCTGTACGGGTTTGGAGATATCGGAGAAGGTTTCACGTTGGTCGGCCAGCCAGGTGTCGCTCCCGACTTGGAACCGCACCGTGCCCTTAATAGTCTCAAACGCCGTGTTTTGTATTGTGACTGACAAATCCATCGGCGCACCTGACGGGTAGATCCCGTTGGCGTGGCCATGGTCGATGTCGACCGTCACGAAATCGTTCCACACCGGTGGCAACAGCGTCGGTATCCCCTTGTGCATTCCTCCGTCGCCGTCGCTGTCAAACACGCGCACGGCGATCACATTCTCGGCATCCCACCGAATGTGTTTGGCGGGTACATCGTAGCACCGGTTCGTTTTGTAGTGTCCCTTGGTATCATCCGGTACCGAGCCGGTCCGCCCCACTTCCACACCGTTGAAATACGTCACATCCACATCGTCCACCGCTCCTAGCAACAACGTCAGTCTCTGATATTGCTTGAAGTAGGCACTCTCACTTTCCGCTTTCGGCACGTTCACCCGCAGCCGATACCACCCGTAGCCGTCGTAGTCCTTGTGGCCCGCCTTCTCCCAAGGCCTGCCGATCTCGATCGGCTTCCAAGTCGAATCATCGAACTCGGGCTGCGCCCAAGCAGCGTTGTCGCCCGTGGTGAAGCGCCATCCTTGGGCAATGTTTAGAGCCTGGCTTGTTGCGGGCAGCCAGGCCAGTGCCAGGAGTAGGGTGAGAGCGAACGCTCTGGTCGGCGTCTTGCGGTGCCTGTCGGAAAATTGAAAGAACATGATCGAACCCATAGGCTACGCGGCCTTCGGTGAAAAGCTCGGTCATTATTTACTGACACTGCGCACGAACATTGCTGACAGGAACATCGGAAGGCGGTAAATATACACTCCATGAATCATTCACCGCATCAGTAGAGGCAGATCAAACGCCGGGATTTTATCAAGCGCACTGCATCGGCTGGAGCCTTCACCGGCTTCATCACCTCGGGGCTTCGTGCGCAGTCGCCTAACAACAAGCTGAATATCGCGGGCATCGGCATCGGGGGCAGAGGGGCTCCCGTCATCGGAAGAAGGGCAGGAGAGAACATTGTGGCGCTGTGCGATGTCGATTGGGACCGCGGTGCCGAGAGCTTCAAGCAGTTTCCCAAGGCAAAGAGGTTCAAGGGTTATCGCGTGATGTTAGACAAGATGGGCGATGAGATCGATGCGGTGATTGTGGCAACGCCCGACCACACGCACGCCGTCGCGACCATGGAGGCCATGCGGCGGGGCAAGCATGTCTACACCGAAAAGCCTCTGACTCATACCATCTGGGAGGCAAGGCAATTGACAGAAGCCGCACGCAAATACGGAGTTGCCACACAGATGGGAAACCAGGGCCACTCTTCCGAAGGCGCGCGCCAGACGGTGGAGTGGATCCGCGCTGGGGTGATCGGTGAGGTGCGCGAGGTGCACTGCTGGAGCGATCGACCCCTTCGCGGGACACGTTTTGAAGGCAAGATGTATTGGCCACAGGGTGTTGCCACGCGGCCAGGGGACAAGCCGCCCGTATCCTGATACTTTGGATTGGGATCTTTGGTTAGGGCCGGCGCCCCACCGGGACTATCATCCGAGCTATGTGCCGTTTGACTGGCGCGGCTGGTGGGACTTCGGCACCGGCGCTTTGGGAGACATGGGCTGCCACATCATCGACCATCCCTACTGGGCGCTGAAGTTAGGTCACCCGGAGAGCGTTGAAGCCAGCAGCTCTCACATTAATTCGGAAACGGCGCCACTCGCTTCCATCATCACTTACCAGTTTCCCGCGCGTGAGGACCTGCCTCCGGTACGCATGCACTGGTATGACGGAGGCCACAAGCCTCCGCGCCCTGCGGAACTCGGGCCAGAAGACGAATGGCTGGTCGATGGCTGTCTCTATGTTGGGGACAAGGGCAAGATCATGCACAAGTCCTACGGCGGCAAACCGACCTTGATCCCGTTGTCACGCATGGAGGATTTTGAAAGGCCCGCCAAGACCATTCCGCGCGTCAAAGACGGTCATGAGCAGAACTGGATAGACGCCTGCAAAGGCGGGGAGCCCGCGTGCTCCAACTTTAACTATTCCGGTCCGATGACCGAAGTCGTGCTGCTCGGGAATCTCGCCATTCGCGCCGAAGGCCCCTTACTTTGGGACGGCCCTAACATGCGCGTCACCAACAACGAATCTGCCAATCAGTTCGTGCAAAGAGAATACCGGAAGGGATGGACTTTGTGAGGCAAGCAATGTTGTCGTCGGCTCAAGGACTCCACCTATTCGCAGACTCGCACTTTGCAAGCACCTGGAAGCAGACCGCTTCGAGTGCTGTAGCGACATCCATTAGTCCGTCTTTGGGACCTTTCTTTCTTCTGATTTACGGCTCACTGCTCCGAAGAACCTCCAGATTTCTTCAGCCGAACTGATCCCCGTGCCGTTCCCTTTGTGCGGGAAACGGTGCCCGAATCGTTTGATCTTGTAATGCCAGACTTGGTTCCCGTTCACGCCGTCTTTGTAGTAGTGCGCCGTCGTCTTGTCTGAGATCTTCACGATGTCTTCGGTCTTGGTTTGATTGAGGGATTTCCAGAAATCCATGATGACGTCTTGGTTCGGCGCGCCTCCCCAGCCGCCCTTGGGCGACATGCTCCCGTCGTAGGGAATAATCTTATCGTCGAGGCCTGAGAGTTGCAGGATGGATACGGGCTTGATCTGATCGCGGTGTTTCCAAGTGTAGCCGCTCATGGTGCCGATGATGGACGCCGCGGCTTTGAACACGTCTGGTTTCTCCGCCACCAAGGTGTAGCTCATGAAGCCGCCGTTGGAGATGCCACAAGTGAAGGTCTTGTCAGGGTCGAGCTTGTGCTCGGTCTGCAAATGGACCGCGAGCGCTGAGAGGAAACCGATGTCGTCGACCTTGCTAATCTTGAAACGGGCATTCCAGTGCGGGATACCCTTGCGATCTTTCTCACCCTGAGGATAACAGACAGCGAATCCGTTAGCGTCGGCCACACGATTCATGCCCAGTTCCATGTAACCGCGCGCATCACCACGATAGCCGTGGAGTAGGAATACCTAGGGAGCCTTGTCAGGAAGATCCTTGGGAAGGTGAATCAAGTAGCGTCTCTCGACCTCGTTATGATTGAATGTCTGAAACGTGCTGGGGACGTCCGTCTTCTCCTCCTCCTTCTCCCCAGACGCTGCCTGATTGCTGGGCAAGCGCTGCGCGAACAGCCATTTTAAGAAATCGGGTTCGGGATCACAGCGTTCTCCACTCATGCGTGTGCTGCCGTTTTCCGCGCCAGGAATTATTTTTCCAGCGATGCCGTGTCCGTCGCCTTTGAAGGTGGTGAGCTTCATGTTGCCACCCAACTCTTTTAGATTCTGGAAAAGGTCGAGATTGCGATCATACGGGCAGACCTTGTCCTGATCGCCATGAAACGCCCAGATGGGAACGTCTTTCATCTTGGAAGGATCGATGAACTCTTCCGTCCGCTTCAATCCTGTTCCGGCGGATGGCGCGATGGCTGCAAAGTATTTCGGAGCGATTTGTGTGAGGATGTTAGCTCCATGACCTCCCATGGAATGGCCCATCATGTAGATGCGGTTTCTGTCGGCCGCTGCGAGCTCGGCGATAATCGCCTGGATCTTTCTCAGATGAGCTTCACCCCAGAGTCCGGTTGATTGAGGTGCTAGGACATAACAAGGGTAGTCTTTGCGAATCTGCTCCTCGGCGAGCTGTTGATTCCATTGCTTCAATTGTTTATGATTGTCAGTGCCCTTCTCGCCACTGCCATGGAGGGAGACGATCACGGGGTAGCGTTTGTTGGGATCGAAGCCCAAGGGACTCATGAGACGATAGGGCAATTCGTCATGCACCTTGGGTTCGTATGCGTTCGCCCATTCGCCCGCCGCTTGGGCAAAGATATCGAGAGATGAGAGTGGGAGAATGAGTAGAAGAACTAGTCTTAAAGATTTCATGACTGCTAGTGGACGGGTGGTTAGGAATCGTGAGTTCTCCGATTTGAAACTACTTCTGAAGAGAAAAGGCTTGTTCGGCAAAGGGCCACATGAATTGGGGATAGAAACGATGGCCTTCTTCCCCCCATTGCAATCGCATCCGCTGGGGGACGCCAGCCTGCTTGTAAATGGTGGCTACCGATTGGGCCGTGCGTTCAACGGTGGCGCGATGATGCAATCCGTCTGTCCGTCCATGGACGATCAACAGATGACGGGGTGCCACGAGGCCCCCAATTTCTTTCCAGTCTCCCCAGTCTCGCAACCCGGGCACCAGGCAACAATCACAATGAAACAGAAAGCCGTCGCGGCTGGTAAGTGAGGTGAACGAACAACTTGGGATGGCGACCGTGATCCGCGTGTCGATGGCGGCGGTGTAAGCCGTGAGCACGCCGCCTCCGGAATTTCCCGTCATCAGGATCTTCTGTGAGTCTACTTGGGGCAGTTTGCAAGCCCAGTCGAGGAGACGTTGCATGTCCCAAAGGCGTTCGCCGAGCGGCGTTCGGCCAGCGACAAGGCAGTGCATGAGCTGAGCGCGGCAAGGTCGTTTGCCATGACGCCCTTTGGGATCGGGGACGATCACTTCGGAGGCAAGCCCACGCGTGGCCGGAGCAATCGCGACGAAGCCGCGTCGGGCCGCTTGTTCGGCAATGTTGCCTTCTCGGCTCGCGATTTCTTTGGCGTGATCCTCATTGAGATAGGCGCCGGCGTAGGAGTGAAAGCCTTTGGTATCATGACCGTGTGGGCAAAGCATAAGCGGTCGTTTCTCTGTTAGACTGGTGCCTTTGGGGACTAACAAATAGAATGGGATCGTGATGTCCGGTTCGGTTTCGATGGTGCCATGGGTTCGTGAAAAGGCATCGTCCACGGTCACTGGATCACCCATCGCGATCGTGGGTTCAAATTGACCGAGGTCCCGATGCATTCGGGTCAATCCGGTGAGATCCTTGAGCGCTCGGCGCGCATCTCGCTGCCATGTGGCAATGTCCCGTGAGGCATCGGCATTGAAGGCGTGCGATTGCTCGCCTTCTTGTATACGCTGCAAATAGGCGCCGGTTTGTTTCGGATAGTCGACAAACGGTGCCAGTTCATTCTCCTGCGCGATGCCAATGGTGGAGACCCACCCGAAGAGTATGATCTGAGGAATGCAGCGCATGCCCGGACAATGGCATTTGGCAGCAGCGGTGAGAAGCGGAAATCTGGCAAGGTAAGTTCAAGCGCCTCGAGCGCCCGCTCGTGACGTGGCCATTCGATCTCGCATGAACGTGAGGCAAACGCTGGGATCACCGTCTCTTCCTCAGACGAGTTTCACCCCGGAGCCCGGTTGATTGAGATGCTAGTACATAACAGGGATAACTCTTCCGAATCTGTTTCTCGGTGGCCAGCAAGACGTGTGTTTATGTTATAAAACGCCCTGGTATGTCTACAGACCACCGCGGGAGGTGAGATCGTGTTGCCGTTGTTGTTCCATTGTCGCCCTCAGTTCGTCGACGATCTTGGGCTTGGCTTCGGCGAGATTGGTCGTTTCGTTTGGGTCGGTGCCAAGGTTAAAGAGTTCGATCTTTGAGTCGCCCTTCTTGGGTTGCGTTAAGATCAATTTCCAGTCGGCGCTACGGAGTGCCCAGCTATTTCTGGTGCCGGCGATGTGGAAAGATCGTTTGGCGGGTGGTGCTGCGCCCGTTAGGCTAGGCCAGAGATTGAGGCCGTCCCATTGCAGCGTGTCTGCATCTGCCTTGGCATTTGCTAGGGCACAGAAGGTGGGCATCCAGTCGATCACGCAGGCGGGGAATTCGTAGGCGGTGTCGGGAGTGATTTTGCCTGGCCAGCGTGCGACGGTGGGAACGCGGATGCCACCTTCGTAGAGCGTTCCTTTCTTGCCTCGCAAGGGGAGGTTGTTTCCAGTAAGTTTTCCGTTAGGGCACTGGTCGTCCGGATACTTGGTGTCGTTGTTCTCGGCGGTGGAGCCGCCATTGTCACTGGTGAAGACGATGAGGGTGTTATCTCTTTGTCCGGCTTGGTCGATGGCCTCGACGATCCGGCCGACTGCAGCGTCGAAGTGCATGATGCAGGCGGCATACTGGCGCGGGACCTCGCCTTTGATTTCGGTCGGGACTTGATTCATCCATTCCTCTGGTTCGCGAATGGGTAAGTGGACGGCGGTGTATGGAAGGTAGAGAAAGAAGGGCCTGGTGGCGGTTGGGGTGGTCTGATTCTTGATCCATTGCACAGCCTCGTCGGTGAGAAGATCGGTGACGTGCCCTTTCTCTGTGAACAGTTTTTGATTGCGATGCCAGGTGGAGGAATACGGGCCTTTTTTATAGTGATGATTGTAGGGAGCCACGCCGCCTGCGAGCGATCCGTAGCTGTGGTCGAAACCAAAGTGATTGGGACCCCATTCGGGCTTGGAGCCGAGATGCCATTTGCCGATCAAGGCGGTGGCATAGCCAGCATCGCTTAGCGCTTTCGCCACGGTGACGGTTTCGAAGGGCAGACCGCGGTTGTTGATCGGTGTGGTGATCCCAAAGCGACTCCAATAGCGCCCTGTTAGAAAGCCAGCCCGGGTCGGGCTGCAAACGGGAGCGACATAGTGTTGTTTCAATTCCACACCTTCAGCGAGCAACCGATTGAGATTGGGTGTGGGTGTGTTGCCGCCATGGAACTCGACATCTGCCCAGCCCAGGTCATCGGCGATGATGAAGACCAGATTGGGTTGTTCTGCGGCGCCCATGGAGGGCGGCGTTAGCAGGAGGCAACAGAGGGCTGCCCATCGCAGGAGG
>JAACDM010000213.1 GCA_009936795.1 Verrucomicrobiaceae bacterium | reverse complement strand
TTGGGCCGCCGACCAATGGCTTCCAGAAGGATCGCGTCTGGCCGCTTGGCGTGAACAGAAGTCGAGCGCTACCAAGGGCGTCCGCTGGCTAAAACCGCAGGATTCACTTCAATGGCTCGACGCTTGCCTAGCTTCCCGACAGACTGCGGATCCCAACCAATACATCGGCCCTGAGGCCTTCCAATTCCCAACACTGACAGCGCGGTAGATTAGATCCATCTCCACCTTGTTAGAGAAACAAACCCTATTCCCGCATGAGCCGCATCCCCATCGTTACTCTTTGCGGCTTTCTCGGCTCAGGGAAAACGACGCTCCTCCGACGTTGGCGACGCGATGAAGCCCTAAGCGATGCCGCGTTGATCGTGCACGACCTCAGCGAGTTCGGCCTCGATGCCGAACTGCTCTCCGGAGACAGCCCAACGCCCGAGGCTGGCCATCTCAATGAGCGCGTCGCCGCCCTTCATGGCAACCATGCACGAGAGAAACTGCACACCTCAGTCGGGCAAACTCTGGCAGACATCGCGAAGATCGATCCTGCTCCTCCCTTGGTGCTCTGTGAGAGCACCGGAGCCGCGCGCCCTTGGCCGTTGATTGCCGCCCTCATCCAGAACGACCAATTCTATCTGCGCCACTTCATCGTCACGGTCGATGCTCTGAATCTTCATCGTGACTTCTCGGACGGCCAGACCATTCTAGGAGATTCTAACACTTCTGAAGATGCCGCCTTGGACCATGCTGCCAAAGTTCTTGCGGAACAGATCGCCTTCGCAACGATCATCATCTTAACCAAGACTGACACCGTACCTCAATCTGTTTTGCAGGCACAGGTGGCCACCTTGCAGAAGATCCAACCACAAGCAGCCGTCGGCCTCTCCGCCCATGCAGGCCTGCTCTTGCCTCAACTAGACGCCACCCCGGCGCCGAAGATCTCCGTCTTGAAGAGACGAGCCGATCAGCTCAACCTAACCCTATCCGCATCGACGCTAGAAGACGTGAATGCCAGTGTCCTCCGCGACCCACGACCCTTTCACCCGCAACGACTCTTCGACATCTGCCAGAGCAAACTCGGCACCGGCCTCTATCGCACCAAAGGATTCCTCTGGCTTGCCTCGCGCCCTGCCCACGTCCTCCTTTGGCAGCAATCCGGAAGCCAGATCGCTCTCGAACTCACAGGCTTCTGGAAGGCTGAAATTGTCCACAACCGCGACGGCAAGCTCTTGGATGAGGAGGTGGAACACCTGAAGGAGAAACTCAAATCCGAGCACCCCATCTTCGGAGATCGACACAACGAGCTCACACTCATTGGACTCACCGCCGCTCGCGAAGCCTTTGTCTCTGCCTTGGAAGAAGCCCGGTGCACCGACGACGAAATCGAAGCCTGGCAACGAAGAGAGGAATTCCCTGATCCCTGGCCACAAACCCTGCGCAAGATCAATTAATTGGTTCCATTCGCATAGGGGCCAGCCTTGTCTCTTTAATGCAAAGTATTTGCATTAAAGAGAATTTAAAGATAGAGACACACTTTCAACGCAGGATCTCATGAAACGCGACGAAGAACCACCACGCACTGTTCGCCCTCTCTTTGAGATGGGCACCGAGCTTCCTCCGCCCCCCGGGGTCGAGCAGGAAATCGGTGACCGAAAGGGCGAGGCCAAGCGAATCGTCAAACGACTCGCCGCGATTGTCGAAGATCACCGCCAGTCGGCGCTTCCCCTCAAGATCGAACTCGGAGCCAACGACATTGGTTCCGTGATCAACGCGCTTCGCGAACACGCGCAAGGCAGTCCTGGCACCCCTGTTAGTGGGGCCCGCGATGAGATTCATGGCTATTGCCTCAATCGCCTGTTCGACGAACTCGTCGAGGAACCCAGCAACATTCTCTTCACGACAAACACCGTCCCTGACACTGTGCGATACGATGCCATGAACGCCACCCTCTGGATGGAATGCCTCGACCTCATGGAAGCCAATTACGTTTCGCCAAAAGCATTATGAACGCCCCGGCCAAGCTCCCGGTCACCGTCCTTTCCGGCTTCCTTGGAGCTGGAAAAACGACTCTACTCAACCACATCTAGTGCAACCGTGAGGGACGCAAGGTGGCCGTCATCGTCAACGACATGTCCGAGGTCAATATTGACGGTGACCTCGTTCGCAACGGGGATGCCTCATTATCCCACACCGAGGAACAGATGATCGAGATGTCCAACGGCTGTATCTGTTGCACCCTGCGTGAAGACCTGCTGCACGAAGTGAGCAAGCTAGCCAGCCAGAAGCGCTTTGATCACTTAGTCATAGAGTCGACCGGCGTCTCCGAGCCCATGCCCGTCGCCGAGACCTTCACCTTCGAGGATGAGGATGGGTCCTCGCTGGGCGATATCGCAGTAATTGATACTATGGTCACCGTGGTCGACGCGCCCAATTTCCTGCGCGATTACTCGACGACCGAGCAACTGACAGATCGCGGACAAGCCGTCGGGGAGGAGGACGAACGCACCATCGTAGACCTGCTTTCCGATCAGATCGATTTCGCCGATGTGATCCTGGTCAACAAGACGGACCTCGTCTCGCCCGAAGAGCTTCACAAAGTTCACGGAATGATCGGCGCACTCAACCCGCAGGCCGCGATTCACGACACGGTGAACTCAGAAGTGCCACTAACGAACGTGTTAGGCACCAAGAGATATGATCCCGACCGGGCTTCCAAACGCGAAGGCTGGCTGGATTCACTCGTCGAGCAAACGCCAGAGACGGAGGAATACGGCATCGGCAACTTCATCTACGAACGGCGCATCCCCTTCCATCCGCAGCGATTCTACGACTGCCTCCGGCAAGAATGGCCAGGGGTCATCCGCTCAAAAAGGGCTCTCCGTCAAGTTTGCTGGATGGTTTCAACCGACTTCGGGAGGCTTGGTGTCCCCTGAAGTTGATTTCAGCCCACAGGGCAAG
>JAACDM010000212.1 GCA_009936795.1 Verrucomicrobiaceae bacterium | reverse complement strand
TATAGGTCTTTCTTCTCTTTGACATGGTCCGGGTATGGTTGTGTCAGACCTGCTCAACCGTGTCCATCAATTTGGGGGAACTTCAGTTTCTACCTTATTCAGCATCTGAAATTTCTTCAGGCTTCTTCGGCGAAAGTCGAATGCAGATGGCAAGGAATCCTACAACTGTGGCGATCAGTGGCCCTAAGTGGGCAGCCTTGACAATCGGCCACATCACAAGTGCAACGATGATGATTGCCGCCCTCCCAATGATCCGAACCCAAAAGAGTATGGCCCGCAGTTCCTCACGGACGGCAATGATTTCGTGAGGAATCTCTATCTTATCGCTTTGTTTCATGCCGTCGTGATTCAATTCAAAGACAAACTCCCGAGGACACCGACCACCCTCGGACGCAGAGTTTACCGCTCAGATTTTTAGGCTAGCTCTCTCCATATCCTCTCAATCTAAGCTAGACGCGTGTTACATCCCTCCGATCAGTCTCGACGCTGAACGCTACGGTATAGTCGCTGGCAATCAAGAAGCTAAGCCGCCTGTCGCCTATAAGCGACCGTCGGTGATGAAAGGGCCAGATCAACTCGAGTGAGTTTGTGTCCGTGGATGCTGGGTGGAGCACGTCGGCGCTCGCATGCCCACACACCCAAACACGAAGTGGAGAAGCACAGAAGAATGGCAGGAACCGTGAATGTTAGTCAGGGCGATCAATGAGGAAGCAGTCGGTAGTTCTCGTGTAGCCGTCAGGGCCGTGCATGCGGCCGATTGGGCGGTAGTTTTCTAGGTTCACGTGAAGGTTGTGAGAGTCGAGGATATCGTCTTGAACGTGGATGCGTTTGACGAGTCCTATGACGAGTCGGTTCTTTCCGATCTCCAAGGTGCTCCATTCGGTGCACTCGAGACTGACTGGGGCGTCCGCAATGCGTGGCACGCGGATGCTGGTGCTGGGTGCAGTAGCTAAGTTGAGGTGCTCCAACTCGCTGACGCCGGATGGCAAGGAAGCAGCACAAGCGACCATGGCTTCAGCGAGCGTTTCGTTGGCTAGATTGACGACAAATTCTCTGGTGCGACGGAGGTTGCGGGCGGTGTCTTTGGGAATGCCGGGTTCGCGATTACCGGGCGCGAAGGCAATGATGGGTGGTTGGCTGCCGAAGACATTAAAGAAGCTGAACGGTGCAGCATTAACGCTGCCGTTCTCGGCGAGAGTAGTAACCCAGGCGATGGGCCGTGGCGTGACGAGGCCAGAGAGAAGTTTGTAGGCATTCTTGAGGTCCTTTTCTTCGAGATCGAATTCCATAGTAGGATAGGACCACGTGTGCCCATGCACTGGCAATAGCTTTTCCCTTGCTGTGCATGGTGCACCTTTGTAACCAAGAGGATGAGATCTTCCCTAGTTCTTCTTGTTTCCAGCCTCCTTCTCTCATCAGGATTTGGCGATACGCCTCCTAACATTTATCCTGATACACCTTGGACTCCTCTGGTCAAGGAGGGCAGCCTGGAGGGTTGGAAAGAACTGGGCGGCTTGGCCCGTTATGATCTCAAAGATGGCGTGATCGTGGGCAAGGCTGTGCCGAACACTCCAAATAGCTTCCTAACGACAGAGAAGCACTATGGTGACTTTATGTTAGAGTATGAATTTCTGGTCGATGAGCGGCTAAATTCTGGCGTACAGATTCGGAGTAACTCATTCGAGGATTATAAGAATGGGCGAGTGCATGGGTACCAAGTGGAGATCGACCCGGACATGGAGCGAGCGCGCTTGTGGACAGCGGGTATCTTTGAAGAGAGTCGGCGCGGATGGCTATATGACCTGAAAGACAACGATGCTGCACGAGAGGCTTTCAAGCCGAAGACCTGGAATCACATCCGTGTCGTGGCCGAGGGACCGAGGATCCGGACGTGGCTGAATAGCGTACCGGCTGCGGACTTGATCGATTCCGTAACAATGTCAGGGTTTATCGGTTTGCAAATCCACGGCATTGGCAAGAATCTGGAGCGAGCAGGTGCCGAGGTGGCTTGGCGTCATCTCCGAATTAAGGATTTGGGGACCCGGACTTGGAAGCCCCTTTTCACAGGCGAAGATCTTAGTGGATGGAAAGCACTGCCAGGTGGCGAGTGGGCAGTTGAGGATGGGGTCATTCGCGGAACGAGTCCGGCAAGCGAGAAGCGTCACGGGATGTTGCTGAGTGAGGCGAGCTACGATGATTTCACCGTCCGGTTGAAGTTCAAGGTCGACAAAGGTGACAGCGGTTTTTACTGGCGCGCCCAGCCGGTTGACTCTGTGGTAAGTGTGAATGGTTTTCAGGTAGAGGTGGATTCCAGTTTTGAAACGGGCGGCCTCTACGAAACTGGAGGACGAGCGTGGGTTGTGAAACCGGACCCTAACTATATCGAGAAACAAGCAAAGTACCAGCCAGGGCAATGGACCGACTTGGCAATGGTCGTTGAGGGGACAAACACACGGGTGTTCCTGAATGGCAGGGAGACGGCTCGCCTGACAAGTGATGAGAAGGGCAATCGCGAAGGGCACTTCGGTTTGCAGCTCCACGGTAGCATGGACATGGATGTGTCCTTCAAAGACTTGAAAATCCTAACAAAGAGTAAATGAACAAGGAATCCGGCAGCTGTTGCGGTGGTGGGGATTCGCGGCCTCCCGAGAAAGAGTCCCCCGAGGCGGCTTCGTGTTGCGACAGAAGCCTCGTAGTCGAGGAGCCATCGACTCGCAAACAAGTCTCGCTGTCGGATTATTGGCCGCTCATGGTGTTGGTCGGTGTCACGATGCTCAGTGCGGTGGCGAAACAGGCACATTATGGCTCCGGGTGGGATATGATGGCGTGGATGGCCGATTTCATGGGGTTCTTCCTTGTCGTATTCGCGATGTTCAAGCTGTTCGATCTGAGCGGCTTTGCTGATGGTTTTCAGAAGTATGATCTCCTCGCGATGCGGTGTCGGCCCTACGCCCTCGTCTACCCGACACTTGAGCTTTTGTTAGGTGTAGGCTACTTGGCGCGCTGGCAACCTGTCATGGTATTGAGTGCGACGGCGATCTTGCTGACATTCGGTGCGCTTGGTGTGCTGAATGCGCTTCGGAAGGGACTGGATCTGAACTGCGCTTGCATGGGCACGGCCTTGAATGTGCCACTGACAACCGTGGCACTGACCGAGGATTTGGCGATGGCGGGGATGGCCTTGGTAATGCTTCTGTTTGGGGCCTGAACGTAGGATTCCATGGCCTTGGAACCTTAAGGAGATGATTGCTGCGACGGAGGACAGTCCTCCGGATCGGAAATAGCCCGGTGAGGTTTTGTTGGAGCCTTCGTGCGCCTAAACATCGAAGTCTTCTCGAACTTCGATGAGTAGACGTTCGATCGCTGCAAAATCCGTTCGCTCTGGTAGGGGGCAGGCTTCGAAGAGCACATCAATCTTGGCTACTTTGGCTTCGGCCTGAGCGACGAGGTCGTCATAGTGAAACTCGCCCTGACGGATACGCATAAGGTGGTCACGATTGGGCCGGCGTACCCGGACTTGTCCTTCTCGGGCAATTTCTTCTGCCATGTCGAGCAGGCGAAACGTGTGCATGAGGTTCTTGGAATCGTAGTTCCGGCCGTGGTCAATGTTGGTGGTATAACGGGCTTCATTGCGATGCTTTACCCAATCCCAATACGACTGGTGTTCATTGCAGTGCTTCTTGTAGCCATCCTTGTTGAAGGCCATCCAGGCGATCGGCTCGACACTCTTGCTGACACTGCTACAACGGACTTCGCCTGCCTGTTCATCGGCAAAGATTCCTCGATAGACAACTTCGCCCGTGTCATCATGATAGATGCCGTAGACATCGCGGGTATGCGGTACGCTGACCAGGCCACACGTTGCCTGATCCACTCCCCGCCTTTCCAGCCAATGAACAAGCGGCGTGGATCCTTGGCCTTCGATCACATAGCAGAACGAGATGGCAGTACGACGTTCTTCCGGCATGGGATTGACAATCTTTTTGTCGAGACCGCGAGCTTTGCGAATCTGCCCCATGGCGTAACCAGCAAAGGTGTCGCGACAGCGTTTCGAGAGAAAGAGGGCCGGGGTAAAGCGTTCGAACAGCGCGTGCTGTTTCAATACGCATTCCTCAGGTACACCCAATAGCTCGATGACATTTGGATTGTTCTTGGCAAGAAGTTCGGTGAAGCGGTTCAACTCGTAATAGGTGACATCATGGGTGGCATCGCTGACTTGCTCATCGGGATCAAATCCGTAGAACTGCCTGCGAGGCAGAACAAAGACCCCACGAATGTCGGTGTCCGACTCTGGTGTTTCGGTGCCATAGGCACGGCTGCCAACAATCGCTTCTAGCAAAATGCGATCTGGCGATGTTTGAATCTCGTCGAGTGTCACTGAGGAAATCACGGCTGCGACGGAGCGCAGCTCTCCGGTAGAATTTGCCGAAGGCACCGACCTCAGCAATCGAAGAACTTCTTTGGATCGACGGGCTTCTTATTCTTGTCCGTAGCTCCCTGTTTGGTTTTCAGCGTAGCAGGTTTCTTCGGGGCTTTTGATTCCGTAGGCTCGGACGTCGTCCCCGCGGCTGCTTCCACCTTGACGACTTTGATCTGATTGGGGCTTTCGAGCTTAATCTGAAACTTGTCTCGATACTTCACGATCTCGCCGGTGACATCGATGGTTTTCTGTTTGTAGAGGTCGACAGGTTGGCCCGAGGTGAATTTAGCAATAGCGTCAGGAAAGCAAACAACGACGAACTGAGCGTTGGCGAAGTTGAGGAACTGAAGACCGCCTTTGGACTGTCCAGTTCTTGTGACCTTGCCTCGAATCGTTACCGTTTTACCAAGCTGAGCCTCGATCTTCGCGGGCTCAATGACGGAAATAGGCGCTTTCTCGGTGCCAGCCTCATCGGCGCCACCCGTCAAGAGTAGTGCCAGGGAAACAAAGAGGACTTTATAATTCATCGTATTTCTTATCGCCGAATTTGCGGGCGCGTTTGCCGGTGTAGGTCTTGCCATTCCAGACGATACTGAAGTCGCCAGCCGTCATTTCAGCCAGTTCGGCAAGGCGCTTGGCAATGGTTCCAGGACGCTCCATGGAGACGGTATTGATCGAAACACCTTCTGGCACTAGCGCTAACATGGAGTCGCGAAAGGCATTCCAGGCTTCAACGTTCGCCGCGAATTCCTGGATCATTTCTTGTTCCGTGGTGGCGTTAGTTTGAAGATAGTCATGACAGACCCCGTCAGTAAGCAGGTAAACGATGTCTGCCTTGGGTTTGATATTCATGGCGGGCCGAAAGCCGGTCATCCACAACGTACCGCCGCCTTGAGCACCACTGGCGCTAGCAAGAGGCATAGCTTGAATGCGCCCAATGGTCTCCTTCTTGTTCTTCTTGCTAGCATCGTACCAAGTCACATCGAAATTGACATCCCGCATGCCAACACGCCCGACGACTTCGCGGTCACGAGGGGTTTCATGTTGGAGCCAGCCAACACCCGAGAAGAAGATCACACAGTAACGCATCGCAGGATCGAGCTTATCGATCGACTCAACGAGCTCCCGCTTGAGCATGTCCTGCCGGGTGTCTCCGCCGTTGGAACTCGACATGCTGAGCGAGAAATCCACGATATAGCAGACGCGCCGGGCTTTCTTCTCATCCCCGAAGAACCGGACGGTACCGCCACCTCCTCCGCTGCCAAGGCCATCACCCCAGCCACTTCCCATCCCGAATGAGTCTCCAGCTCCAATGATGTCATCCGTCAATTCTTCGACCTCGACTTGAGGCACACTGACAGGGGAAATGGTATTTGCCGCGATGACCTGTGCCCGACTAGCACTTGAAGAAGACGGGCGCTGGGGAAGAATCTGTGAGATGGCTTTCTTGACTACCTGCTGTTGCAATTCCGCAGCGGGCGGCACTGCCATGATCACCATGGGCCCAGGCAAGGGCCCAGGTTTGAGAATCCAAATGATGCACAACAGAATGACGACGGCATGGAGCACACCGGCAACGAACACCGCTACGGTGCGATTCTTCTTCTTCGCCTTGAGTTGATTGTCCGCCACTCGCTGGGCCAATTGGGAAGCCGTCAGGGTAGAGGGAGCAGCAGGCACAGGCGCGGGCTCACGCACTGCGGGAGTACCGACGGCCAGTTTTGGAGAAGCCTTTCTGGGCGATGCCTTTCGCACTGGCGCCTTGGAGTCTACTTTCCCGACAATCAGCCGACTTGAAGCTGCCGCGACCTCTTTGCGGGGAGCCGCTTTCACCGGGGCGGCGGCAGGTGCTTCGGGCTCAGGTTCTGGCGCAGCTTTGGGTTCCGGGTCAGGTGTGAATTCTTCGGCCTCAGGTGTGGGAGCCTCAGGTTCGCCCTCAAGCAACGCCAGGATGCGACCTTTCAACGCATAAGCGGACGCACTGCGAGGGTTCCTCGCTAGGACGCGGTCAATGAATGGAAGGACGCCGCCTGGATCCACATCTATCAGTTGTTCTGCCAAGAACAGTTCATCCTCCTCGTTCTCTGGAACGAAAGGCGCCTCCGCCACGACTACGCGCGCTTCTGCGGTGGCGTCTTCGGCCATGAGTAGTTCCGCGAGATGACGACGCGTTTCCCAATTCTCAGGGTCATTCTTTAACGCGGACGTTAAGATCTGGATCGTCTTGTTCATGGCAGGGGAAGCTCACTGGTGTGCATTGGGCACAATAACCCGGCAGAATCGCATCGCGACTCCCTCATGACCAGTGAATTCCTTGCCGGAACCTCCCTATCGGAGACGGTAGACGATGCGCGCCTTCTCCGTGTCGTAGGGAGACATTTCCAGTTTCACGCGGTCGCCGATGACGAGACGGATGAACCGTTTCCGCATTTTCCCGGAAATGTGGGCCAAAACCGTGTGCTCTGTGCCATCCAACTTCACACGGAACATGGTCCCAGCGAGCACGGCCGCGATGGAGCCTTCTACCTCAAAGCATTTCTCCGATTCAGGAGTATCATCGACTTTCTTTTGAGGACGCCTCCCTCTTGAGCGGGAGTTTCGTCTGAACGAGCGTTTCTTGGGAGGAGGCATAAGGACTTAAACGCGCAACTTTTCAGTAGCCGCGGACCGGATTTACCATCCGACGGAGTGACAGTCACTGCAAATCTAGAATTTGCAACGCAGTTTTCAGGGTCAAAGTAGGCGCCGTGTATTGCGCAGGCCCGCAGCCGTTACGCGACTCTGGGTGTGGGCGGCCACCTGGTCGACGTAGTTTTGCCAATGTAGTGGCCGGACAACCGATGATCCATACTGAGGTGAATCGAGGATCTCCCATCCGTAGTTGGAACGCCGATTCCCATAATCGAGCCGGTAGAGCCAGGCTCCGAACTCGTCCTTTCGCCAAAGGAAGGGGTCATTTCCCCCAACGATCTCGCCGTTGTCCCAAGCTCGATCCTGAAGTTCACGGCTGAACGCTGATCTCGCCCACTGAGAAACTGCCTCGCTTTCCTGGTCCACTAGCCGCGCGTCCATGTCGAAGTGCGTCCGCGATTTTTAGCCCAGACAAAAGTACCTGGGCCGTAATTCCACAACAGGAGGATGAGACAAATCATGGGAAGCTGCTCTGTGAGAGCATCGAGAAAGGCCATGCCGTCCGTGAATCGGAGCCACCATACGAAGAAGAGAAGAATCAGCTGAACCAAGCCGGCGATGCGCGAAGCAAGCCCTGAGATCCACCACACCGCCATGGCGATGAAGACGCCGCCAACGACGATCGAAAATCCAGTCCCTGTGAGCCCTAGCGAATTAGCCAAACCTAGACCATGCACGGTGGCTCCCCACTCTTGGTGGGCAATACCAAACCGGATGCCCCAGTACGACCAGATACAGGCAAGGATCGCGCGGAAGATGAGGACCGAGTGGCGACCGAGGCGGGGGGCTTGGCTATCCTTCGCTAAGGAGATCATGCGTGGATAGAGTTAAGGCTCATCCACTTCAGATTCCAAGTTGTATTTCGCCTCAAATGGCGCGGTGGGAGTGGCCAAACTTATTCAATCAGCCTAGGGTCAGTACGATGATCAACCATCCTATCACAAAGATTATCCGGGAACGTCGAAGTGTGAAGCCAGCGCTGCTCCGGCCGGATCCTGTGCCCCGAAAGATGATCGAGCTGCTCCTGGAGAATGCGAATTGGGCGCCGACCCATGGCTTAACGGAACCTTGGCGCTTTCACATCTTTACGGGTGAAAGCCGCCAGCGTCTGGCCAAGGCAATGCAGTCTTTCTACAAACAACACACGCCGATCGATAAGCAACGGACAGAGAAGCTGGAAAAGTTAGGTAAAAATCCCTTGCTCGCACCGGTGGTGATCACCATCAGTATGCATCCTGATCCAACGGGGAAGATCCCGGAGCAGGAAGAGATCGCAGCGGTGGCTTGTGCCGTCCAGAATATGCACCTGACGGCATCCGCTTTGGGTCTAGGAGGATTCTGGTCATCCCCTCCACTCGTCTACTCAGAGTCTATGCGCGACTTCCTAACACTCGACCCGGGCGACCGCTGTCTAGGGTTGTTCTATCTTGGCTCGCCTCAAGAAGGCCTTCAGTTAGAGAGCCGCCGGAGCTCGATCGATCAAAAGTCGAGCTGGCAGTAGGCCGCTAGCCCTTGAAGC
Source organism: Verrucomicrobiaceae bacterium (assembly GCA_009936795.1). Lineage (GTDB taxonomy): Bacteria > Verrucomicrobiota > Verrucomicrobiia > Verrucomicrobiales > DEV007 > JAACDM01. The sequence goes on along the minus strand of JAACDM010000212.1, from coordinate 4,325 downwards.
CCACCTTCCCGGCCGAACCCGCTTTCCTCGTAGCCTCCGAAGGGACTAGCTGGATCAAACTTGTTGTAGGTGTTCGCCCAAATGACGCCGCCTTTGAGGCCTTGAGTCATCTCAAAAATCTTGCTGCCTTTCTGCGTCCATACACCGGCGCTGAGCCCATAAGGGATGTTGTTCGCCCGCTCCAAGGCTTCCTTAGGAGTGCGGAAGGTCATCACGCTAAGGACGGGGCCAAAGATCTCCTCCCGTGCAATGCGTTGATCTGCGGTGACATCCGTGAAGATGCTAGGGGTAAACCAGAAGCCTTTCTCAGGGAGCGAAATGCCCTCTACTTGGTTCAGTGTCGCTCCTTCATCGCAACCCGTCTGGACCAATGCGCAGATTCGGTCGAGCTGGTCTCGGGAATTGATCGCTCCCACATCCGTGTTTTTATCTAACGGATCACCTACGCGTAAGGTCTGTAGCCGTTGCGTGAGTTTGGCGATGACTTTATCGGCAATGCTCTCTTGGACAAACAGGCGCGAGCCTGCACAGCAGACATGGCCTTGATTGAAGAAGATTCCATTGATCACACCTTCGACCGCCTGATCAATTGGAGCATCGTCCATGACAATATGGGCCGCTTTGCCGCCTAACTCCAAAGTTAAGCGCTTGGAGGTGCCGGCAACAGCCGACGCAATCTGCTTGCCTACCTCTGTCGATCCGGTGAAGGCAACTTTATCAACATCCGGATGTTTCACAAGCGCGGCTCCAGCTTCGCCTTCACCCGTCACGATATTAATCACTCCAGCAGGCAGTTCAGCTTCCTCGAGAATTTGAGCCAGATGAAGCGCGGTAAGTGACGTGGTTTCTGCAGGCTTCAGCACCACCGTGTTTCCGCAGGCGAGTGCGGGAGCGAGTTTCCATGCCGCCATAAGCAGCGGGAAGTTCCAGGGGATGATCTGCCCGCAGACACCAAGTGAACGTGGGCGACGATTTGGAAACGCATAGGGCAGTTTGTCAGCCCAGCCCGCGTGGTAGAAGAAATGCGCAGCTACTAATGGAATATCGATGTCTCGACTTTCCTTGATGGGTTTGCCGCCATCCATCGATTCGAGCACGGCCAACTCGCGCGCATGTTCTTGAATGAGGCGGGCAATTCGGAAGAGGTATTTCCCCCTCTCCTTCGGTGCCATGGGGCCCCAGATGCCTTGATAGGCCTTGCGAGCAGCTTGCACTGCGAGATCGATGTCCTCAACCTTTCCAGAGGCGACTTCGGCAAGGGGGACTTCCGTGGCTGGATTGATCGATTCGAAATAGCGCCTGGAGGAAGGAGCAACCCAAGATCCACCGATGAAGTGATCATAGCGATCCCTCAAAACCAGACTGCCAGGCCCCTCCGGCGCCGGAGCATAGTCCCAGGCTGTTCCAAATGATAGATTACTTTCAGACATTAGGCGATAGAGTGGTAGTTCGCGCTCTGATAGGGGCCATCAATGTACTTGGCTATCTGGAAGCTAACATCCGTCAACAACGAGGACGCTCCAAAGCGAAATCGATGTGGGGTCAACCAATCATCGCCCAGCGTCTCCTTGATCATGACAAGGTAGTGAAGAGACTCTTTTGCATAACGAATACCTCCAGCCGGTTTCATGCCCGTGACCTTCCCAGTAGCCGCATGATAATCACGAATGGCTTCCAACATGACCAACGTGGTAGGCATCGTCGCTGCCGGGCTGATCTTTCCGGTGGATGTCTTGATAAAATGGGCGCCACTGCGCATGGCAATCTCGCGAGCGAACCTGATATTATCATAGGTTTCGAGTTCACCAGTTTCCAGAATAACTTTGAGATGGGCATCACCACAGGCTTCACGGGTCGCAGCAATCTCGTCGGCTACAATTTGATACTTACCCATGAGAAAGGCTCCTCGATTGATGACCATGTCAATCTCCGTGGCTCCATCAGTCACCGCTTGCTTTACTTCGGCTAACTTCATTTCCAGCGGTATTTGTCCACTTGGAAAAGCAGTGGCCACTGAGGCCACTTCGATCTCGGCGCCATCCAAATGACGGGCCACTTCCGCAACAAAGTTAGGATAGATACATACAGCACCGCACGAGGGCACCTCATAGCGCTCGGCCATAGGATGTTTCGCTTTGTGACAAAGATAGGCAATCTTTCCACGAGTATCCTTCCCTTCGAGGGTCGTGAGATCCATCATGGCAATGACGAGCTTCAGCCCTTGAAGCTTGGTTGCTTTTTTTAGGCTTCGCTTAGTGAATGAAGCGGCACGTTCGTGCAAAGAAACCCGATCGACAGAAGGCGCGCTGACCTGCTGGTGCTGGCCATCAATGATAAGCGCGCAATCCATGTTCGGGCATGGTCGAATCGTTCGGCTGCAGTTCAAGAAGGAAATCCTTTCACCAGGACGTAGACGTTGCTAAATCGAAGCCATGAGCACAGCAGCTGATCTAATGAAGGTGACCAAACGTCTCAACAGAAGTCTCGCTACACTGAGCTTTGGGGACCCCGTGACCCATACCTACAATCCGCTAGAATACGGGTGGGCTGCCCATGAGATCTTCCTCAAACGGTATGCATACACCAAGAAACGAGTCATTTTTCTCGGTATGAATCCCGGTCCGTTTGGCATGGCCCAGACAGCGGTCCCCTTCGGTGAAGTGGCGGCTGTCCGGGACTGGATGAAGATTGAGACGAGCATCGGGAAGCCAAAACCAGAACATCCCAAGCGTCCGGTCACTGGCTTTGAGTGCACCCGATCGGAGGTCAGTGGTCGTCGATTGTGGGGATTGTTCTCGGAGCGCTACCCCAAAGTAGAACAGTTCTTTAAAGACCACTTTGTGGTAAATTTCTGCCCGCTCGTCTTCATGGAAGAATCCGGACGGAACCGGACGCCTGACAAGCTGTCCAAGGAGGAACGCAAGGTGGTTTATGACCTGTGCGACCAGTATTTGGCTGAGGTGGTTAGCGTCCTCCAACCAAAGTGGGTCATTGGGGTGGGCGGCTTTGCTTTAAAACGTGCCAAGGAGGTCCTATCGGACTACCCGGAGCTTGAGCTGGGCTGCATACTTCATCCTAGCCCAGCCAGTCCAGCGGCAAATAGAGGGTGGGCCGAGCAGGCTAGCCAGCAACTCGAAGAACTTGGTATCTGGAAGCGTTAGGCCGGTGACTGCTGAGCCTTGAGCGCACCAACGCGGGCAATGTGATCGAGAAGCGCGCGAGTCTCCGCACGATAGGCTTTGATCGCCTTTCGTGAGGTTTTGGCACGAGTCTTGACCAGCTCCTCGAGCTCATGATAGCTGTCAGTGACGCCTTCGCTAAGGTGGTGCAGGTATTCGATCATCTTGTCGTAATGATCAGAGACCTTGGTGGCGATCAATACACCACCATCTTCGATTTGGGCGGTAGCTTGACGACGCGCTTCAGCCATTTCCGCTAAAACAATCTTCTCGACGGGGACACGCTTTAGATTGCTGGTCAGCCCCACATTAGATAGCAACCAAATAGCCCATTTCGTGGGATCAAAACTGAATTTCTTGATACCGTTCCGGTAATCGTACTGGAATGTGTGGTGGTAGTTGTGATAGCCCTCACCAAAGGTGAAGAAGGCCATCAACCCACTGTCCCGGGCACTAGAACTACCTGAATAAGGACGGCGACCAACAGTGTGGCAGAGCGAGTTGATAAAAAAAGTGCTGTGCTGAACGACCACCACACGTAGGACACCAGCGAAGAGGAAACCGCCAAGTGCTCCAACCCACCCATTCGCTCCCATCCACACATTCCAGGCGTAACCAAGCGCAGCCGGAAGCAAGAAGCCAAAGACAACCGCGATGAGCTGCACCCACTTGTGTTGCCACATAACGAGCTTGTCTTTGCGCATGTCAGCCACATTGTCCATGTGAGGATCGGGGTGCAGTTTGACTAACAACCAACCGACATGTGCCCAGAAAAACCCCTTGGAAATGTCGTAAGGATCCTCATCATGATCGGTGTGTTTATGATGAATCCGGTGGTCAGACACCCAATCAAGCGCAGAGTTTTCAAAAGCGCACGCTCCGAAGATCAAGGTCCAAAGACGAACGGGCATTTTTGCTTCAAAGGCGCGATGCGAATAGAGTCGGTGGTAACCTAACGTAATGCTCATTCCTGTGGCATAGACATAAAAAATGAAGAGCGCGATCTGGAAGAAATCGATCCCGAAGTGCCAGAGGTAGAGGGGGACTCCGACTAGAGAAATGAGCATCGTGCCAGCCAAGAAGAAGCTGGTGATCCAGTTGATGCGTTGGATGGGAATACGGGAGGAACGGGTACTCATAAAGTGT
>JAACDM010000211.1 GCA_009936795.1 Verrucomicrobiaceae bacterium | reverse complement strand
GGGGCTAGCGGATACCTTATCCGATAGACACCATGGCCCACCGAAATGCATCCTCTCATTTCGCGGAGTTTCTGGCACGGCACCAATGGGATGGACAGGGGAAGCCGAGCGGCTCGAATTTCAGAACCGGAAGTCCGTCGAAACGACTATGCATGACCGCCGGGCTTTCACAGACCAGGAAACTAACGATTTAGCTACTTTTCTAAGATCCTTGTCACCGATTCCAGTGAAACGAATCGACGACCCGACCATTTTAAAGGGTGCGCAAATTTTCGAGCGTCTCGATTGCGTGAGTTGTCACTGTTCGCCTCTGTGTGCGACCTCGAGAGCATACGAAATAGGATTCATGGACGAACGGGGTGACGGGCCGTTCAATCCGCCATCGCTTCGCGGTGTCAAATACCGTTCGAGCCTATTGCTCGATGGCCGCGCAAGCTCGTTTGAGGACTTCTCCGTCATTCACGAGCATCAGCTACAAGAGGAGCTGCATTCACGTGATCTAGTGGAGCTGCTAGCCCTCCTTTGGTGACTCTAGGCTAGACGTCGCAAATGCGAACGCCTTGATTGAGGGAGTCGATCTTGTCTTCGCGCTTCGGAATAAATTCTTGTGCTACAAATCCTTTGAAGCCTGTCGCAACCACAGCCTGCATGATTGCGGGGTAGTTGAGTTCTTGGCTATCGTCGATCTCATTGCGACCTGGAACACCACCAGTATGGTAGTGCGAGAAGTAAGGGTGGCTCGCGCGGATCGTGGCGATGACGTCGCCCTCCATGATCTGCTTGTGATAAATGGCGTAAAGCAGTTTGAAGTTGTCTGAGCCAATCGCTTTGCAGAGCTCAACACCCCAAGCGCTTTTGTCGCACTGATAGTCTGGATGGTTAACTTTGCTATTGAGCAATTCCATCGAGATGGTTACGTTCTTGGCCTCAGCGTGTTTCATGATACGCTTGAGCCCTTTGGCACAATTCTCAATGCCAAGTTCATCCGCTAAGCCGTCACGGTTGCCTGAGAAATAGATCAGGTTGACGAGACCAACAGCTGCTACGGCATCGATCTGTGCGGTGTAAGCTTCGACTAACTTGTCGTGGTGCTCCACGCGGTTCCAAGCGCGTTCAATGCCTCCTAACTTCTTGCCACCGAGCCCCTCGATAGTGGGGTTGCTGACCATAGCGCACGTTAGGCCGTGTTTCTTCAAGACTTTCATGTCGCTCGGTTGCATGAGATCGACAGATGTCAGTCCTATCTCCTGTCCCGCCACGCAGAAGTCTTCTAAATCAATCTTAGGATAGCACCACTTGCAGACAGAATGATTGACTCGGCCTTTCAGGCCACCGCGTTCTTCCGCAGCATTCAGTCGATGATGTAAGCTGGCAGCAGTTGTTGCGATGGCTGCCGTGGCTGTGGATTTCCCAATGAATGAGCGACGGGATAGAGGAGATGTCATGGAAGTATTCTACACACGGACAGTGGTGGTCAAGGCGCGAATCATGCGGCCCTAGGTTGCCGTGTCCGATCATGCTTGATCCGGCGAAAGAACGGGCGTTTTATGGAACCATGATGTTCTCCAGATTTCTCGTCCCGGTCGTATTAACGCCGTTTCTTCTCGGCTCCATTCTCGTAGCTGCGGATGACACAGGTCCGGATTTATCGAAGATGAAAGTTCAAGATATCTTTGGCCAGTATTGTGCGAACTGCCATGGGAAAAAGTTTGAGGGTGGTCAAGGCGGTTCGCTTGTTGATGGCGAATGGAAACATGGAGGTAGCGATGAAGATCTTTTCCGATCGATTGCCAAGGGTAATCTCGAGTTGGGAATGACGCCTCGGGAAGGTATCCTATCACACGATCAGATCCGAGCGATGGTCATCTTCATTCGAGAGAAGGAGAAAGAGACGAAAGTAAAGGGTATGAACTTTCCGGTACCTGAGCCTGGCAAGGTCACAAAGACGAAGCACCACAACTATATCTTTGAAATGGTTGTGGAGAAAGGACTAGAGAATCCTTGGGCGTTGGCGTTCTTGCCTGATGGACGAAAACTGGTAACCGAGAAGGCGGGTGGTATTCGCATCATTGAAGCTGATGGGACTCTTAATCCCAAGCCGGTTGCAGGAACACCTGAGGTCATTCTCCATGGTCAAGGGGGAATGCTAGAAGTGGCTCCACATCCGGACTACGCTAGCAATGGCTGGATCTACCTGGGCTTTTCAGATGGCTGGCGCGAGGAGATCGCTGGAAAGAAGAAGCCTAAGATTCATACGCAGACAGCTGTCGTAAGAGGACGTATCAAGGATCACGCGTGGGTTGATCAGGAATGGATCTACAAAGCAGATAAGGCTCACTACACGAGTTCTGGAGCGCACTTCGGAACGCGATTTGTGTTAGATCAAGGCTATCTCTACTTCATCATTGGCGAACGGGGAGGGCTTGAAATTGCGCAAGATCTCAACAATCCTGCCGGGAAGATCTTCCGCGTGCATGACGATGGTCGTGTGCCCAAGGACAATCCGTTTGTCGGTCAAGAAGGTGCCTTGCCCGAGATCTGGTCGTATGGCCATCGCAATCCGCAGGGCTTGGACATCGACTCGCGCGACGGGCAGCTCTATGATTCCGAACATGGTCCTCGTGGAGGTGATGAGTTGAACCTTATTCGGCGAGGAGCGAACTATGGATGGCCATTGATTACCTATGGCATGAACTACAATGGCACGCCGATGACTTCAGAGACCCATCGCAAAGGTATGGACCAACCGGTAACCTATTGGACGCCCTCCATCGCGACATGTGGTCTGAGTTTCTACCGAGGAGATCGGTTTTCCAAATGGAAGAATGACCTATTTGTCGGAGCGTTGAAGCAGAAGGAAGTCAGGCGTTTACGTTTGATCGACCAAGAAGTGGTGGAGCAGGAAATAATTCTCAAAGATTACGGGCGTGTTCGTGATGTGACCGATGCTCCTGATGGCTATCTCTATGTCATTCTCAATGATCCTGATTGTATTGTTAGATTGACTCCCCAAGATTAGAAAATGAACCCGTGAACAAGTCGGACGGGCCATCGTCGAAACGCTCGATCACGACAGCGACCAAGATCACCATAGGAAGGCTCCTGCTGATCCCTGTCTTTGTGGGATTTGCAGTTTACTATGGTCAGACGGTGAGCGAAGGTACGCCGGTCGAATTGTATCGATGGCTTGCCGTTGCCACGTTTATTTTGGCGTCAGTGAGCGACGCCCTGGATGGGTATATTGCTAGAAAGTTCAATCAGCATAGTCGTCTGGGCAAGATCTTGGATCCGGCTGCAGATAAAGGACTCATGCTGGCGGCCGTGATTACTTTAACGTTCTCATCTTGGCCCGGCGGTTTGCCGCTCTGGCTGACAACGATTATCATCAGCAGAGACGTGCTTTTGATCTTGGGGGCTCTTCTTCTGAATCATGTGGCGGGTCACGTTAGGATTCGCGCCCATTGGACAGGCAAAGTGGCTACTTGCTTCCAGATGGTACTTCTGGCTTGGGTGATGCTGCAATTTCCGGAGGGTGTTCTCAAGCAGGTCATCTTAGCGATAGCTGGCACGTTCACGTTTCTATCGGCCGTTCTCTACGTGACTGATGGAATCCATCAGGCGCAGGCCTCCGGGCATGGAGAAGCCGAGAACGATTAGGAAGCGCGTCGTAGCTTTGATAGAATGGCAGTTCGGGGTTGGCCTTACACTCGCATCAAGCAGGTATCAGCGGGGCCTACCGAGTGCCGCTAGATCCGGGCCCCAATGAAATGCGTGGGAGATGGCATTAGTGATGTATGCCTTTCCGTGAGCCACGGCGTCTTCGAGCGCGTTTCCTTGAGCGAGGTAGGCTGTAATGGCTGCAGAAAGAGTGCAGCCAGTACCGTGCAAGCGGTGACCTCCTGGAATTCTATTTGTCTCATAGCAAGTGATTCCATCCTCCGTAATGAGAAGATCAGAAGCTGTGGTGTTGGAGGAACCGTGCCCTCCTTTGAGCAGGGCGGCCGCGTCAAAACGCGCTGCGAGGTCGCTGCCCAACTTCTCAGGATCGGTTGTCTCGGCCCCGAGAAGGGTTTTAGCCTCTGGAATGTTTGGCGTGATGAGGTCAGCCATCGGAAGAAGTTGGTCGACGAGGCATGTCAGTGCCCCGGGTTTGATGAGTGGGGATCCGGTTGAGGACTGAATAATGGGATCAACCACAAGATTTCCGTTTGGATGGGAGGACTTCCAGGTTTCCAGGTGTTTGATGATCACCGTTATTTGCTCCGCATTTGGCAACATGCCCGTCTTTACGGAAGCGATTGGATAGCAAGCGAAGAGAAGGTCCAATTGTGCTTCTAACACTACGGTAGAAACAGGTTCGATGAGTCTGACTTCCAGCGGGTTCTCGGCCACCACGGCAGTTGCCACGGTTAGCCCGTAAACTTCCGCCGCGGTAAAGGTTTTCAAATCAGCTTGAAGCCCAGCACCGCTAGAACTATCAGATCCTGCAATTGTTAGAGCTATGGGAGTTTCAGTTGTGACATATTTCCCAAATTCGAGATAATTTCCCTTCGACTGTGTTCTTGCCATCTTAATTAATTAGAATAATTGTTGAGGGTGTCGAAATTTGAAAACGAATTCAAGGAAGTGGCTGGGCTCTCTGTGAAGGTGGATGACGTCATCTACATGCCTAACCTTGAAGCTCCGGCAGATCGTCCGCACCCTTTCGTCTATTTCATTTCGATCATCAACCAATCCCAGAAGCAAGTTCGCATCTTAGGTCGGAAGTGGGTTATTTGCCAAGCGAACAATGAGTGGATCGTAGTGGAAGGGGATGGCGTGGTGAATCAGGAGCCGGTCATCAAGCCTGGCGATGAGTTTACATATAACAGTTACCACGTGATTGGCGACGACAGTCGAGCCACGGGCTCCTTCTTTGGAGAAGCCGAGGATGGTAGCCTTGTCATGGTGCGCATTCCGGACTTTGAGCTCAAAATTCCGCAGTGGGCTGAGAAGAGTTAGTTGCCTGACGCAGCCGCCATCGTGATAGATGAACATGGCACTAACGATCAAAGGCTACTCGAACGCGCTCTATGCGACGTGGTGGTTGCTTGAAGAATGGGGACTACTCTTCGACTGTGGGGATGGTGTCAGTGCTGGGCTTGGGCAGAAAGGGCGCAAAGTCAGAAGGATAGCGTTGAGTCATGTGGACTGGGATCATTCGTCTGATCTTCTCAACTTCCTCCAGCTCAATGGGCGTGGCCAGCTTCCCGTAATTTATTACCCTGCAGACTGCGGCTCTGTTCCTGCGCTTGCCGAGTTCTCAAGGCGATTTGATCTTCAGTAGGAAGGCAAACCCCAGTGGATACCCGTGCGAGAAGGTGATCAAGTGCCTGTAGAGAAGGGGAGGTTCTTGGACGTCTTGCCCAACGAACATATCGAAGCCGCACCAGGGCTGTGCAAATCGGTGAGTTATCGGTTGGTCGAAAAGCGTCGGCGCCTTCTCGATGAGCATCGCCACCTATCGGGACTGGAGATTGGCGCCCTGAAGAAAGAACTTGGGGAAGAATCTGTGACGAGAGAGGTCTGTAGACCGCTGCTAGGCTTTTCTGGAGATGCGGCTTCGCCAAATGCCGAGCTTTGGTATGAGGTGCCCTGTCTGACTCACGAGGCGACTTTTCTGAGTAACGATGAAACAAGCGAGCTTGCGGTCAAGCACCGTCACTGTCGTCTGCCGGACGTCCTGTTGATGGCTGAAGAATTAGAATGTCGCACGCTTATTCTGGGTCACTTTTCTACGCGCTATAGTCACGAGCAAATTCTCGAGGCCGTGGAATCCGAGCGTGCCCAAGCGGGCTACAAGGGTGAGGTGTTGCTAGCGCTCCCGGGCGAGATGGCCCAACATCGGGTGGAAGGTTGATTCCCCAGGTTAGGC
>JAACDM010000210.1 GCA_009936795.1 Verrucomicrobiaceae bacterium | reverse complement strand
TAACTGGTCGCAGAAGTTGGCCGCTTGTGGAGGTGTCAGGGGCTTCTTGAGGATGGCGGGATTTCGTAACAGCATGTAGAGCTCAATGAGCACGAGCTCGCAGATGGCGAATCCTCCCTCTGGCTCAAACGAAAGAGCGTTCCTCCGGCACGTGCGTGGTTGATTGCGCAGGTGGCCAGGCGATCCGTGCCCTTCTGAACGTCCCCGCCGAGGAGCAACTGACGAATGCGGGTGGAAATCAGCATCACCATAGGTGGGTTGTACTTGCGAGGATCAGCAAGGTTGGACTGTCTCATTCCACAATAATTGATATTTAGGCCTAAATCACGATATTTGATCGAAGTATCAACTATTAGGATGGTCCGACGTCTCCGACCTGTTGTCGAAAGATGATCCTTCATTCAAATATCGTGGATTCGTGGCATAAAAAAATGACAATAAATCTCACGCTTGCCCGTCAGTGCTGCCACAGACCTCGGGTGGACGACATGACTCTCATCAACAACTATTGTGCGCACGGTGACGTTTCCGCCGCGGCGACGCTGCTAGGACGCTACGAGCGTGGGCTGTACAATTTCCTCTGGCAAACCGTGAGACATCATCAAGATGCGGAAGACGCGAAACAGGAAACCATCTGCAATACCCTCAGGAACCTTCCGCAATTCAGGCAACAATGCCAGTTCAAAACCTGGCTATATCGTATCGGTCATAACGAAGCCATCAATATCGTTCGCAGGCGCAAACGGATCGAGATTCATGAATCGCCAGAACGGTGCTTGGATGCTCCTCCTGAGACTGACATGAACGCCACGCCAAGCGATCAACTCATGCAAAGCGAACGGGTATCCGCATTGCAAGATGCCATTGCCAAACTCCCGGCTAAAGAGCGCCAAGTAGTTCTCTTGCGTACGCAAGAAGAGATGCCTTTCAAAGAGATCGCCCGCGTCATTGACGCGCCGCTGGGCACCGTGCTTGGACGGATGCGGAACGCCAGACAGCGCTTGAGCGCCTTGCTATCACAATCATTCGCCGTATGAACTCGAAGGTTACCGAAGACGAGCTCTTGCTCTATTGGAGCAACGAACTGGATGCCGACCGCGTGCAGGCAGTAGAAGCACAACTTCAGTGCGATCCCAAAGCCGCCGCTTATTTGGAGAAACTTTGCGTTTTGCAAGAGGCAATCCAGGACGTGCCGCAGGAAGAATCTCGAGACCCCATAACGGAGGACACTGTTGCCCGCTACCAGCGCACTTCGAAGATCACCGTCTTGCCAAAACCCTTGCGAATCGCTGCCTTAGCCGCCGGCTTCGCTGTCTTGGCTACGGCAGGGCTGTTAGTCATGCAGCCATGGTCCACCCCTCAGGCACCTGCCACCGCTCGGATCTCACCAGAGCAGTCCACCGATGCTGAAAAGGCCGTGGAGATTGCAGAGATGGCCAACGAGCCTCTGCTCTCAGAGCGCTTGTTTGCAAGTCGCTCACCGCAGTCATCAAACGCACGCGTCAAAGCCGCCTGGGAACGCGCTGGGAGAATCCGTGGACTTCTGGCCAAGAAACGAACCATGCGCTGAATCTACCTGAGTTAATTTCTTGTTAGTTATGAAAACGATCCGTTATTGCTTCATCCTCGCCTGGACGCTCTGGACATGCAGCGCCATCGCCGTCGCCCAAAGTGAACCCGACGACGAGCGGCCTGAGCTTACGCTCGAGGAAGTACAAACCTTTTTGAAGCAACATCTCCCTGAAGCGATTGTTTTGCTAGAGCACATACGCAAGCAAGAGCCCTTGGATCATTATCAGGGAGCGATGAAAGAGGCTGCCGAGGTGGTCGAGGCCTATCATGAGACGCTTTCCGAGGATGGAAAAGAAGCCGCTGACCGGGAATTATGCTGGCGTCGTATAGGGTTGCAGATTGAGAAACTAGAGATCGAGTGGGGCCGTGCACCGGATGAGGAGTCCAGGTTGAGAGTTCGGGAAGCACTCAGGAGCAAAGTGGTGGAGCGCTTCGATTACGATCTCAAGATGACCAAAATCGAATTGGAATTGCTCCGTAAGGAAGTCACGGGCATCGCAGCCGAGATTAAGGATCTTGAAACCAATCGCGATCAGCGCATTGCGGAGGAGCTGGAAGAAATCTTTGAGGACCAAGGCGAGGACGACTGATCAAAGGAAGACGAGGCATCGAATTCAATGGTAAGTGGACCATCGCCGCTCGGATCACGGTCTGTCAGCGCGAACAATTAGCGGAGATTTTCT
>JAACDM010000209.1 GCA_009936795.1 Verrucomicrobiaceae bacterium | reverse complement strand
GTTGGCGTTCGCTTTGAGTGAAGTCAGCGAGTTCGTCCCAGTGGTTGATGTTCAGCCCTGGCAGAACCGCATGATGTGGTAGGGGCGAGGGATCGACGACCCAGGATTCTGGAATGATGGTGCGGAGAAATTGCTCATTGCTTGCACGGAGTTCGCGAATCCAGTGTGGACGAAGCAAATGTGAGTGAAAAAGGGCTAACCAGAGCTTCTCTTCTAGATAGGGTTTGTAAGGCGGGGTGACCTTAGCAATGCCCTCATTGACTTGTTGACCCAGGTGACGTGCTCCCACGATGTTGTCTAAGTCGAAGAGTTCGAAGAAGCGATACACCGCACGGTAGTGCGCCGCAGGAAAGTCATCCGCCTTGAGGGCGCGCCAGATGGTGCCTTCATGAAAGAAGACCTCGTTAAGCCGTCGCGCTAACCAAGTCATCTCGGGACGGTAGTCGTCGGACTCGTCCGAGATAAGTAGATCACCGCCCTTGATGAGGATCCGACGAAAGCCAGCAAGCATGCCCGTCTTGCCACCGATCAAGCGATTGTTAGGGTCCCACTGACTGTAGACTTCGTTTAGCCAAGCGGTCACGCCGATGCCGCCCGGAACGTTATCGATCTCTGTCATGGCAAGCCCATCCTCAGTGAGGAGGAGATCCGGCCGAATGACTTGGGGCAAGTCGTCCCTGATCGCGCTGTCGCGGGACATTTCCAGCAGCCATTCGGGCTTGCCCGTATCGACATACTCCGAGATCCAGCTTGGCAAGGTGCCCTTTAGGCTTCGCTGATAGAAGGTATTGCAAGTGGCCTGAAATCGACGCAGCAAAGGGCCCAACCTTTCGAGTTGTTTGACAGTCGATCTGGGCAGAGGAAAGGGCTTTGGAGACCAGCGCCAGGTCTTCTCTGAAAAGAGACCTTCTCTGGGGAAAGCGCTATGGAGGGCGTCAATGCGAGCCTTGGCGTCGTCGTCGGTCATGCGTCCCGCATTCTCTCGCCTCTAGTTCAGGATTCGCAAGCCAGCGCGAATGATTTCATCTACGGTGGAGTCACCTGAGAATTCGCCACTCTTGCGCAGTAGAGCGATGGCTTTGTTCGCCTCGGTTTGTTTGTATCCCAGATTGATGAGGGCGAGGAGACCGTCGTTAAAGACACTCTCCTGAGTCGCTTCGCCACCTGAGGCGTGCCCCCAGGCTTCGACCACGCCAACCTTGTCCTTCAGTTCGAGAACGATGCGTTCCGTTGTCTTCTTACCCAGGCCTTTCACTTGGGAAATGCACTCCACATCTCCGCGCACCACAGCTGCCTGGAACTCGTCTACGGACACGCCGCTGAGCACAGCGAGCGCGATCTTTGGCCCCACGCCACTCACGCGCTGGATGAGTAGGCGAAAGAGGTCGCGCTCGGCAGCAGTCGCAAATCCGTAGAGAATGTGGGCATCCTCTCGCACATGAAGGTGTGTGAGGATCTTGATGCGACCTTTCTGATGACCAAGGACGTCATAGGTTGAGAGAGGAATGAGCACCTGATAGCCCACGCCGTTCACATCCAAGGTTATTTGGTTAGGCAGACTTTCGACAAGCTCGCCGCTAAGGTACGTAATCATAGGGCACAGTGATTAAGCGCAGGAGAGAACAAACGAATAGGTATATTTAAGACGAAATAGCAAATTAGGTGTGACTTAAATCGTTCGTTCCGTAATCTAATAGATTGTAAGGCATTCATGATGAATGTCTTAGAGCCTTACCTGCTTCAAACTTAAAACTGTTATTACCATGGGATTTATCAGTGAATTCAAAGACTTTGCCATGAAGGGCAACGTCATGGACATGGCCGTCGGTGTCATCATCGGTGGAGCCTTTGGCAAGATCGTGACCTCCCTTGTGGAAAACGTCATCATGCCGATTGTCAGCGTTGCCACGGGTGGCGTGAACTTTGCCGAAAAGCTGGCCTACAAGATGGGAGAAGGAGAAGGCGCTGCTGAGGTGAAACTCGGTGCCTTTCTTCAATCGGCCTTTGATTTCGTCATTATCGCTTTCTGCATCTTCATCATGATCAAGATGGTGAACAAAGCTCGTCTTGCCATTGAGGGTGAGCCGGAGCCCGAGGTCAAAGAAGATCCTGCGGACATCCAACTTCTCCGAGAAATCCGTGATTCGCTCAAGAAGGGCTAAACAGCTCCTCCCGATTACGACAATGTTTGTAGATGCCGCTGGGAGCATTCCTGGCGGCGTTCTGCGTTCCTGGGGGATGGATTTCTCTGAAATCTGGTCTTCTCGCAGCTATCGTTTCTAGATTTATGGGGTTCATTGAACCATGAGATCACTTTGTTTCCTCCTGATGTCCCTGGCGGTTCTCCCGGCACTGGCGGAAGAACCTCAGGCCACCTTCTTTGAGACCAAGATTCGCCCGCTCTTGGCCGAGGCGTGCTACAAGTGCCACGCGGCAGACACGAAGCAGAAAGCAGGCCTTCTACTCGACTCTAAGGCCGGCTGGCAGATTGGTGGCGACTCAGGCCCAGCGCTGGTTCCCGGGGATCCAGAAGCGAGCCTGATGATCCGCGCCATCGGCTATGAGGAAACGGACCTCCAGATGCCTCCGAAGAAACGCCTCACAGGCGCGCAGATAGCCGACCTGACGCAATGGGTTGCCGACGGCGCTTATGACCCTCGTGAGGGCGGACGCGAGGCAGTCGCCAAGGCAGCTGATAGTATCGACGTCGCTGCGCGCAAGTCGGCCCACTGGGCCTGGCAAAAGGTGACTTTGCCTACCAAGCCTGTTGTGAAAGAGACCGATTGGCCTCAGCAATCAATCGACCCGTTCATCCTCGCCAAATTGGAAGAGGCCGAGCTCACGCCGAACGGTGCCGCCGCATCTCAGGTGCTCATTCGCCGCGTCTTCTTTGACCTCACCGGGTTGCCGCCGACACCCGAGCAGGTGAAAGCCTGCATGGCCGAGCCCACCGAGGGTGCCTATGAAGCTGTCGTCGACGACCTCTTGAAATCCCAACACTTTGGCGAACACTGGGGACAGCATTGGTTGGACCTCGTTCGTTTCGCAGAGACGTGGGGCCACGAACAAGATTTCGCTATCCCACATGCCTGGCGTTATCGTGATTATGTTATACGCGCTTTTAATGCTGATGTGCCCTACGATGACTTTCTCGTCGAACATGTCGCTGGTGATCTTGTAGAGAAACCTCGCATTGATGCCAAGAGCCGTGTGAACGAGTCCATCCAAGGAACCGGTTTCTGGCATCTTGGCGAGGCCACCCACTCTCCTGTGGATATTCGAGAGGACGAATGTGTGCGGCTGTCGAATCAGATCGATGTTTTCTCCAAAGCCTTCCTTGGGCAGACAGTGATGTGTGCGCGTTGTCACGATCACAAATTTGAAGCCATCACGACGAAAGACTACTATCGCCTCTTTGGTTACTTGCAGAGCTCGAATTATCAGATAGCTGATGTTTCCGACCCTGAGGCTCAGGCCGAGGCTGCCACGACTCTTGCGGACATCCAGAAGAGGGAAGACCAAGCCCTACGCCAGGCCATGAGTCGCGAGTATTTCCTCAAGCGGGCGGATGGCGACATTGATTGGGGCGCTTATGTCACAGAGGAAGCGAAATCTCTTGGCCATCCACTCTACCCGCTCACAGAGAAAGAAACTGCTCAAGCATTGGAGCGCTGGTTGGATGAGGAGAAGCGTAGCCAAGCCGAATTGGCCAAGCAGACCGTCATTGGAACGGAGCGCAAAGGAGAGCTGGATCTCATTCCTATTGAAAGGATCTTTGATGAATCGAAGGACGTGATTGCCGATTATTCAATGAAAGATGTTGGTTGGTATGTCAGTGGTCATCGCTTTGGAAAGAACCCCGTGGCCACTGGCACCGTCCTTCCTTCTGGACTCGCTCTGGAAGTTGCCGCCCACAGCGACTTGCTTAGCGAGAAGTTCACCGGTCTCATTCGCACCAAGACGTTTGAGGTCACAGGGGATCGTTTGTGGTTCCGATATCGCGGCCAAGCCAAGATGTTTCTCGCAGTGGACTCGCATCGTGTTTGTCAGGGACCACTACACAGTGGGCGCCTGCGCAAGAATCTGGAGTCGAAAGAGCCCGGCTATCATTGGGTCTCTCACGATGTAAGCAAATACATCGGGCACCGTGTACACGTAGAATTTACGCCCAAATCGAACTTCAGTTTGAGCCGTGTGCAATTTAGCCATGACAAACCGAAGACCCCTTTTGTTGCCAATGCGCATCTCAAGGCTGCGCTGACGGATTCTGGAAACCTAAATGCAGCCTACAATCGCCTTTTTGATAGATCGGTTGATGCATGGAACAGCGGAAGCGCTGATCGTCATCAACTTGCGCTCGTCGACTGGCTTTTCTTCCGATCCAAGTTGATCGATGTGGCCGCCTCGCCGCG
>JAACDM010000208.1 GCA_009936795.1 Verrucomicrobiaceae bacterium | reverse complement strand
CAAGTATCCAAGAAGCCGAACAAGACGTCGCAGATCAACGCCCTGCCCGCCGCGAGTCGAAAGCGCCATGATCACTTCAACCTTTAACCCGATTTCGGAGCACGCCCCCGGCAGGGCGTGACTGGACTCTGACGTTAGCCTTAAAATGCCTTGGTCCGACATAAAACGTGAACTGGTCGAGCGTGATCGCAAGGAGTGTCTCCGCGTGATCAAATGCCTCTACGATCTTAACAGAACTAACAAAACATTTCTGGAGGCTGCCCTTGGAGATGACAAAGCGGCTTCGATTTCTGCATACAAGAAGGAAATATCCGAAGCGATTGATCCTAAAGTGGAAGACCCCATCGAGCTGCGACGAGGTCGTAAAGCGATATCCGATTACAAGCGAGCAAATCCCTCGGGCACATGGGGAGTCGTGGATCTTATGCTTCACTATCTTGAGGCTGGTGCGAATCAAACGTTGGCGTATGGAGACATAGACGAAGCGTTTTATGATTCAATGTGCACGATGGTAGACAAAGTCATTGAGGTTGGCTCTAGTTTGAAGGATTCTGATCATTCGAAGTTCGTCATACGCTTTGCCGCGCTTAATGAACGGACGAAGGGCAAGGTTGGCTGGGGCTACTCCGATCATATCGGAGCCGCAGCTTCTGAGTTGAACCTACATGGAACAAACTAGGCTAACAATTTGGTGCTGCGAATCCCGGCTTCTTTCGTAGTTTCCAGCGATGAATTCTAACTACAACATCAACCATGTGGTCGACGTTTCCCGCCAGCCGGGATTCGCAGACCATAGACGTTCTGCTTAAAGAGAGATTCTCCTAGTGCCGCGCGCGACAAGTTCGTAAAGGTATCGTGTTTACTTAGCGTTCGATGATTGCTAGACTCTTCGCATGGGAAGAACTGCCTCTACTATCAATCTGTCAGAACGTGAACGTGAGAAGCTCGAATTGATGGCTTCTCGGCCGAAATCATCCCAACGCGAAGCGTTGAGAGCACGTGTCATTCTTACATGTGCCGAAGGAAAGATGAACAAAGATGTGGCAGTGAAACTGAATATCACGTCGCAAACCGTCGGCAAATGGAAAGAGCGGTTCGCCGCTGACCGGTTAGACGGACTAGTGGATGCGCCACGTAGTGGGCATCCACGGACGATCAGTGACCAGAAAGTAGAGGCAATTCTCACGAAGACTCTTGAGGGCACTCCAAAAGAACACACCCATTGGAGCCGGAGAACAATGGCTAAGGAAGTAGGCGTCGGACAGGACACCGTAGGACGGATCTGGAGGACTTTTGGAGTGAAGCCGCACGTTGTAAGGGGATTCAAGCTCTCCAAGGATCCCATGTTCGCCGAGAAGGTCCGTGATATTGTAGGACTCTATCTTAATCCATCGGACAAAGCCTTAGTCTTCTCCGTTGACGAGAAGAGTCAGTGCCAAGCTTTGGAACGCGCGCAGCCTGTATTGCCGATGGATCTTGGCAGTCCAGAGCATCAAACGCACGATTACGTTCGTCACGGGACAACATCATTGTTTGCGGCCTTGGAAGTAGCAACAGGTCGTGTGATAGGGCAGTGCCATGCGAGGCACCGGCATCAGGAATTTTTGAAGTTCCTAAAGCACCTCGACAAGCAATGTCCTGTAGTGGAGGGGCAGACCATTCATCTGATCGTAGACAACTACGCAACTCATAACACTCCTGCGATACGCAGATGGCTCGCACGCAATGGGCGCTTTGAAATACACTTCACGCCGACTAGTGCATCATGGATCAATCAGGTGGAGCGTTTCTTTGGATTAATCCCATCACAAAGAATTCGCAGAGGAAGCTTTCGATCAGTGGAAGAGCTTGAGGATGCGATCATGCGATACATTGAAGCTCACAACGAGGGCTCCAAACCATTCGCCTGGGTCGCAACTCCGGAACAAATCTTCGAGAAACTCGCTGATAGCTTTAGTTAAATGAACTTGGCGCGCGCAACACTAGCTTTCCGCATGCCTACCCTTGAAACCAATGTCTCTCAGCTCGGTTGGCTTTGTATAGGGGCATTTTCAGATACGAATCGGGAGAGTAAGTGGGAT
Source organism: Verrucomicrobiaceae bacterium (assembly GCA_009936795.1). GTDB lineage: Bacteria > Verrucomicrobiota > Verrucomicrobiia > Verrucomicrobiales > DEV007 > JAACDM01. The sequence goes on along the minus strand of JAACDM010000208.1, from coordinate 296 downwards.
GACGTTACTCGATGGCTAACGTTGTCAGGCCCATTGTTTCCTGGGATCACTTCGCTGCTATTCGTGAGGGCGCGATTCAATCTGACGATTTGCGGAGTAGTGATGGCAATTCATACGATGGTGTATGCTGTCCTCGTAGATCTTTCTCCGCCTGTTTTCGCAAGTTCGAACAAGACTCTTGTATTCCCCACAGTATCCGGCGGTCTATTTTTTGGCGCTCCGTCAAGTTTGCTGGATGGAGAGCTGCCGAAATTTCAACCATGCGTAATCCATGTTAGTGATTCCGCAGGCCCGAT
>JAACDM010000005.1 GCA_009936795.1 Verrucomicrobiaceae bacterium | reverse complement strand
TGAAGGCATTCGCGATAGCGTTGAAGCCGTTCTTGAAATCAGTGGGATTCATTGTGTGAAAGCTAGCGATGCGGAAGAGGCACTAGGCATTCTCACCCAGTGCCCTCTGGATCTTGTTTTACTAGACAGTAACCTTCCAGGTGCTAATGGCGAGGAACTGGCCCAGCAACTACGTGATGAGGGCAATAACATCCCGATTATCGGCGTGAGTGCTGAAGATCGGCGAGCGACGATGTTCACGGCTGGCGTCACGGCGTTTCTCGATAAGCCATTCAATCCCAATGACCTTCTGGCGACGATTGATCGGCTATTAGAATCCATGAAATCGCTAGCTGGTTGACCCATCCGAAGGCAGCTCGTCCGGAAGGCTGAAAAAGAAAGTCGCCCCTTGACCGGCCTTGCTCTCCGCCCACACGCGGCCTCCATGCTTATTGATAATCCGCTGCACTGAAGCCAGCCCGATGCCTGAGCCTTCGAACTCGTCGTCGCCGTGGAGACGTTGGAAGACACTGAAGAGCAACTCCTCCTTTGCCATGTCAAATCCAGCACCGTTGTCCCTAACGAAGAGCACTAAACCCCCGTTCGGATCGCGGGTTGCCCCAACCGTGATTTCAGTGGTTTCATTGTTGGAAGTGTATTTCCAAGCATTATCAAGCAGGTTGGTGAAAACCACTCGCAGGAGCACGGGATCGCCACGCACTGTTAGTCCAGGGGTAATCTCTACCTGAAGGTTTCTCTTGGCGTCGGCAGTATGCAGTTCATTGAGAAGGTCCTGACAAAGTGTTGACACGTCCACTTCTTCCGGGCTCAAGTCGTCCTTGGTAAGCCGGTACATGTGGAGCATGCCATCCACTTGATCACGCATTCGCTCAACAGTTGATTCCAAGCGATTCATGGCAATTGCGCTTCGCGGGTCTAACTGATTTCCTAACAGTCGCTTCACCGTCCAGATGGAAGTCTTCATGATCGTCAGTGGCGTCTTCAGATCATGTGACATGGTGTAGGCAAAGGTCTCAAGTTCATCATTCACTGCCTGAACAGACTGCGTACGAGACTCTGTGAGGATTTCGAGTTCATTTCGCACGCGTGAGCGCTTCATAGCAGCATCGACGAGGGCGACGATTTCATCTAACAGCGCCATCTCTTCGTCGCTGCCTTCATTCCCATCTGTCCAACGAACCATCATCGCCACTGGAGGGTTTTCACCAGTGCCAAGAGGCCATGCCGCCAAAACGGTAGTTTCGCCATCGGTCTTTGACCTAACTGACTTGACCACGATTCGCTCGTTCTTCTCAATCGATTGTCTAGCAACGCCATCCTCAGGCTGAACGATGAGTTGGATCTCGTGAGCCGAAGTGATCTTAGGAATCAGTTCCCTAAGAAGCGAATCGATCGCCTCAATCCCATCTGCCTGGGCCATACGGCCAATGGCGGATAGCAGTTCAGGATCGAGTGAACGATGAGGAGGAAATACCATAAGAGTTTCAGTCAAATTCGCAGATGTAGTGCCAGAATTCGACTGCGAGTTAAACGATTGTTGGTGAGTGACTTACATAAAATGCAGGGAGAAATGCGCCGTCATATTGCAAGCTCACTTTACGAAGTTGCTAAGAAACCTTGCTACTGAAAAAGCTCATCGCCTTCTGCCAACGGCTTCTTATAGTTCTGGATCTTAGGCGCTGCTGAGAAACGTGTCTTGGAAAAGCGATAGGTTCATGGCGCTCCCAAGATTGATAGCCGGAAATAGCCTGGTTCTTCGGTCATTACAGAGGTCATTTCCGGATTCGCCCCCGCCACTCTTCTTCAATGCACAAGCTCAGGGGTTCAGTCGCCACACTGCAAGCGTGAAGCCATTGTGAATTAGGGCAGACGAGGAAGCTCGTGTAAAGTCCCGGCGGCCATTGAAAATCTCAAAACAAATTGAGACAAACTCTTCATCTAGTTATAGCATCAGTTTCCGATCTACAGCTCGGATTTGCCATAAACGATGAAGAAGATCCCTCCGGGGTACATCACCCCAAGTTCCGCTTTCACCATCAAGAAGAACCAAGTCACTGCCTACCAGGCGGTGGAGAAATCCCCCGAGGTAGGGGACGTCGTCTACGGCAGGGTGACGCGGCTCGGCCACCACCAGAGCCTGGAAAACCGCTCTGGGCGCATTCACAAGATTCATGTTGGGAGCAAGGCAATCTTTGTCTTTGGGAATCGCTACGCCCCGGATCACTACGAAGGCGTGGTGCCAGAGGTGCCGTTGCCAGAGGTCGATTGGATGGCGCGTTCCGGGGTGATTGGTCAGGTGCGACACAAGAACTCTATCCTTCAGGATCCGACGCGGATTCGCGTGCTGGGGTACGTCATGGATAAGGCCGGTCAGGTTTTAAATACGCGTAATTTTCCAGCTTTTAAACCTAATAAAATCGCAAAAGATCCGAGAAAGAAACGAGCTAAACTCATTCTGGTGACAGGCACGGCGATGAACTCTGGGAAGAGTGTCACCGCATCCGCCTGCTGTTGGGCACTTTCGGCGATGGGCTATGATGTGCGAGCCTCGAAGATCACCGGCACCGCGTCGCTCAAAGACGTGCTGCACATGAACGATGCGGGTGCTTCAGTTTATAACGATTTCACCAGTTTCGGTTATCCTTCGACCTATCTTTGCTCTGAAGAAGAACTGTTGCGTATTTTCAACGAGACAGACCTGAAATACGGTAACATGGCGAACAACTACTGGATCGTGGAATTGGCCGACGGTATTTTGCAACGCGAAACCTCGATGCTATTGGCTAGTGATGATGTGAAGGCGCGAATCCACCGGCTGATATTCTGTGCAGGTGATGCGTTAGGGGCGATTGGCGGTGCCCAAGTCCTGAAGTAGCGGTTCGGCCTGCAGCCAGATGCGATTTCAGGCGTCTGCTCAAGCGCCCCGTTGGCTCGCGAGGAGCTGGCGCAGTTCACCAACGTGCCGGTTTTCGATAACCTATCGCGCGACCTCAACCAGATGAGTGAGATCCTTGTTTAACGCCCTCCAACTCAAACCCGTGTCCATTTCATCCGGGGCAGGTTCGTTCGTGTTCGATCAGTTTCCCGATGGCGAGCATGCGCCGTTAACGGTTCACTATTATTGGCCTCCATCTGTTGATGAGAACGCGCGGATCGTTTTCGTGATGCACGGTCTTTTGCGCGATGGAGAGCGCTATCGTGACCGTTGGCAAGATCATGCGAACGAGCATGGTTTTCTTCTGATTGCTCCTGAGTTTGATCGGGAATTCTATCCGGCAGATGCCGATTATAATCTAGCCGGGATTGTGAATGACGAGGCTAACAATGATTTCAACGCTGAGGAGGACTGGGCCTTTCACCGCATCGAATTACTGTTCGAGGCTATTCGTCTGAGTACGCCCTTCACGGCAGAATGTTTCGGAATTTACGGGCATTCGGCAGGAGCGCAATTTGTGCATCGGTTAGTTTTGTTTCATCCAGAAGCCAGTTTTGACGTGGCAGTCGCAGCAAACGCGGGTTGGTACACGCTGCCTTGTCAGGAAACTGAGTGCCCATACGGAGTGGCGGATGCCCCGGTAGCGAGTTCCAACTTGGCTCGTGCACTAGAGCAACGATTGGTGATTCTCTTGGGTGAAGAGGATGTCGATCAAGGGCACCACAGCTTGCGCAGAACACCCGAGGCCCTGGATCAAGGAACTCACCGTCTCGAACGTGGCAGATTCTTCCTCGAAACCGGGAAGGAGGCGGCAAAGCGATTAGGCGTGGAGTTCGGCTGGAGGATCGAGACGGTTGCCGGTGCGGCGCACAATGATCGCGAGATGTCGGCAACAGCGCTCAGGTTTCTCACTTAGCGAGGCTGTCCGCAAACGTACGCAGACCGTGACGATCTCGCTGAGCGAATAGCACGGTCGCCGATTCTGTTTGGCCAGCGATGATCTCACCGTTCACGGTCGCAGCAATGAGACCGAAATGGAACTTACGCCGGTTTCCGTTCTTGATCGAACGGGCGACCGCATCTGAAAGAGCCACTCCGTCGCTACAACGCGTTACCACCGCCGCAGCGACGGCTTCGTGATTGATGTGCTCACCAATTCCCGTGCAGGACACACCGCAAAACCGATTTGCAAACGTTCCTGAGACGGTAGGACTATCGCCGACACGGCCGGGGACTTCGTAGCCAATCCCGTCGGTAGAAGTGCCCACGCAAATTCGGCCCTCGCAATCAACCACGACCGCTCCACACGTTCCCGTTTCGCCAGTTAGCTTTTCCTCGTGCTCCTTCTTACGGTAGGCAGTGATAGGGTTGTGCTTCGCGAAATCCTGTTCTCGAGCATACTTGGTGGCGGGAGGCCCAGCGAGAACGGTGTGTTTTTCCACCTGCAATCGGTAGGCCAATTCAATCGGGTGCTGAATGTTCTCCACATTGATCACTGCAGAAAAGCGTTTCTGGCTGCCATCCACAAACGCGGCGGACATGCGAGCCAAGCCATCGCGCTGCAATTTGGAGCCAGTTCCAGAGTTAAAGATCTCCTCGTTCTCCAAGAGGCGCATGACGTGCCGCGTAGTTTCCATCGCGGAGTGTCCCACGAGAAATGCATAACCCTCCGCAACGATTTCTCGGAGTTTCTTATCGTATTGATCAAAGGAGATGTCTTTCGCCTCGAAACGGCCACAGCCGCCGTGAATGACAAGAAGACTCCGATTCATTGACTACTAATCTATGATCAAATTCTCTGCCAAATCGAAGAGAAGTCCAGCAACTTCAAGTTGATCCCCCCCGAGGCGCCCTCATTGCAGTTGTTGGTCATTGCCTCTGAGCATGCACCGTTGCGGTAATGTCATGTCAGTAGACGGTTGACGACTTCATTCGTTTGTAATTCTAAAGCGCCACCCGAAGGTATAATATCCTAAAACCGACGCGAGAATCCGCATACAATCTGCGAGGCAATCGGTGCACCACTTCGCCAGACAATCGGCGGACTTCCACCATGGTATCGCTAGTCAGAGTAGCGACCGTGCTATGATCTCAACTCAAAGCTACGGGTGGCTGGTGATGGGAACGCGATTTCTCTCCAAGATCGATGGTGCGCCTGGGTGAAAGATCTGCAGAAGAGAAGAATGCAAGCTGGTTTTCCCGGTTTAGGGCCGCGAGTGACGAGGCATCTTCGGTGAATGATAGCGGCTGCCAACTTCCTGTGATCTCATCCTGTTTTTTCGATTCTTGCAAGGGCCATAGAAGTAACTGCCCATCCTTACCGCCACTAGCAATCGTTTCTCCCGACGGATCAATGGCCATGGCCCAGACTTCGTTACGATAACCACGCAGTCCTCCAAGGTGCTCTTGGGACAGGACTTCCCAGGACTGTATGGAATGGTCCCAACTACCTGTGATGAGCGTGTTGCTATCCAAAGTCCATGCGGCCGTGGCGATGGTGCTCGTGTGGTGTCGATGGCGAGCATCGGACGGCAGGAGACCAATTGCTCGACCAGATGGCAGGTCCCAGAGGCGAACCGTTGATCGATCAGCTCCGGCTGCGGCGATTGTCTTTCCGTCTGGAGATATCTTGATCCATGGAGAGCGTGCTCCAAAACCGTCAAAGAGCCTGCCAGAATGCTCCAATGTTCGAACTAGCTCACCGGTCTGGACATCCAGAACCTGGATTCCACGACTCCGTCCAAGAATCAACTCGGTACCGTCCGGAGTAAAAACAATGGGTCCTGAGGACTCTGTGAGTTGCCGTGGCTCTTGCCAGGTTGCGGTATCCCAGAGACGAACGCCCTCACGTGGTCCGCGCCTCCCGAAACTTCGGCCCGCACTCGTCGCAAGAAATCGGCCACCCGAAGTGACTGCTATTCGCCTAGATTGTGTGGGCACACTAAATTTCTCCGACCAGGTGTTGGAATGCCAGACTCGCATCGCTTCTCCGTCGACACTAACTAGGAGGTTCGTATTCGGAATAAATGAAATCGAGTGCGCTCCCTTTGGCAACGTAGTGAGAAGGGATTGCTCACTTACGCCCCAAACCGTGATGCCATTGTCCATCCCTACCGCTAACAAAGCTCCATCTGAAGAGAACGAAAGATCATTGATAGATTCATCCATCAAGGGATAGGCCAGATGGGTGTCGCCCTTACTTTGCTTTGCCAAGTAGCGCCATTCGAAACCGCGCCCATCGGACTGACCCTCATCTGGAACGTGTTTTTGAATGAGTTGCCAGGCGCGACCAAGGTTGCCGTCATTGAGTGAATGATTGGCCACATTCATATCGGCCACATACTCGTTGAGCCTCGCGCGCTCTGCATTGAGTCGAGCGTCCTCCGCGCTTTGGACTGCCTTCTCCAGGTTGATTTCTGCTTCCTTCCGTGAGCGGGTGGATTCTTGTTCCGCATTCGTCGCTCGCACTGCTTGCCAGAGACTGGCCCCAATTCCTAGCACAAGCGCTGCAACCACAGCCGCGGCGGCACTGAGTGCCAATCGATTGCGCCGCCACGCTTTCTGCAAACGATAGACAGCACTGGGTGGCCGTGCGGAGACCAACTCGCCATCCAGGTAGGCTTGCACATCCAGCGCCAACTCATTGGACGACGCATACCGACGCTGGCGATCTTTCTCCAAACACTTCATCACGATCCAATCGAGATCGCCACGCATTCTTTGTAGAAGTGTCATGCTTTCGGTATGCCGGTACCCAGCAATGGTTTCCCGGTCAGCATCTAACAACGTGGAGAGGCGTTGAGACGGACTGGCGGGTTCCACTTCCCGGATCGTCCGGCGACATTCGTCTAAACCAGCATCCCGTAGGGTATTCGGATCAAAGGGGGTGCTGCCCACAAGCAGTTCATACAAGAGCACCCCTAACGCATAGATATCGCTGCGCGTATCAATGTCTAGACCGCTCATTTCCGCCTGTTCCGGACTCATGTAGGCAGGGGTTCCAACGAACGATTGGAACTCTGTGAACAGTGTCTTGTCAGTGAGTCGTTGATCTACCGCTTTGGCAATGCCGAAGTCGATGATCTTGGGGACGGGCACGCCATCATGCAAGGTCACCAGAATGTTAGACGGCTTGATGTCCCGATGAATAATCCCCTTCTGATGCGCATGCTGAATCGCCTGCGCCACTTGAATGAAGAGTCTTAGACGATCCTCCGTCGAGAGCTTGTGTTGGTCGCAGTAATCAGTGATCCGCACACCACGAACAAGCTCCATGACAAAGTAAGGTCGCCCATTCTCCGTCGCACCTGCTTCTAATACCTTGGCAATGTTAGGATGATCCATCATGGCCCGGGCCTGACGTTCAGACTCAAACCGGGCAATCACGCTCTTCGTGTCCATGCCTAGCTTGATGACCTTCAGCGCCACACGTCGCCTAACCGGCTGCTCCTGTTCCGCCATGTAGACGACACCACAGCCGCCTTCCCCAATCTCTTGAAGGAGTTTGTAAGGGCCAATGTGTTCGCTGGGAGGCTTCTCCCCGCGCATGACTGGTTTCGTCGCCGCAGCTGGCTTTTCTAAGAACCCCTCAAGCTTGTCGAACGCAGCCAGCATCGTTTGCACGGCCGTTCGCAGCCCGTCATCCCCTTTGCACGCCTGCTCCAGATACGCCTCACGCTCCTCGACCACGGTGGTCTCCACCGCGCCGAGAAAGATTTCACGCGCGCGAGCGCTTGGGGGAGCAGACAAAGACATCAGTTGCGGGGGGAGTTCGCACTATCATGCGTCAGGCTCATGCCCGATCCGCAAACTTAAAGGATCAGCGGAGATCAATGGATTCGCTCAACCGCACTTTGGCATAGGTCCAGAGGGCCTCTGCACTACGTTTCTTCATCCCCATCGCTGCCGCCGCCTCATCCATGGTCATGCCCACAAAGTAGCGAAGCTTCACCAGCTCAGCAGATCTCGCGTCTTCCTCAGCCAACTGATCCAGCGCCTCATGCACGGCGAGCAACTCGTCAGCCGGGGCTTCCAGTTCGATCAACGCTTCATCCAAAGCCTGATGAGGAGCACCGCCCCCGCGTTTCTGGCTCTTCTTCTTGCGCGCATGATCAACCAAGATGCGGCGCATCGCCTCTGCTGCCGCGCTAAAAAAATGGGCCCGATTCTGCCAGCGCGCCTCATTTTCAGGCCCGGCCAATCTCACCCAAGCCTCATGGACAAGTGCCGTCGGCTGCAGCGTGTGCCCCGCTGCCTCGCCCGCCATCTTGTGATTGGCAATACAGCGCCGCTCCTCATAAACCACCGGCAACAGCTCCTGTGGATCCGGTTCGCCTTGATCGATGGTCTCAAGGATCTGGGTGAAATCGTTCGTCATGCCGAGGGCCACTTAACGCGGGCGGTACAAGGCGACTAGCTAAAATTGACGCGCCTGATGTCGAAATGTTGGAAGGGAGGCTCTGCTCAAAGGATGCCCCACCCCAACAAACATTCCTTCAGAAAGTCAGTGATTTCAGTCCGGTGATTTCCGGTTTCATAGGCAGACCGCGCGGTTCGTGGTCTCACACGAAACTGAAATCTTAACGAAATCACTGACTATGAATCTAGCATTACTCTTCAGA
>JAACDM010000207.1 GCA_009936795.1 Verrucomicrobiaceae bacterium | reverse complement strand
CTGGTTGAGGAAGTTCCTCATGTGCCCGATCTCTTTAAGGCGGCTGCCGAACGCTATGCCGACAATGTCGAGGCCGGGCGTGAGACCTTGGTCGTCATCCCCACCTGGAACGAGATCGACGAATTCAACCAGGACGCACGCGCGGAACTGAAACGCCGTGGATTGATCCACGGCATAGAGATTGAGATCGAAGGATCCGCCTCCCTCTCATGGACCGAAGTGGAAAAGACGCACTGGCAAGACTACGAACGCGGCCATGTGCTCAACTTTCATAAGCGCATCACCAAAGTGGAACCGGGAGAGTCCCTCACCGTGACCGAAATCCTACCTAACGGTTTGGAATGCGTGAAGCAGGACGGCACGATTGTCAGGATCACGAAGAAGCAACGGGGAGCCTTCGATGTTGCCGAATCACAACGAATCTCGGTGGCAGCAGGGGATGAACTCCTATTCCGAGCGAATTGTCCCGAGATCGGTGTGAGCAACGGACAACGTCGAAAAGTGAAAGCAATCAGCGAATCCGGTGAGATCGAACTCGCCGTAGGGAACGTCCTACCAACAGGATTCACGCAAGTTTGTCATGGCCACGCCGTGACCTCGCACAAGTCACAGGGCGCCAGTGTCGATGAATCGATCCTGGTCGTCGGCCCTCACTCCCTGAGTGCCGCAAACTTACGGCAGTTCTACGTAAGCACCACACGCTTCAAACAAAATCATCGACTCTTTGTGCACAACTTGAACGCCTTGTTAGGCAAAGTGATGACCAAGAGCGAGCGACCACTGGCGCGCGAGTTTCTTGCCGAGATGGGCAAGGAAATCGAGACGTTGTTAGAAGCGAAACCATCTCACGATCTTCAGGAAGCCAAGCAACGTAGCCAGCGATTGAACAAGCTGCTCACCGAGGTCGAGCGCTATGAGAAACGCGCTGACTGGAGAGCCACGCGCTCGGCGCTCTTCCACAAGCTCGGCGTTCACCAGTGGCCAGATAAGATCCGCAAGCGTTGGAAGGACCTGCGGCGGCAACGAGCTCGCGGAGCGAATAAGAGGAACTTCAACACCTTCGCCTTCATCCGGAGATTTCGGAAAGGTACCTTCATTCTGAAATTCAACAGGCTCGCTAGCCGGCGTCGTGCGGCCACGCGGAAACTCTAACCGTCCATTCTCATGAGCGACCGGCTGACACTCTAACAGAAAGAAAGAGAATCCTATGAGAAGCACGAAGAAACGCCCACCGTGTCTTTCGTCAGCGCCAACGAGTGTCTCACCTTGCCCTACATCCATCTGCAATGGATGCGACGCGATCCCAAGAGCGGCCAAATACATCTACAAATCGATGCATTCAGGATCATCCTGCAAGGCCATCGACTACACGCCTTGTGGCGTGATCTACAACTCTATCGTGTTCGCCAGATTCATGAAACAGACGACCAGGAAACGGAAACGCGTCATCCCACGGTGAGCCGAATCGAGATCACGGAGCCAGACGACAACGCCGAATGAGGAGCCTCCTGCAACCGTCGCGACCCGAAAAAGGAGGCCGTGACGGCGATTGAAACGCGTTTAAAGCGCTTCAGCCAATTCCGTGCATTGCTCATCTCTCAGCGCCAAGAGATTCGCTTCGGTGACATCTTGGCCAAGGCGTTCCAGCTCTCGACACTGGCTAGCCAAGGCAAGCGCCCTAGGCTTGGCGTGAGCTTCGAAAGCCGTCGGTAACTCGTAGTGATCCACGCGTGTATTTCTCCAATAGACGAAGCCTTCGCGAGTGATGGCGAGGTTCTCAATGTCATGCAGTCTAGGCGCACGATAGCCCTTCCTGACACGGGCACACAACTCGCAGAAAGCGAGTTCGTTCATCTCAGTGACGTCGCAGGGGCCAGCGTCACTCATGAAATCGAGCACTTCTCGGTCGATCAAATGAAGATCATCACCGTTGTTCGTACCCCGCAGGATCTCTGCGATCATCTCAATGGTATTCACAGCAACAAAGGGATGATGTTAGCATTCGAGAACCACGGCTGACTTGTGCGCTTGCTGAGTTCGACCGGCGGCCGTATCAAGCACACCATGCAAGGCATCACTGCGAAACGGCAGCTTAAGCAAGCCACCTTTCAGGGTCTCGGTGAACGCATTGTAAAGGCTCCACATACTGCGATCTCGAAACTCGGGGTGGTTTGGCGTGCGCTATTGTTGCAAGACCTTCGGAACCATGGTTGTTGTAATCGCTCCCGCATCGAGCGAACGAATCACCAGATCATGCGCCTCAAGATTACCCATCTCACGCTCTTTGTAGGTGTAGGCGCGCTGCTCCGTGGTGCCGACGAAACTAGCAAGTCTGCCGATGGCTCGGTTAGTCACTTGAGGCAGATCACGCATGATGTTCGTCGTGTGTTTGCGAGAAAGAACGACCTGACCTTGAAAGCTGACATTATCACACACAAACACGCCTGAACCAATAGCGAGTGCCGCAGGAAAGCGCTTATCGTGGCTGTTCCGAACGCCAACAATGGTCCCCCACTCCTCGCTCGCGTGATCATCGACCACTTGCATGAGTCCGAAGTACTGCGCCCCTTGGCGATTGAGCGCGTGAGCCGTATTCACAACCCGCATGCCAGCGGCTTCAAGCCCTGACTGCACCTGGTTCACGAGGGAATGGTGCGAGATCGGATGCCAACGGCCTTCGGGTGAAGGGGTGGCGACTCTCTCCAGTTGATCGCGAGAAACCGTTGCGGCTCCGCAGTGAAGGACTAAATTGTTGAGCTTCATAAGTTCTAATTGCTTCGTGGTAGTTGGTAGTTTTTGAAGCATGGCCGGAGGGCGCGCTAACGCCCTCCGTGCCGCTTCCCTTCTGCTTAGGCAGCCTTCGACTTGCTGCCCCGACGCGTGACCTTCTTCTCGTCTGACTGCGGCAGAGAACCGATGAACTGCCAGTCCTCCACACGCACGAGCAAGCGTGAACGCTTCTCGTCATCAGACTCCCACTGATCAAGCTGCAAGCGCCCTTCGATGGCAACCGGCGTCTTGGTGTCAATGTGCTTGGCAAAAGCTTCGCCACGCTTGCCCCAGATTTCGAGGTCGATGGCAACGAGCCGTTCGATAGGATCGCCTTCAGTGCGGCGAATGACTTCGTTGTGCATCAAGCGTGCCTTGGTGACCGTGGTCTCGCCAGCTTTGACGGTTTCGGCTGCCTTGGTGATGTTGCCAGTGATTTCAATACGATTGCGAGTGAACATAACTTGGGTATGGTTTGTGTGTTTAGTTACTTTGAAATGCCCTGAAAGAGAGGGCGTTACGTCTTCCTCGAAGACTAGAACAACCTAACCGATTCGGGATGAAATGCAAGCTATTTGGTTAGGTATTTACATCTAATTTTCTGTCGAAAACCACTATAAAAATCGAGTTCTTACTATGGTTTAGCGCAAATCACCAACACATCTAACAACCCCTTATTTCTACCCGAATAGCCCAGTCATACGGCCTTAGCATCAACCCCTGCAAAGCACCGTCTTGCAGTACAAAGAAGAGACCTGAACAGGAACCAACAGACTGAAAGGATGAAAATAACATTTTTCGGAAAACGAAAAATCTACCCAGCCTGTTGCACCAGAGGGACGGGGGTCCTAAGGGAAAATGCCGAAGGGAAGGAGGTTGCTCCAGCGGATACCCATTTTCCCGTGGAGGCCCGGCCCGGCGGCGCTGGGGTGCGGAGCGAGCGCACGGTGTTAAGGTTTCTAGCGCGTAGGCCTTGCGGTAGGGCGGTGGCTGGCCGGAGAGCTAGATTCCCTAACACGGTGTAAGACCGCACCGCGGCCAAACCCATTGCGAAGCGACTAACGGTGGTGCCGAGGTTTTCGTTCTCTTGAGGTGGGCCACAAAACTTTGTGGAAGGGAAGAGGGCGAATCTCTCGGCTGCGGCGCGGAGCCGGTTGCGGATGATTACTTCCGGTTCTTCAGAATACCGCTAGCTCGTCAAGATGGGGAACTTCCAACTTCTCTAACGAGAATTCGCGTATCGTGATTTATTGGGGAGCGATTTCAGATTGGGTATAACTTTTACAGTTATGAATCATTATGCTTTTGGGAAGCCGGGTAGCCGGGAAGCAGCGATGTCACTCCGTGTTGCTGAGTCGCTGGTTTTGCAAAGCAAGGCAACAGGGCATGTTCACGGTCCTGGGCTATCACGAAACTACCGG
>JAACDM010000206.1 GCA_009936795.1 Verrucomicrobiaceae bacterium | reverse complement strand
TGTCATCGCGTGGTCTCTTTGCTAGATATCCACCCGCCCCCTTGGACACGATTGCCAATCGCTCGTGCCACTTTTCAAGAATACCGCTGCACCGTGGCCACGTCCCGCAATAACCGGATTCCTCGACATGTGGAAGATCGATGTGCACTTCAGTATACGAACCGAGAACCAGCGCTACATTCGCTAAGGTCGTGGCGGCGAAGAATTCTATCAATGCTATATCTACCCGCGCGAGTGGACGAATCAGACCAACAATTCCGACCACGCCTCAGAAATGAAACAGATGGTGTCCATGTTGCCTAAGGCGGCTAGACCCATCCACTATCGAAATCGTGAAGACAAGAAATCTGCGGAGAAGCCTTGCCCCAAACCGAGCGCATTGCGGCCAATAGTCAAGATCTGCCAACCAACGATGCCACACCGCTTCCGCAAGAATTCGTGTTCATTCACACGCAATCGTGGTGTAGGTCACTGGCATGGCCATTCTCGGAATCGATCTCGGAACCACCAACTCGCTTATCGGAGCGGTGGACTCAGGTTTTCCCATCCTCCTTGCCAACGCAGAGGGTCATCGCTCGATCCCGTCCGCGATCCACTTTCCAGATTCTGGCGATCCCGTTGTCGGCGAGGCTGCCCTACGGCAGCGAGCGCTATCAGCTGATCGCGTCGTCACCTCGGTTAAACGCCTCATGGGCAAACGTCTCGCCGAAGTCGAGCGAGATCGCCATCCCTATCCCCTCACCGCAGACAACGAGGGGTATGTCAGAGTGGCTCTTGGCAACAAGGGCTCTCTCAGCCCCGAAGAAATCTCCGCACTCATCCTAAAAGAGCTGAAAGCCTCGGCGGAAGCGGCCATGGGCACCACCATGGACCGGGCAGTCATCACGGTTCCCGCTTACTTCAACGACGCGCAACGCCAAGCGACCAAGCGCGCAGGCGGTCTCGCCGGCCTCACAGTTGAGCGCATTGTAAACGAACCCACAGCGGCGGCGCTTGCTTTCGGCCTCCACAGGTCCAAGGATCATGCAAGAATCGCTGTTTACGATCTCGGAGGCGGGACATTCGACATCTCGATTCTCGAGATTCATGACGGTGTCTTTCATGTCCTCTCAACAAATGGGGACACCTACCTGGGAGGAGATGACATTGACCACGCCATCTCCGAGCATCTTTGGCAGGCTTACCAGTCTAACAAGTTCACGTTAGCTGAACAGGATGCCACCCTTCAAATCAAGTTCCGGGCAGAAGCTGAAGCTGCAAAGATCGCCCTCTCAGAAGCCTCTTCCCAGTTGATTCGGATGCCCTTCGTTGAAGCCGATAAGCACTTCGAATACACTCTCACTCGCGAAACTCTGGATCAACTGGCAAGGCCCATCGTCGAACGGACCAAAGCGCTCTGTCTCCGAGCCTTGCATGACGCCAAACTCAAACTTGATCAGTTGGACGAAGTTCTCCTGGTAGGAGGTAGCACTCGCATGCCTCTCGTGCGTCAGTTTGTGACCGATCTCTTTCAACAGGAAGCTAACACATCTCAACACCCAGACGAAACCGTAGCCATGGGCGCCGTCATTCAAGGGGGCATCCTGTCGGGCACTCTTCGAAACATAGTTCTGCTCGATGTGACGCCCCTTTCGTTAGGCATTGAGAGCTTCGGTGGCCTCATGAACGTGATCATCCCGCGCAATACGACCATTCCGGCAAAGGCTGGCGAGATGTTCACCAACGCCGTGCCCGATCAGACATCTATGCTTGTTCGCGTACTCCAGGGAGAGCGCGAGATGGCCCGCGACAATTGGGAACTCGGACAGGTAGAGGTTCCGTTCACCCCCGGCCCCAAGGGCAGCGCTCGGATCGGGGTGCAATTTCAGATCGACGAGAACGGTATTCTCGAAGTCCTTACCCGAGACACAAAGACAAACACAGACACAGTGCTGGAGGTCAAGAACGCCGCCATCGACGTTGACGACAAACGCGTGGAAGCCATGATCTCCGAATCGGTCGATCACGCCTTTGACGACATGAGCGAACGCGTCTTCACCGAAGCCAAGCTCAAGAGTGAAGAACTCCTTCCTGCCGTCGATCAAGCGCTTGCGCTTATTGGTGACCAGTTAGACAACACTGATCGCCAGGAGATCCAGGATGCGACCGAAGCGGTGAAACAAGCACTCGCCAATAGAAATGCCACTGAGCTCAAACAAGCCAACGCCGAACTCGACGACGCCACGCAACAACTCGCCGCTCTTCTCATGCAGAAAGCCTTAGCGGACGCGAGCGCGTGATCCTAGCGTCGTTTAGAGGTCGGCAACAAAAAACCGGGGTAGAGTTCACCGACCTTTCTACTCCGGAAAGTGTTGAAAAATAACGTGCTCGGCAGCGTAACGCCTGCCAATTTTTAACAGGACTGAGAAACTGTTAAGGTCATCAAGGCTAAACGACTGCTTCGATCCATACTTGCTGCGGCACTCGGTATTGTCTTTCTCCGTGAAACGTTGCGTGTAGCGACAGTAGAGGAAGTTCCCGCAACCGGATTCTAGGAGGCTGCCGATTTTGCTATCGATGGGCCCGCCGTGGACACAGTGCCCAAGAGCGCGACAGAGTTTGGCTTGCTCACTCTCCACGGATTCCATAAACCCGGTCAGGGTGTGGAGCGTGCCTCTTATGAGATTATTCCGTGCCAGTTCACCCGGCTTTCGCTTCGAAGAGAGTTTGCCAGTCCCGATGGAGCAAAGTTGGAGATGCTCTACTTCCTCAGGAAAGTTCATCGTATAGGCGGGAAGAGTGGTCGCCGAATACATCGCCAATGCAGGGGTAATTCATGGATTAACGCCACCATCCACAAACTCGAACCATTTCAACTCACCATCAATCGCATAGAACTCTACAAGTTCCGCCGGGAAGTAAGCTGGAGCCGCCGCACTTGCGCGAAGCAGTTGCCACAGCGGCTGATCGAGATTAGCCGGGAATCCATCTTGTCCGCGGCGATTGTAGATGGCTTCTGGATAATTGGTGATCGGCCAGGTGGATCCGTCTCGCATGAAAAGCAGTAACAGGATTTCCAAGTGGTCTGATCCCAACGCCATCGGAGAAACATCTGGCTCCGGAAACGACTCTTTCTATACCTGAGCGAAGTCCTCTGAACCGTTGAAGCTTCTCCACGATCACCAGAAGGGTTTTCGACGAAAGATGATCAGTCCAAGATGCTCGTAGGCCTCGCGAATCGATCGCACCGATTGCCCTTTCGACAGCAAAGCAGCAATGATCGCACTGGTATTCGTCCCTCCAACAAAATCGAAGTAATCCTTTAGAACAAATCCTGCGTTCTCACACCGATAACGCTCCCGCAGAAACTCTTCGACCCGCTTAAACACCCCGATCGAGAAGATTCCCCTTATTCCGCCACCATCGAGAGGCAGAAGTCTTTTCATTGAGGGATAACTACTATCACCAAGAAATACCGGGACCTGATGCAAGCCCAGAAACGCTAAAAAATCAGATACCTGATTCAAGGCAGCCTTAGAATTCGTTTCACCTCTGTAACCGTGTGAGGATGATCTATGAGTCCGTGTGTCGACGGCACCACTTTCTCGGAATCGGCATGCTCAAGATGACTGCTGGAGTATGGCACATACACTATCCGAAGACTCGACAAGCGGGACCTCAGGCTTGGGATTCCCGATGATGCTATGCACGCGAACAGGATGGCTGTTTGGTAAATTTGCCAAAATCTTCAACGTCGGTTGTTTCGGCGAGAGCGCATGCACGCTATCAAGCCGGCCACTGCCTAACTGCGCATATTCGTCTGTAAACACTCCGAGGTTCGCTGAAGAGACTCTATTGTAAAAAGCAGCAAAGGCGTTGGGTGGTTTCACAAGCCATCGCCCCAGCTTGCCTATCCGGTTATCTGCGTAGTCACTCCCCCGGTGTGGCACGGCCAAATAGATCACGCGATGAACATGTTGCTCAGGCTCCCAGGAGAACGCCTGCTTCAACGTCGTTCGGTCTGCATCTGAGAGCACGAGCTCGTCAATTGGCTTCTTGAATGCGGCATCCCAGAAAGCCGATTCAGGTTCTGTTATCAGTCGGCGAGTCACGATTCCACCCATGCTATGGGCAAGAAACGTCGTCGACTGCATCGCCCGATCCTGACCCGTTGGATCGAGCAAGCCACGAAGCTCTCGGAGTTGGCTCTGCAACAGTCTTCCGGAGTAGAGCGCAGGGGCGGAGGTGTTGTAGAGGTAATGCCAGATCTGATACCGACGCCGGATCGCGTCATCCGCCCAGAGTTCGTTGCTCAGCTTGGCAAAGGCGAGTGACGTGTCCAGCAGGCCATGCACCATGATGACTGGCTCCTTGTTAGGATCGTAGGGCTCCATCAGATAGAGCCGCGGCTCTCGACTTGGAGTCGCCGTCAGAATATCGAAATACTGAGCCCGATTCAATTCTGCCGTACGGGAGAGAAGTGCCGCCCACGGAACGGTGAAATCTGCCGCCAATTGCTGTCGTTCTCCTGCTAGGATCGTGGTGTCGTTCTGGAGTGGGCAGAGTAACTCGATATCCACAGCCGTCGTCCCCCCACGGTTTATCTTTTTAGCCATCACCGCAGTGAGCGGCCGTGTGATCGCCTCAGGAGGATAGAATTTCTCGATTGGAGATTCTCCGCGATTCTCTCGTAAAGCGACCAACGGAACCCCAACACCATCTAGTCTAAGGTGATCGATCTTCTTCACGCGGTAATCCGCCGCCGAGCTGATCTCGTCAAAGTAGCTCAGCGGGTATCCACCATGAGCGCCTCCTCCGAAGCTCACTTGATACCGTCGCTCATCAGGACCCAACACCTCACCCTTGTCGGCGGCCCCTCTTTCTGCTTTCCAGACCTCGATGAAACGAGCCAGCTCTGACGTCGTCTCAGCGCCACGAACAGAGGATGCTAGCAGAGCTCCTAACTGGTTACTGCGATCGGAAGAGGCCCCTCCCAATTCGCCAATCCCGAGTCGCTGCAATTTGACTGGTGCAAGGGCACACGAAGACGCGTAGGCAATTAGAAACCATGAAATCAACGAGCGAGCGGAGGCACTAAAAATAGTCACCCGACACAAAAGGGGGTCATCACCGTACCTTCAACGTGAGATC
>JAACDM010000027.1 GCA_009936795.1 Verrucomicrobiaceae bacterium | reverse complement strand
CTATGAAGTGAGGACGCGCCTCAAAGAGAGAGAATGCGATGTGATTGATGCCGCCTCCTCAATAACGAGATAGCGCATCGGTTCTACGAATCACTGTTTGGCTTGGGATTAACTGTCCATCCTTTCGTGGTCGTTCGTCCGTAGTAAGGATAGTAATCCCAATCATCGGCACCGCGAGTCACTCGAGGATCATTGGTTTCCCTCAACTGCTTGAACAAACGCTCGCGCAAAGGTTGCTGAATGCTCGTCATCGAGGCCAAGCCAGCCACGTTGCGCATCTGATGAGGATCCTTTCTGAGATCGTAAAGTTCTTCGGCTGGTCGCATCCCAAAGGCCAGTGCCGCCAATTTATCCACGCCATGTTCGTTACGATGCTCCATCATAAACATCTTCGTCGGCGAACTATCAATTTCCCCATACGGGATGGACCGAGCACACACAGACGCATCAGGAGAGCCTGACGGCCAGCGGGTCGGTGCAAAGTTGTGGATGTAGAGATAGTCCGCCGTCCGGATTGCACGGCAGGGATAGCCCTTGCCCCCCTTGCGACAACCATCGTGACGCTCCATCGCGATATAGGCAGCATCGCGTTCACTGGAGGATTCTCCCTTGAAAACACTCATCAAACTGCGAGCGGTCATCATGTTTGGGGCTTCGAGTCCAGCCGCTTCGAGAAAGGTTGGGGCCAGGTCACTCAAGGCGACAAAGTCATCGACTGACCGACCGGGATTTGCAATACCCTTTGGCCAACGGATCGCCAGTGGGACACGTGAGCCTGCGTCATAGAGACTAGCCTTCGCTCGCGGGAACGGCATGCCGTGATCACTCGTGACCACGACGATCGTGTTGTCTAATTGATTGCTAGCCTCAAGGCTAGCAATCGCCCGAGCGACCATGTTATCAAAATGTTCGACCTCGACTAAATAATCTAGGATATCACTGCGCACGATTTCATTGTCAGGAAAGATCGGTGGCACGATGACTTTGGCAGGATCTTTCCCACTTTTGATGCCAACGCCATTCTCAAAACCACGATGAGGCTCATGCGTACCTAACCAGAAACAGAAGGGCGCATTTTCGGGCAGTTGCCCGAGGAAATCCTCGAAGTTCCCTGCATAGTCCTTCTGACTCATGCCGTTGATCGGTGCCCTCAAGGTTCGCCCTTCGAACTCAGGGCCTGCTGGATTGACTATTCGTCCGCCCGGCTCAAGCCTGCCCGGGCTCCACCCTTTGCCGGTGTGCCCGATCGTGTACCCTGCCTTCTGTAGCAGCTCGGTGTAAGTGGCGAACTTTGCAGGCAAGGTGCTATGGATGTTACCTGCCTCTTCAAGCCTCCAAATAGGCTGCCCCGTCAGAATGGCGCTTCGCGATGGACCACATGTCGGTGCATCACAGAAGGCATGAACGAAACGCAAACCCTCTTTGGCCATACGATCAAAGGCGGGCGTCTTGATGACGGGATCGCCATTGGCCCCTGTGTGAGCATAGCTCTGATCATCAGAAATACAGAAGAGGATGTTAGGTCGCTGCGCCTCGGCTGTCAGGGAACCAAAGGCGACGAACAACAGACCAAGAATCAAACGGATATTACTCATGGGATCACAGTGAAACATAGATTCAATTCAACTTGGCATTCGTTGGACACACTCAGCAGTGGCCAGCGTACCTTGCGCCGTCCCAGAAAGTAGGAATCCATGTTCTGAAAAACCCTCTTGGAGAGAAACACGCCCGCCGCCAGGACGAGCACCAAGTAAGAAACAATGATGGTGACGTCGACGGGATGGATCTCCATGAAAGCCACTTTCTCGCATCCTTTGTCTGTCTTAGGCAAGACAACATCTCATAAGGTAGGCCTCGCCTTCAGATTCTAGCCGTTGAAAAGCCCACTCACTATTGCTTCCGCTTCTCTCCTGCTCGCGATGATCTGTCCGAGTCATGCCGAGTTCATCACTCCATTGGCCGTTATCGTATCCAATGGCGAAGATACCACCGAATCTTTGATCGATGGTGTTGGATTCACTGATGATCTACCAACGGCCGACTCAGCGCACATTCCCGACACCGGCCTGTGGTCTGGCGTGGGCTCGATCAATGTCTGAGCTACCTTTGATTTAGGTAGTGTCATGAATATTTCCCAGGCTCGAAGGTGGAACGGAGGTGGCGCTATCCTCCCAAACCGATCAACGTGGCGAACAAGCGTTCATTTGGAGCAGCCCGTTGTTGCCCAACCGTGAACACGTCCTTCGGGTCACGGGCGATGGCACGGGGGTTGTAACAGCGAATCGATTTGATGTGCACGTGCCAACTACGCGTATAGTAGAGGTGGACGACGAGGCGAACATTGGTGATGGGATCAATCAAATCGCGTATTTAGATGGCTGGACCTTGGCACCAGGGAATGAGAATGACCGGTGATTCAATAACAACGATCACCATTCTGGAAATAGAGATGATTGGTCCGAGACCAAGTTTGTTGGCGTGAAGATTGATTTCTACGCAACCGTGGCGAGTCATCACGGCACGGCCACAGCAAGTATCGATGGGGGGGG
>JAACDM010000205.1 GCA_009936795.1 Verrucomicrobiaceae bacterium | reverse complement strand
AGTGCGGTGGATGTTGGTTCGATTGCTAACGCGAGCGTTCTAGATATTTGGAAAGAACAGGAAACAGACACGTTGCCCTGGCTCTATGTTTCCTATCCGGAATCCCATCCGTTAGCTGTTGAATTGGCTGCGGGTCCGTTGGATCCTGAACTGGTTGCTAGTGTTGTGGATTCTCCCATGCGCAAGCAGATTGCGAACCAATTAGTTGAAGGCGAGACTGCGGTGTGGGTGCTGCTGCAATCCGGTGATCAGGCAAAGGATGAGGCCGCCTGGAAGACGTTAACGGATTCTCTTTCGGAACTCGAGTCCGTGCTCGAATTACCGACTTTAGAGCAAGAGGACATCGATGCTGGATTAGTGTCTGTATCGGAGGATGAATTGAAGATTGCTTTCGCGGCTCAGCGACTTTCTCGGGATGATGAAGCGGAGAAGATGTTTGTTAGGATGCTCTTGGACATGGAGGAGGATTTGATCGATAGCGAAGAACCGATGGTCTTTCCGGTCTTCGGTCGTGGGAGGGTGCTCTATGGCTTGGTGGGCGATGGCATCATCCCCGAGACGATTGAGAATGCGGCTGCCTATTTGACCGGAGCTTGCTCTTGCCAGGTTAAGGAAGAGAATCCCGGGGTCGATTTGTTAATGGCCATGAACTGGAATGAGGCGGTGCAAACATCCCTTGAGGAAGATCGTGAACTGCCCGAATTGGCAGGCATACTGCCGGAAACGCCAGCCGTTGCTGATGTTCAGCCGGGTCAGCAGGTGGAGACTGAGGCGCGCGTGTCGAAGCCGCCTCCACTTAAGGAGAACGATTCTAGGTCGATCTTGTGGGCCACTCTTGGCGCGCTGGTGTTCATGGTGCTCGTGGTCGCAGTAGGCTCTGCGGTCTTTCGCAATAAAGACGCATGAATATCTGGCATTGCGTTCTTCGAGAGATTCGCCATCGGAAGCTGAACGCGCTTCTCACCGCGGTTTCCGTAGGTGTGGCTACGGCGTGCCTCTCTGGCGCTCTGGTGCTACTCAAAGCGGATGCCGCGTCGACAGAGCAGGCACTGGCAGCAAAGCAGCAGGCTGTTGAAGCCGCTGGTGCGGACTTGGGAAATGCCATGCGCAAGATCATGAAAGGGCTGGGCTTCAATGTGGTTATTCTGCCGAAGGACCAAGACCTTCAGGAAATGCACCTCACTGGTATGATCAATAAGACGATGCCGGAGGAGTATGTAGACAGGTTGGCGAATTCGAACATTGTCACGGTGAATCACCTCTTACCGACGGTCACGAAGAAACTGAACTGGCCGGAACAGAACGACTTGCCCATCGTACTTTACGGAACGCGAGGCGAAGTGCCGATCGCGCATCGCGATCCTAAGAAGCCTCTTCTTGATGCTGTGCCACGTGGATCGATGATCGTTGGATATCAAGTCGGGCAGAAGCTTAGTCTTACAGCAGGCTCAGAAGTGACTCTGCTAGGCAAGCCGTTCAAGATTCTGAAGGCTCACGGTGAACGTGGCTCGATCGATGATAGCACGGTTTGGATCAATCTCGGTGAGGCCCAAGAGATGTTGGGGATGGAGAACCTCATTCATGCAATTCAAGCTCTTGAATGTCATTGTGCGGGAGATCGTATTTCGCAGATTCGTGAGGAGATCATCTCGATTCTTCCCGGTACTCAAGCGATTGAACGTGGGGCTCCCGCACTGGCCCGTGCGGAAGCGCGCAATCAGGCGAAGGTCACGGCCCAGCAGTCGCTCGATGATGAGATTGAGAGTCGCGGTGAACTTAGAGGCCAACGCGAACGGTTTGCGTCTTTGCTGGTTCCGTTAGCAACTTTAGGGAGTGCCTTGTTGATGGGGCTAACAACCCTGGCTAACGTCCGTCAGCGTCGGCAAGAGATTGCTATTCTAGGGGCGCTTGGATGGCGTTCTCGCCAAGTGCTTTGCGTATTCCTTGGGAAGGCGCTCCTTGTTGGAATTGTCGGAGCCGTGGTGGGGCTAATCGCGGGCGCTCTAATCGGCGGTGCTTTGAGTGGATCTGGAGGAGCTGTTGGAATCAGTGGAGCAACCATAGCTTTGAGCTTTGGACTGGCGATAGTTGTGGCTTTGTTAGGTAGTTGGTTGCCTGCTTTGATCGCCTCTAGGCAGGATGCTGCAACCGTGTTGCAAGAGGACTAGCGTCGTATGATTCGGTTAGAAAAAATTACCCATCGCTACTCATCGCCTGAAGGTGGTGATGTGGTTGCTGTTGAGAACGTGAATCTGTCTGTGGCTGAGGGGAAGTTTGTCGCTCTGAAGGGGCCCAGTGGTTGTGGGAAATCAACCTTGCTTCTTATCGCCGGGGGGTTACTTCGGCCAACTTCAGGCGACCTTGAAATCGCTGGCGTGGAGCCTTATAAGCTGGCTCTCGATGAACGAGCCGCTTTTCGGGCAAGTAGGATCGGCTTTGTTTTTCAGCAGTTTCATTTAGTCCCTTACCTTGATGTGCTAGACAATGTCTTGGCACCAAGTTTAGCGTCCGGCAGGAAAGACCGGAAGCGTGCCGCAGCCTTGGTTGAACAGTTTGGCCTGACGCCTCGCGCGCATCATACACCATCTGCCCTGAGCACTGGAGAGCGGCAACGCGCGGCGATGGCGCGGGCACTTTACAACAAACCGAAGGTGCTTCTCGCTGATGAGCCGACGGGCAATCTTGATCCAGAGAATGCCGATATTGTGCTGAAGCAGCTCATTGCTTTTGCGGATCAAGGTGGCGCGGTTCTTATGGTGACGCACGCCTCAGACGCTAGTGCCGTTGCCGACGAAATCATCACTTTGGGACATTCAAAAGATTGAATTATATGCGAATACTCTTTCTAACGGCACTCCTTGCGTGCACCAACGTCACCCTAGCGGAGGATTGGCCGACATGGCGAGGGGATGCGGGGCGTACGGCAAGCAGTGCCGAGGTCTTACCTAAAAGTCTAAATCTCCAGTGGATCCTAACGTTCCCAAAGCGGGAGCGGGTGTGGGATGATCCTCTGAATCACGACTTGATGACGTATGATCGTTTGCTTGAACCCGTTGTGGCAGGAAAGTTGATGTTTGTTAGTTTTGGTGATACCGACAAGGTCGTTGCCTACGATATCGATACGGGGATCGAACGGTGGTCCTATTATACAGACGGCCCCGCGAGGTTTTCGCCGGTGGCTTGGGAGGAGAAGCTTTTTTTCTGTAGTGACGATGGCTACCTCTATTGCGTCGAGGCAGAGACGGGTAAGTTGATTTGGAAGTTTCGCGGCGCTCCAAGCCCTCGCAAATCGCTCGGCAATCGACGGGTCATTTCGGCCTGGCCTGCTCGTGGCGGTCCCGTGATCCGTGATGGAAAGCTCTACTTCTCGGCGAGTATCTGGCCGTTTATGGGAACCTTCATATATGCGCTGGATGCGGAGACGGGAGTGGTCGAGTGGGTGAATGATGGCTCGGGTTCACAGTATATCAAACAGCCCCACTCCGCGCCTTCCTTCGCAGGGGTGGCTCCTCAGGGGGCACTTGTTGCTCTAGAAGACTATTTGTTAGTGCCGGGCGGGCGAAGTGTGCCGGCTGCCTTCAATCGCAAAACAGGAGGCCTCGTTCATTTCAATCTCGACGCAGGCGGTAAGGCAAATGGAGGATCGTTTGTCATTGGAAAGAAGAGTCATTTCTATGTGCACACGCGGGAGCGTGGCGTTCGCGCCTATGATACGCAGTCTGGGAAGAAGACGGGCTTTGTTTGCAATGAGCCTGTGTTGGATGGGGATCTTCTCTACACGGCAGCGCACCAGCCGGATTTGAAAACGAAACTGGACGCGGCAGAGAAAGCCGCCAAGGACGCTCTTGCAGCTTCAAACAAGGCGAGCAAGCAATTAGCTGCTGAGGTGGAAAAGAAAGCGAGCCTGCCAGAGAAAGAGATCGAAGCCCTAGATGAAGCCAAAGAGAAAGTGGTCGCTGCTAAGAAGGCGGTCGATGAGCTCAAGGATGAGACGAAGCGCGACGAGCTTGGGAAGCTGCTTGCAGTCGCGGAGAAGGCCAAGAAGGAGGCTGCTCAGAAATTGGATGATGCCTACAAGGCACGTGCCAAACCCATCGATAAGAAATTCTTAGAAGCTGTTGATAAGAGGTCGGTTGAGTTGGCTAAGAAGTCAGAGGCTCACGCACATTTGCTAGAAAAGTGGGAGATTGAAGGAAATGATGTCAGGGTTCTCCAGGCTTACAATGCGAAGCATGAACTGCAGTGGGAATTTGAGGCGGATGGAGAAGGCGATTTGATCAAGGCAGGGGACCGTCTCTATGCGGCGGGTGATGGAAAGATCGTCGCCGTGGATCTCCCAGGTGATGATTACGATGCCGAACGCACATGGAGCACCACCGTTGATGGTGAGGTGATGCGTTTGTTAGCTGCGAATGGCAAACTGTTTGCGGTGACGCTCGACGGGCGAATCCTGGCGTTTGGGGAGGAGACGACAGATAATCCATTGAAGCCGCCTGCAGCGGTTTATAGCAGCAAGAAGTGGCCATTCTCGACGTCGGCAGACAATAAGCTGGCACGACAGGTGCTCGCCATCGCGGATGTGCAGGAGGGGTATGCGATGATGTATGGAGTCGACGACGGTCGGATGCTGGAAGCGTTTGTGGAGGAATCCGAGCTTCATGTGGTGGCCATAGACGGACAGCCTGAAGCGGTTGCGGGTTTGCGTGAGAAGTTTGACTATCAAAGGCTTTATGGGGAGCGGGTTGTTTTGCACGCGGGAGATCCTTTGGGAATGGAGGCTCCGCCTTATTTAGCCAACCTCATTGCGCTGGGAAACGACTTTGCCAACAAATTGACTGATCCTCTCGTGATCAACGCGGTTTATGAGTCGGTGCGTCCTTATGGCGGCGCGCTGTGGTTTGCCAAGAATCCGGCTCTCGCCGAGCGCATCGCGTCGTTGAATTTGCCTCAAGCCGAGATCTCCGCTGGGCCAGCAGGCAGCACGTTAGTGTTTCGTCAAGGAGCACTTCCGGATTCGGCTGATTGGACACACCTTTATGGTGACATGGGGAACACGGTAAAGTCTGACGACAAACGCGTGAAGCTGCCTTTGGGGGTTCTTTGGTTTGGTGGGAGCCCTAACACGGACGTTCTCCCGCGTCATGGACACGGTCCTCGTGAACAAGTGGTCGGTGGTCGCACGATCATTGAGGGAATGAATCGAATCAGTGCTAGAGATGTCTATACCGGGCGTGTGCTTTGGAAGCGCGACTTCGATAATCTTGGCACCTACGGCATCTACTATGACAAGACTTACAAAGATGACCCGCTGAATCCTGCCTACAATCAGGTCCATATTCCGGGTGCCAATGCGCGAGGGACGAACTATGTCGCGACTGAAGACTTCGTTTATATAGCAATTGGAAGTGCCTGTCATGTGCTCGACGCGGCCACGGGGCAGGATGTGCAGATCATTGAGCTGCCCAGGAAGCCGGACGAGAAGGAGGCCCCGTCTTGGGCCTATATCGGTGTGGCGGGCGAACTCTTGTTAGCTGGAAACGACTTCTCCAAGTTCACGTCACGCTACGGGCTGGACGAGAAGAAGACGAAGCCAAAGAAGAGAAATGGAGAGGTGCCTCGAAAGCGTAAGCGGAAGAAGCAGGATGAAGTTCCTGCGATCGAAGATCTATCATCGTCCCAGGGACTAGTGGCGTTTGATCGTCTCACTGGGGAGGTCCGTTGGCAGATCGACGCAGAATTCAGCTTTCTCCATAACGCGATCATTGAAGGTGGTGGTTATTTCTATTTGTTAGATAAGTTACCCAAGAGCCGTGAAGAGAAGATGAAGCGGCGCGGTTTGGCCAAGCCTGAGGAGTATCGGCTTATTGCGGTCGATGCGAAAGACGGCAAGATTGTCTGGGAAAAGCGGCAGGATGTGTTTGGAACGTGGCTTTCCTATTCGAAAGAGCACGGCATTCTTCTCCAAGCGGGTGCCAAGGCGCGTGATCGCTCTGGAGATGAAGTGGGTGAGGGGATGATCGCTTATGATGCCAAGTCCGGAGACGTGATTTGGGAAGAGAAGAAGCGGGTTTATGAGGGGCCTTGCATTCTGCACAATGACCTGATCATTACAGCTGCGGGCCAGTATAAAGATTCTGCGGGTGCATTTCACATTAAGGATGGGAAGCCTTACATGGTGTTGAATCCACTGACTGGGGGAGAGGAGCCGTGGAGGATCACGCGGGCCTATGGTTGCAACACGCCGATCGCTGGTGAGCACCTTCTAACGTTTCGCTCAGGTTCGGCAGGATTTTACGATTTGGATAGCATGAGCGGTACGGGGAATTTCGGAGGCTTTCGCTCGGGTTGTTCCTCGACGCTGATTCCGGCGAATGGGGTGCTGAACGCGCCGGACTACACGCGGACGTGCAGTTGTGGTTACCAGAATCAGACTTCGCTAGCGTTGGTGCACATGCCGGATGTTGAGCTGTGGACCTACAATCGCTACGGTGCGGATTCGCCGACTGACGAGAATAT
Organism: Verrucomicrobiaceae bacterium; assembly: GCA_009936795.1. GTDB lineage: Bacteria > Verrucomicrobiota > Verrucomicrobiia > Verrucomicrobiales > DEV007 > JAACDM01. Next base: position 366 of record JAACDM010000205.1, on the reverse strand, counting down.
CGAGCGCGTTGGGATTAATTTCGGAGCCCCGGGTGATCGTCGTTCTGCGGAGGGTACGCTTTGGTTAGAATCACCTAGTGTCGGTGGAGACTCGCCCTTGGTCAGAGTGGACGTCGAACCAATTGAGGATGAAAAAGTGGCCTATTTCCGGCGTCACTCATCGCAAGTGGAGTCGGAGAGTGCGTTGCGCTGGGTGGCGGCTTCTGGAATCTACAATGCCAAGAAGATCACCATTACGCCAAAGATGGAGTTCAAAGCGAAACAGACGAAGGATACCTTAGTGTTTCCGCTGGTCGGCAGTGAGAATGATGCGGAAGAGGGTTCGGATGGTGTTGTGAGTTTGACCAGTGGAGATCTGGAACTGGT
>JAACDM010000026.1 GCA_009936795.1 Verrucomicrobiaceae bacterium | reverse complement strand
CTCAAAACAAGGGCAAACGCTAGAGGGTGCCAGCCTCGCAGAGATGGACGCCGCCTGGAAACAGGCCAAGGTATCCGAGTAACTAGGTGGCTGGTGCGTGCACATTCAGAACATCTCCCTGCAGCACTCCGAATCCTCCCAGCTCTACTTACCTGCTTCTTACCCTATCTAGACGCGAATTGAAATCTAGCCAAAGTATCAACATGAAGACTCTCGTAGGCTTACTTGTCATAGTACTAGCTCTTCCCTTCATGCTCGTTGGCGAACCTATTTCCAAGAAAGCCTTTGGGGTGCGCCTTGCTGAGATCGCTCTGGCTAGAACCAAGCTCGGTATCACCTACGTCTTGCTAGACTATCAAGGCGGCGATGTCCCAACGGATCGCAGTGTGTACAGCGACGTCGTCGTTCGCTCCTATCGCGAACTCGATATCGACCTGCAGCGGCTCGTCCACGTAGACACGAAAGGGCATTTCTCGAAGATACGAAAGGGCATTTCTCGAAGTATCGCAAAAAATGGGGCTTGAAGCGCCCAGACAAGAACATTGATCACCGGCGGGTGCCTAACCTGCAAACCTTCTTCACCGGGTTCGGCAAGAGCCTACCCAAGAGCACGAATCCGAAAGACTACGCCATCGGCGACATTGTGGCTTGGGACCTAAACAACAAGGGCCTTACACACATCGGCATCGTCGTGAAGCCACCAAACAAGCCAGGGGAAGCTTGTCTGTCAGCTTCCCCACCGCCGAGACGATCTTCTCGCTGAGAGGCGCAAACTGATCATCGATGAGCAGGGCACCATCCTCTCCGATCGACAGTCCCATGTTCCCTCCCGAGCCCTTGAGCATGTAATGGCTCTCCGTGATCTTGACCGGCTCGATCTGAACATCCTGCTGCCCGAAAGCGACCACACTCGCGAACAAGGAGATAAAGAGAAAAGGAAGGCAACGACGCACGACGCAACCTTAGCACAAACGGCCCACCGAAATGCGAGAAGCCCCCAACCGACAAGGGTGGAGGCTTCTATAAAATCTCGCTAGAGCAGCAAGTGCCCCGGGTCGACCAGAGACGGATTTAACCGTTCTCTTCGATGTAGCGTGTGACGTCACCGACGGCTAGGAGCTTCTCAGCTTCTTCGTCAGGGACCTGCACGTCGAATTCGTCCTCGAATGCCATGACCAGCTCGACGGTGTCGAGAGAGTCCGCACCGAGGTCTTCGATGAATTTAGCTTCAGGGGTTACCTGCTCAGGGGTTACCCCCAACTCTTTCACAATGATGTCAGTAACGCGTTCTTCGATTGATTTGTCGCTCATAGAGGCTCAGTGGGTTGTCAAACTGCGACTCCTTTAGCCAGCTCTCCCTATCTCTGCAACCTTTAAAAAACCCTTTTTAGAACCAACTAACCACCAATGAGTTAGGCGGTTTCAGAATCTTCCGATTCTGGGGTCGATTCCGATGGGGCCTCCGTAGAAACACGTTCCACAAGCTCTCCTTCGAAATTCTCAAGAAGCCGATCGAGGATCTTGTCCGCCCCGCCGAACTTCAAATCGTCAATCACCGCCCGCCTTTCCTTCTCCTTCTCGTCCCAGTAGTGCACGTAGGCGAGACCTTTGTTATCCCATTTCCGCTTATCAATTCGATGGGCACTTGAGAAAAGTACACGCTCCCCTTTCGGCGACGTGAAGCTGAGTCCATCGGCACGCAGAACCTTGCCTCGATTAAGCATCATCGTTCCCAGAATCGCGAGGCCAATGCCGCAGCATAGCGCACCAAAGAAGAACTGATCTGTGGTCGAATAGCGCTTCTCTGGTGGCTCCTCAGGCCAGCCATTGTCCGCAGCATAGTCGATCCAATCGTCCTGCTTCGGATAGCCTTTCTCGACAACTACCTTGGCCCAATCAGATGAAGTGTTGCCCTCTTCCAAAAAGGCCGCCTTCTCATCCTGGATTTCCATGAACTTCACGTGCTCATCATAAATCGCATTCTTCTTGGGATAGCCGATGAACCCGTCATATAGGAAATACAGCCCAAATCCGACGAACATCAGCGTCATCAGGGACATCCGCTTGGTGTACCAAGGGGTGATGGAGCAAGAAATGGGGTCAGCCATGGCGAAGGGACTATGATGGGCGCTAGGGCCGTTTGTCAAACGAGGGCAGTCTGCAGATCTATCATATCATTCTCCCTGCTCCTCGCAGTTACTGGCGACGATCATCTGAGGAAGATTACGGACCTCTTCCGCCAAATATCCCCGAATCTTCTCCGGATCATCATCGTGCGACACCATCGTGGTCAAGGCCTCGTCAATCTTCTGATCCTCGCCCTTAGCAGCGTGGACCAGGAGCTTTGCCAAAAGGATGGTGAACGTGGCCTTCGCATTTTTGGAAGGTGCCTTCTCCAAGACATTCCCGAGAAGCATGTCAGCGCGACGCATTGCTTCATCAAGCTCTCCCTGATGAACAAGCCCTTTAATGAGCGGGTACTGACAGGCGATGTAGTTTCGGTACGCCTTCTCTCCGGTGAACTGGCGCTTATCTCGATCGAAGCCCCGCGGGAAAAGCTTTTGAAACACGTCCTGCGGTAGATTCCGCAGCTTCACTATGTCCTCGTAATCTCCGCGTTCCGAGAGTTTGCCCAGGTAGATGCTCCAAGCTCGAAGGTTCTCGGGATACTGTTCGATGACGTCCAAGGTAAGCATGCCCTCATCTCGCCACGTGTGCGATCGAGCAGCAGACGTTACAATGTAAAAAACAGAAAGTGCGGCAAAGGCAGCCGGACGTACCCCCGGAGGAAGGCTCGGCTTGAGTTCACAAAGACGGGTAATTCCCAACGCCAGGAATAAGCCAATCCACGGCATCGCCGGAGACATCCGGTACTCTACCATGAGTTCATCCACGGAATAGCCAAAGCGGAGGTACAGATGGAACAGCGCTAGTCCACACAGCACAGCGAACCAAGAACGATGTCGAATGACGAAATTCAGAATGATCAACGCACTCGCACTCACAATCACAAGTGCCAAACCAACGAAAGCGGGCCCATCACTCCAAGACTTTGTCCAAGAAATATGATGATCTCCACACAAATCTGAGGGCAGCAAGACACGGGCAAAGTAGCCTCCGAGCACGCGGGACTGCGTGAGAGCATGATGGAACATTCCTCTCACATCACTGAATCTACTGATAACAAGAAACGCCCAGCCTCCAAGGAAGACAACTCCCAGACTGCCACCTCCAATCAGGCCAGCCAACCGGAAGCGCTTGTTCTCTTTCCACTTCTCCTTCAACTTAGCAATCGGAACGACCAGCACACTGATCAAGGCCAATGGAATCAACGCATGGAAGATTCCTGGCTCCTTTGAGCGCGAGGCTAACACGATCTAAAAAACCATGAAGCCGAGATACTTCACGGGTTTCGTCTCGTGCTATCTAAGTAAATGATAGGTTGCCAAGGTTACAAAGAACATCATCAGGAGCATCGATGTCTGGGAGGTATAATTAACCAGCTCAGACACTATCGGATGCACATCAAAGAGAAGCGTACCGCAGAAAGCGACCGTCTCTTGCTTCGCCTCTCCTAGACTAGCATTCAAACTCAGGAAACGCCTGGCCACAGGAAGGAAGAGCAGGGCTCCACCAAGATGAAGGAGGAGATTGACGGTATGAAAAGCCACCGAGCTGTCGCCAAAGACGAGATGCAGCCCGCGCCACAGTCCATAGGTGAGATGCCGGCTCCGGAACACACTCGTCGGGGCGTCGAGTCCATCTTGGATCCGTTCACTGGTCAGGATGTGCGCCTTGTCATCCATGTAGAAATCCGCCCGAAGAGCGAGCCCATGAGCAAAGAGCACGGCAATCGCAATCAGTAGGTAGGGAAGCCAGGGCTTCTAATCGGTAGAAGGAGCAGATTCTACGGTCATAAGAAGTCAGCAGCCTAAGAGTCTGTCGGACTTTACAAATCTAAGGAAGATGTTAGTAATGGGGCGTGAGCGCCCGCTTCGTTGATGTCGACCGTGAAACACCAATGCTCCTGCCACCCGATCTTTGTGACTGGG
>JAACDM010000204.1 GCA_009936795.1 Verrucomicrobiaceae bacterium | reverse complement strand
TATCGATCCTGTCTGCGCGAGCCAAGGATGCGAAAGAGACAGGCTCAGCGACCGTTGAAGGCCTCAACTTCAAGAAATGGGAACGGGCAATCAACGAATGGGCGACTGTTTTCATTGATCTCAAGAACACCCAACGCATCTCAAGAACGCCCTGAACGCTATCATTAACACATTTAACTGCCACTAAGCCAGGATGCCCTTGACCACGTCACCGTGCACATCGGTAAGACGGAAGTCTCGGCCAGCGTAGCGATAGGTCAGCTGCTCGTGGTTCATGCCTAACAGGTGCAGGATGGTCGCATGGAGATCGTGGATGTGAACCTTGTCCTGCACCGCCACACCGCCTAATGGATCCGTAGCTCCGTAGCGCTGGCCGCCTTTAACGCCACCGCCAGCCATCCACATGGTGTAACCTCGGTTGTTATGCGGGCGACCATCTTGACCGGGCGCCTGTTCGCGTGGGGCACGGCCAAATCCTCCACCCCAGACTAACAACGTGTCCTCGAGCATGCCACGCTCCTTCAGATCGCTCATGAGCCCCGCAATCGGTTGGTCGATACCTTGGCAATTCGTTTTCAGCCGGGTGTGAATGCCCTTGTGCTGATCCCACCCCCCAGTCGATATCTGAATGAACCGGACCCCTTTCTCTGCCAGGCGACGCGCCATGAGACACTGCTTGCCAAAATTATCTGTCGCTTTCCCTCCAATGCCATAACGTTCCTTCACCCCCTCAGATTCCTTCTCGAGATCGACTACCGCAGGCACGGCAGATTGCATTCGAAAGGCGAGTTCATAGGATTCGATAACACCTTCGAGTTCGTTGTGTGGACCAACTTGATCTAACAAACCACGATTCAAGCTCTGCATGAAGTCTAACTGATGGCGCTGCTCCCTTTTCCCCAGCATCTTGTTGCGGATATTCTGAATCGCATCGCCACCCGCCGCCAGTCGCGTTCCTTGGTAGGCTGCTGGTAAGAATGCGGAACCATAGTTCTGGGCTCCGCCAGCACCTCCCGGAGGATTGATTGTCACGAAACCAGGGAGATCCTGATTGCTTGTGCCAAGACCGTAGATCACCCAGGACCCCAGAGATGGCCTAACGAAATTTGTACTCCCCGTCTGTAACATCACACTGGCTTGGGGATGCGCCGGACTATCGGTGAACATGCCATTAATCAGACAGAGATCGTCGGCGTGCTTCGCAAGATTGGGAAAGAGTGACGACATCATGAGACCGCTGCTTCCCTGCGGAGAGAAATCATACTGTGGACCTAACAAGCGCACTTCTCGCTTACCACCCAACAACGCAGACGAGACTGTCTTTCCGTCGTTCGCAGCAAGCTCTGGCTTGTAGTCAAAGGTATCGAGATGGGTAGGACCACCTTGCATGAACATGAAGATCACACGCTTGGCGCGTGCCCCGAAGTGCGCCGGCCTGGGAGCGAGCGGGCTCTGGTAGCCATCGACCGCTGCTGCCTGATTGGCCAGGCCGGCCAGAGCGAGATAACCGAACCCACAGGACGTGGCTTTGAGAAGATCTCGGCGAGAAGTGAGAGGAGTCATCATGATTCAATAATAGACGGACTAACGGAGATAACGGAATTCAGCGCTAGCAAAGAGAGCTTGGAATAGACCCGCCAGTTGCTCACGCGGCTTGCTCCCAGAGGCGGATTCAAGGAAACGTTTCGAGGCTACAAGCTCGTCCTCTGACGGAGTTCGCCCTAGGGCCACTCGGTAAGCCGCGACAAGGCGCTTATCGGGGTCCTTCTCATGGGTGAATATCAGGTCCGCGGAAGCCCGTGCCTGCGCCATGAGGAACGGGTTGTTCATGAAGAAGAGTGCCTGAGTCGACACCGTGGTGACGTCACGACGCCCCATGACTTGACTGGGCTCAGCAAAGTCAAAGACCTGAAGGAAATCAGGGAGGAAGCCACGTACGATTGGTAAGTAAACGCTGCGACGCGTGAGCCAATCCTCATCCTTCAATTGCGCAGCCCGTCGCATCTCGCCAATCGAGTTTCGCATCACAGGCGATCCATCGGGGCGCTCACGGTTCAGCCTTCCACTGATGGCCAATAGAGCGTCACGCAACGGTTCCGCTTGAAGTCGCCGCACGTTCGCGTGTGCTAGGAGGCGATTCTCCGGATCGATCTGGGCCGCCTTCCCATGATGGCCGCTTTGCCGCTGGTAGGTGTCGCTCAACATGATTTCGCGAATCATGCTCTTCGTCGACCAACCTTCGTTCATGAAAGTGACAGCCAAATGATCTAACAAACCACGATGCGAAGGACGCTCGCCCATCTCGCCAAAGTTATCCACGGTGCGTA
>JAACDM010000203.1 GCA_009936795.1 Verrucomicrobiaceae bacterium | reverse complement strand
TTTCACAACCCAGATCTCAAGCTGATCTTGGCGGGTTTGTCACCTATCCTGTTAGGATTTCATCCAGCAAACCTGACGGAGAGCCGCTTTTTCAACCCCGGCGCTCCGTCACCGCGCATCGCCCCGGGTTGGAGGGAGTGCAACGATTGGGGCAACACCGAAACTCGAGTCGGATTGAGTGAATTCGTGATAGCTGAGGGAGTCGCGTTGACGGTCCACTCCGTCACTACCACCGAAAACTACGGCGCGAGCGCGCCATCCTAACAAACGCGCTATCTCGAAACAACAGGGTCAGGTGAATGAATGCATGGCCCCTACTTTGGACCTGCCTTCCCCACGACCCTCTCCCACCGAAGTGGCCGGGGTCGGTGGGGTTTCGCTGTAATGCCCGGCCCCTCTACTTCGGTTCCTCGACCGCCAAGTCGGTGGTGGCCACGGCAATTATTTTCCCATAGACCACGACTGGAACCGAGCGGGTACGCATCCAGATTTCTCCTCCACCTGCATCGAAATAAGGCTCGGTCCAGACGGATTTCATTTCATCGATGGGTTTCCGGAGCCAGATCTGTTCGTCAATATGGTAAGCGCCATCCATTAAATCCGCCATGGCAAATCCACCATTTCCGCGGTACCAATACGGGCTAAATTCCGCCAGCCCGTCACCATCCAACAGGGTGACTGTCGATCCGAAAAAACTAGCAGGCTGTGTTTCAATATAGGCTTTCACACGATTACTCAGATCGGCCTTAGTTGGTGGATTGGTGCTTAAGTCGGCCACAAAATCATCCAGAGCCACTTCGATAGGTGCAAGTTCACCTGCGACAGGAATCGCTTCGTTCTCGTTCTTACAGGCAGTGAATACCAAACTCAAAGCAAGAAGAGCAAAGGCGGCATTCTTTGATCGCGGTATTTTGATTGTCAGCTTCATGTGGTTGATTTGGAGATGATTTTCAGGAAATGAGTTGCAGCTAGGAATTCCCCTTTCAGGCTCATGAAAACTTGGACACACTGAGGGCTCATAGTCGGGTGGGAAGAGCCGGGAACGTTTGGGGCCTTCGTCTCGTAGACTCGCATGACTCCGCGCGCGGGGTCAACGTTTTTCGCAAGAAGGCGGGAGGAATTCCCCTTTCCATCTCCTCGGCCCCCTTCTCACCGGAGTTCTGCGGCGTGATGGGGTTCGCTTCTTTCCTTGCCTGTGACATGCCCTTCCAGCTAGACGGAACTTACGAACATGAATTTTCTCTCCCGTGAAGCAACCGTCGCCAAACCAGGATTACTCTTATGAAACTTCCCCTCCGACCGGGGTCAAGTTGAACACGAGTTGCTCGGCCTGACGTCGAAGGTAGCGTTCTTTCCGGGCGCGGGCCAGCTGGGGATTGCCGAGACGTTCAGGATTATAGGCGCGACGGTGTTTGACCATCGCCCAGAGGATCTGGGCGAGCTTGTGGGCGGCGGCGGTAACCGCCGCCTTGGTCCCGAGTTTGGATTTCAGGCGCCGAAACCAGTCGCCCAAGGCGGACTTCGACCGGTGCAGGGATTGGGCGGCCATGCGCAGGGCGGTGGCCAGCCGGTTGTTGACCTTGCGGGTGTGCGCCGCATGGGTGCGTCCACCAGTGATGCGGTTGTCCCGGCAGAGCCCCAGCCACGAGGCGAAGTACTCGGCGCTGGGGAACTTCTCCACGTCGGCGCCCACCTTGCCGAGGAAGGCCAGCACGGTCTGGATACTGACTTCCTCCACCGCGGTCAGATCGACGCTGAACCCCCTCCCATCCCTAGCAATGCGGCGAATCTGACCCCCTGGACGAAAAGCAATTTCCTAGCAGTTTACTTCGCTGTCTTCCTGGATTCGATGAATTCCTGATCTTGCTCGGATAGCTTATTGATAGGATAAGAAACTTTGCGGCCGTTTGGCATTTCGAGCTTTGCAGAGTCTCCTTCAATAGAAACCAATGCAGCTTTGATGGCTTTGCCATCGGCGTTGGTCCAGCTGCGTTGCTCACTGAGGTTCTTGACCCGTGGGGCAAGACCAAATCCTTTCTTAGCACCGGTATCTAGCTCTGCTGTCACGCCCTTCAGCTCACGCTTGATACTTTTCTCGGCCTCTTTGTCCATGGGATGACCACTAAAGACAAGTTTACCAGTGGCTCCGAAAACAAACAGGTGAGGGATTCCTCGAGCTTGGACGGGACCGCTGCCTGTCTTGGCAACGGGAAATTCCATCTTCAAATCTTTTGCCTTCTCAATGACTTTTTCGTCTGGGCCACCTTGACGATGAACACCGATCACTTGAAGACCCTTCTTGCCATACCGTTTGCTCATCTGAACCAGATGCGGCATGGAGGAGATGCAAGGTCCTCAGTTGATTCCCCAATTCTCGATTGCGACGACCTTCCCGTTAAGATCGGAGAGTTTGACGTCCTCACCCGAGATGATCTCGCCAATTTTCCATTCAGACAAGTTGTGATCTGGAAGCTCGTCATCATTGGCGAGGGCAACCGAGAGACACACTGCTGAAACGATTGATAACGCAGCTAGTGTTTTCATGACAGAGGAAGAATAGCCACGAATTGAGCCTAGACGCTACTGATTTAATCCATAGTAGCCTGCCAACGAATAGAGCCCGTTCCTACTTCTGAGCGGTTCTGGGCACTACGAAAGGTCACTCGGCTGAGGCCTTCTCCGGCGGTCTGGCTGCTCTCTAAGACAAGATGCCAGTAGCCGGAACCCAACTGTTCAGATCGGACGACCACTCAAGAGTATAACTAAGCCGTTGGGAGTCAGTGCGTTGCAGGGCGGAAACGGTGAGCGCCCCGTCTTCCTCATCCTCCTTCCAAGAAATCTCGACAGCGGATGACGAGTGCCGATCTTTGGGAAGAGTTCCGGAAGCAAACTCCATGAGATTGGTCTGAGAGTCGCTCATCTGGGTCACTGAACAGACCCGAAATTATTAATGCGGCCCTCAAATACAGGTAGATCTATGCTGCATATGCGATAGGTCGACCATTGAAATAGTTCATGATTCGCTCTGGTTGTTTCTGGATGCTGCGCATGAATGAGATCACGTTCGCTTTTAGCTCGGCTAAATTTCTCGGCATCCGCTTGGTATTTACGTTCTTC
>JAACDM010000202.1 GCA_009936795.1 Verrucomicrobiaceae bacterium | reverse complement strand
GGGGAGGGGAATGCCAAATCCTGGATGGCCAATAGGCAAGTCTGGACGAAGCGGAAACGTGAAGTCGCGCGTCATCTCGTGGCGCTCGATTTTCCCATTATTGTTCGTATCAAATGGCAACAACGCTTTCCAGAAAGGCTCGCGATCCGGATCCTCGTCAGCGACGCCTCCGAGCATCGATGCCGATACAAAGACCATGCCATTTCCGGTAACGGGACGGGCAATCGTTTCACGAGAGAACCCGTTCACGAACCACTTCTCTACACCTGTATCTGCGTCGTAGCCGTAGACGCGTCCGTGGCCAAGAACGACTAATTCGTCAGGGCCGCCTCGATGACGAAGGACTGTTGGAGTTGACCAACCACTGCGGTTAAAGGGGCGCGGTGTCTCCCAGATCAGCTCTCCGTTTGTCTTGTCGAGTGCGATGATGCGAGATTGGCTAACGTCGCTGTCTGGGAGATTCGCGTCGTTGTCCAAGACCATGATAAGCTTGTTTTCATGGACAATTGGTGACGTCGACATCCCATACAGGCTCTTGGGTGTTGGTATAGACTTTTTCCAAATCTCGTTTCCGCCGTGATCGTAGCATAACAACCCAAACGAACCGAAATAGACGTAGACCCGATTCATGTCCACGTATGGAGTGGATGCTGCCGGGCTGCCGGCTTCATGCACTTTTTCCAGGGCACACTCTGGGGCAGGCTTCCGCCATCGTTGCTTTCCGGAAACCTTGTCGAAGGCTAGCGTCACAAGCTGCTTTCCGTCCTCAAGGGCCGTGATTACAAGAAGATCGCCTTGGATTACAGGGGAGGACTGACCGGGAGCTAACGGCGCTCTCCAGGCAGCCAGGGAAGGATCCATCCTCAAAGGTGGTTGCCCTTTGACGAAGACTCCCGAGCCACTGGGCCCGCGAAACTGGTTCCATGACGTTTCGGACTGGACTTCGAATAAAGTGACGACGGCAAGCAGGATGAGGAAGAGCTTCATGAACCTTTGGAAAGCGTGGCACACGAACCCCAGATCAATCAAGCCCGCTCAGATCAAAGAGCCCCCTCTTCTGGCCGAGACTCTCGACCTGCGCGGGGTTCCACGGTGAAACCCTTTATCTATGCTTAAGTCTTCTCGTCGATTCATCCAGTTTGCGGCCGCTTCTATTGCCCTCGCGTTCACACCAGCGATCCAAGCTGAATTCAAATTTGAACAGGGAGATCGAGTTGCCATCATCGGCAATGCCACGGCGGGGAGGCTCCAATACGATAGCTGGCTGGAGACCTTTCTGCAGACAGCTCTTCCCAAGCATGAGCTTGTCATCCGAAACTTAGCCTTTCCTGGCGACACCGTTGACAAGCGACCCCGAAACAAAGGATTCATGGCGGCGGAGGACTATCTGAAGCACGTCGCTGCGGACGTCATCTTCGTCTTCTTTGGATACAACGAATCGTTTGCAGGTCAGGATGGGGTCTCTGACTTTAAGAAAAAGCTCAGCGACATGATCGAGAGCTACCGTGGCCTCAAGCCAAACGGTGAGACGGAGCCTCGTTTCGTGCTCTTCTCGCCGATTGCCCATGAAGATCTGGACGATCCAGATCTTCCGGATGGAAGTGCGAACAATGTGAGGCTGGCTGTCTATAGCAAGGCGATTCAAGAAGTGGCCGGGGAAAAGAAGGTCACATTTATGGACATCTTTGAACCAACGAAGAAGCTGTATGATACTCACGATGCTCCATTGACGATCAATGGCATTCACTTGAATGAACAGGGTGATCGTTACCTCGCACAAGCCATCACAGAAGGGTTGTTAGGCAAAGCTACTGCAGAATCCAGTCCCAGTGATGCCCTGCGGGAGGCTGTGAAAGACAAGGACTGGCATTGGTTCAATCGCTATCGGGCCACTGATGGTAATGACGTCTGGGGTGGCCGCTCCACGTTGAAGTTTGTCGATGACCAGACGAATCGCGAAGTGCTCATGCACGAGCTTGCCATGATCGATGTGATGACGGACAACCGCGACCGCCGCATTTGGGCGCGTGCGCAGGGTGGAGATCTTCAGATCGACGATAGCAATGTGCCCAAACCTGTGCCGGTGATTTCCAATGTGGGTGGTGGAAGCCGAAGTTCGAATGCGCAGAAGGAGGGCGACCTTAGGTATCAAAGTGGCGAAGAGGGAGTTAAGTCGCTCAAGGTGAGCGAGCCTTTTGAGGTCGGTCTCTTTGCCGATGAGAAGCAATTTCCTGAACTCGTCAATCCGGTTCAGATGCAAGTCGATGTAAAGGGACGTCTCTGGGTGGCTGCTTGGCCGACCTATCCAAAGTGGGAGCCACTTAAAAAGATGAATGATAGACTCCTCATTTTACCAGACGAAGATCGTGATGGAAGGGCCGACAAAGCCATCACTTTCTGCGAGGTCCACAATCCGTTAGGATTCGAATTCTGGAATGGTGGTGTCATTGTGGCTTCACAGCCGAACTTAATCTTTTTCAAGGATACCGATGGTGATGATGTTGCCGATGTGCGAAAGGTTCTCTTACAGGGAATTGGCTCAGCGGACACCCACCACGCAGCGAACAATCTGATCTACGGGCCTGATGGCGGTATCTATTGGCAGAGTGGCATCTTTCTCCACAACAACATGGAGCACCCTTGGGGACCTTCTGTCAGTACAGGTGCCTCTGCCATGTATCGATTTGATCCGCGGCGCTACACGATTGCTTTCCATGCTGGAAACAGTCCGAACCCCCATGGGATCAGCTTTGATCGGTGGGGCTATCACTATGCAAATGACGGGACTGGTGGGCGTACCTATCAGGTGCGTCCAGAGGGAAATGGCTTCAAGATGCACAAGTTACTGGAAAAGGAAGTTCGACCGGTGCCTGCAAATGAAGTTGTTTCGAGTGCGAACTTTCCCGATGACATGCAGGGAGATTATCTTATATGCAACACCATTGGTTACCTGGGCATCAAGCAGTATAGCCTCGATCGCGATGGCGGACATACGCGAACGGAGAAGCGCAGCAAAGAGACGGTGACGATTGAACATAAGGTTGGAGAAGTGTGGGGAACTCCGAAGGCGGATTTGTTAGTCAGTGAAGACAAGAATTTTCGCCCTTCCGATGCTATCTTCGGGGCTGACGGTGGTCTTTACGTTGCTGATTGGCACAACGTGATCATTGGACACATGCAGCACAACGTGCGTGACCCCAATCGTGACCACAGGCACGGTCGTGTCTACCGTATTACGGCGAAGGGACGCCCTCTTCAGGAGGATGTGGCCATTGCGGGGGAGTCCATTCCGGCCTTGCTGAAGGTTCTTGAGCATCCTATCGACGGTGTCCGCCAGCGCGCGCGCCTTGAACTGAGTGGACGAGATTCTAAAGAGGTGATTGCTGCTTGTGCTACTTGGATGAAAGCTTTCGATCCAAAGAAGAAAGAAGACGCACATCATTTACTTGAGGCTCTATGGTTGCATCAGCAACATAATGTTAGAAATACAGGTCTGCTCACGGCTGTACTTGGTTCACCTGAGCCGCATGCTCAGGTCGCTGCCTCGACAGTTCAGCATCACTGGTATGCGGCGGATCCAGCGCAGGGTAGCGCCGCCTTGCCCGAGGAGGAGGGGGCAGTTCTGAAGAAATCAGGAGTCCTTTCTGAAACAGGTGACTATATCGAAGTGCGTATCGGGACGGTGGTCGAGAAGCTGCAATTTGATGTGAAGGAGTTTACAGTCAAAGCCGGCAAGCAAGTTAAACTGACGTTCGCGAATCCGGATTTCATGCCGCACAACATCGTGGTGGTGCAGCCGGGCGCAGCGGATGAGGTCGGCAGTGCCGCAATCTTGTTAGGCGCTGAAGGGTTTGACAAGGAGTGGGTTCCTGAGAACGATAAAGTTTTGGCGTCGAGCAAGCTACTAGACCATCAAGGCGAAGAGCTGTTGCAGTTCACGGCCCCAAGCAATGCTGGCGACTACGAGTTTGTTTGTACGTTTCCAGGACACCATTTGCTCATGCGTGGTGTCATGAAAGTGAAGTAAGGAAGAACGCCGTTGCGAGAAGGCCCAGGGCGATCACATCCCGGCGGTGGAATCTGTCGTGGGTGCCTCGTCTGCGTACGAAGTTGAGAAGGGCTCCGGTCGGGCAACCGTAGCGGCAGTAAGCCATGGGCACGGTTGTAGAGATCGCTAGTCCAACAATGGCAATGAGGAGGGCAGAGAATCCGACAATGGGGTAAAGGTAGGCATCGAAGGCTTCTATGTCAGCGAGATTCACGGGCCAGGCTCGGATCGTGGCAATGACGGTGATGGCAATGAGTAGGATCGGGATACCACGCAAGGCGCGGTCGAGCGCGGGGGAGATTTACCATTTCCAACGTGAGCGCCCCTTTAGCCACTGCTGTGCAGCTCCATGGGGGCATAGCTGGTGACAGTATACTTGCTTACCCGAGACCAGCGGCACCACAAAGGCGGCTATGGTCAGAAACACCAAGCCAGGTGCGAGACGCCAAGGAAGGCCGTGTGAGGCCCAGCCCGCGAGTAGCGCTTGCGAAATCAGGTGTCCATTGTGGAAGCCGAGGTAACCAATAAGCAGTGCTTGGAATGTCACCCGCACCCAACGCACACCGCGTAGGCGCGACACAGCCATCACGACGCCGAAGAGCGTGATGACAATGGTCCCATACTGATGCGGCGAGACCTTGCGCCACCAAGAGACCTCTGAAACTGTAGGTTCTTGCCTCAGGTGCTTCGCCATGGCCAGGACGCCATCTGCCATCGTCATACTGGTCATTGTCGCTCCCGATACTCCTTCTATTCCAGCTTCTAACAGATCGAGAGTTGCGAGTGTCTCTAACGTTTGCCCATTGAAGCTCTTGAGAAAGTAGTCATCGATCTCAATACTCTTCAAGTAGTTCTTAGTGTCGAAACTTTTACGAGGCCGGATACCGATGACGTGCTTGTTAAGATCGAAGACAACCAATGTATCTGTGGGGCCTTGGTAGCCGATGAATGAATCGCTGTGGGGCGAACTTCGTGCAACGTAGCCAAGCGTTGTTCCTATGGAATCCTTAACGGCGAGAAAGGCGCGGCTTTCGGTCTCCAATGTGGCAGCTTGAGGAAAGAAATCTTGCGCTTCCGATAGCGTGATGCTGGTAGGAAAGCGCAGGCTTGGGGTCGAGCCTCCTGTCCGGTGAATGATGCTCTCGAGAACAGCCTGACTTGTTAAGGTCGCACCGGAGACACCCTCGATTCCTGATATCTGGGCAAGGTCCCCCCAGGATTTACCGGTGATTGCGCCCATAAAACGGGCGTTCTCGCGTACTTGATCCACGTGGTCATCCGTGTCGCCGCTCGTGAGGATGACCAGGTTCATCACCGTGCCTTCTTTGTCAAAAGCAACTAGGGTATTGCTAGAGCCTGAGAACCCGATGATGGAATCACTCTCTGGCGAGGTTTGAATGACAGTACCGAGGGTGTCGTCGTTGTGATCGAGCACCTTCTGCCAAAGGCTACTGCTATCCTGAGAGATAGATGTCGCCGATGGGAAATACGGTAGCACCTGGGCCAAGGTGAGCAGTTTGTCGGTTGGGTTGACGACACTCCAGCTTCGAGAGGCCGCGCGGTGGAAGCAGGCGAAGATCGCTATCAGTAGGAGAGCGCGAAAGCCCGCCAGGCCCCATGACCTCCACCGTATCCTCTGTTTCAAGGAGCGACGGGAATGAACTGCACGGCATCGGCATGAACGGTCCCACCAGCCTTTGCTGTTCCAATGATCACGCTGAGAGAGCCCTTGACTGTCTCGATGGCACCGATCGATAGAAACCCGTTAGGTAGTGGAGCCGCCTTGGTCATGTCCACAGTCGTCTCGATTCGAAAGCCGTTTGAGCCGATCACCTGGATCGGAACTCGAGTACCCCGGTTCTTGTGAGGTTGATAGGCGATGCGGACATCAAACTTACCTGGATCTACGACCTCGTGCGAGAAGTGCATGGATGCCCCGGAGTCGGCACTCGCGTAACGGTAGGTAAAGCCAACGAATGGCTTGAGGCCTTCGCCTTTCGTCCATTTGCCTTCGATCTTGGCATCGCGGTCATCAATGACGATGCCGCCGAGTTTCTTGGGGTCCAGCCCTCTCATAGGACCATGTGGGCTTGCTTCTTCGAGCGCATCTTCAGGAATCGTAAACGTGTCATTCACGGTGTCGCGATGCGCTTTGCCAGGCAGTTGAAGCATTTGCAGAAGTTCGGCCAGGTAGCGATTATAGACATCGCGGGGATCACAGGCGTGCTTGGCACACAGCGCTGCGGCTTTCCCTACCACTTCGCCCATCATGCCACAGGTTTTCATAACGCGAACGGTTCCGAGCGCCTCATGCGAAACGCTGATACAGCGACCTCCCATGAAGAGGTTGGGAATATTGCGAGAGTAAAAGCAGCGATAAGGTACCGGGTATCCGTAGCTACGATCAACCCGTCGATCGTGGACCGCGATGGATATGAATGGATTATCGGGGACTTTCTTTGAATACTGTTTCTTGGGATAGTGAAGATCGAGTGACCAAGTGCTACGGACGCAGCCATCGGGGAAATCCCTTTTTGAAATGACATCTTCCTGCTCCAGGATGACATCGCCTAACAAACGTCGTGATTCACGTGGTCCACCAATGTATGCGATCCAGGTGAGGATAGCTTTCTCGTGTTTCTCGGCCCCAGTGCGATTTTTCATCGCATTGAATGCACCAAAGACGGCCCGCAAGTTCCAATCCCGGATTCCTTCAGCATCGTTTAGTGGATCTTTATCGAAGCCGCTTTCCCAAAACCATTGTCCATGAAACTCTTTGGGGTAGGGGAAGTCTTCCATTTCGAGATCTAGAGCCCAAGGCGTTTGGGGAAAGTCCGTAGTTTCAGCTGCATTGTCCCAGCGCCACATGTTACTCATGCCCATGCGCCCTTTCTCTTCCATGACGGTATCGGCCCCGGCTAAGGTGCCGATGGTTCCGTGCCCCGTGCAATCGACGAACCAGCGCCCCTTAAAGCGGCGCTCTTCACTTGTGCGGGTGTCAAATGCTTCGATAGATGCAATTCGCTCGCCGTCCATGTGTACACGATGGGCATGGTGGTTGAGAAACAGATCGATGTTCTTCTCTGCTCGCACGAGGGCTTCTTTCTTTGCGTCGCCAAACTCCCCATAGCGACCGGGTGACTTAGTGGCTTTGTCAGCAAACTCCTCGATGATTTCTCCAACCCGAGGAAACTTCCCGCGCCTGATATTACCCATAGCCCAAACGCGGATCTCGCTACTTCCGTTGCCACCAAGAACGGGTCGATTCTGTACTAACGCGACACGACAACCCGCACGCGCAGCCGAGAGGGCGCTCCCCATTCCAGAGTAACCCCCACCGACCACGACAAGATCGTAGGGCTCCGTAATGACCGGACTGTCTGCGAGGTTCAGCGCGGATTTGCGCCATGAGCCAAGGGCTTGCTTGTCCGTTGGCGGAATCCTATCCTCGGTGCTAAAATATAATGCGTCGCAGCGGCCATCGAAGCCCGTTAAATCGTGTAATGATAGGGTGGCTTTGGTGTTCTTGATCGTGACCGTGCCTCCCCGATGCCAGAACCATTCTTTTCCCACCGTGCCAAAGGTCTCTGCCAGTGCGGTTCCATTGATGAGGACCTGGAACTTTCCGGGCTGACCTTCGGCATCCCAGCGGGCGACCCAATCCTTGGTTCTAACGAAGACGTGATACTCACCAGGCGCGGGAAAGGTGACAGCCTTCGTTGCATCCGCTACCGGTGTGCCCAATCCGTGAGCCAAAAGGTAGGGCGATCCCATCTCATCGATGAACTGGGTGTCCAATTTCCAGCCTCCATGGTTGTTGAAGCTCTCTGCCTCCACGAGTAATTGATCTGCGTGAGCCAGGCATGTCAGGCAAAGGAGAAACAACAAGAGAGCTCTCATGGCAGAAGCTCTACCTTACAAATCCAGTAATGGTCAAATCAATGCCCATCTGCATTTTTCAGGGCGCGATCCAAGAGCAAGATTGGGTAACCATCCTCTACGGGATAGGCGATCGCCCCATCTTCTGTTACTAGAAACTGTGTCGTCTTCGTCTCTGTCTCGATGGATTGCCAAAGGCGTACCTCATCGTGGGAGGCGAGGCGCAGAGCTTGGTGGGTCTTCGGACACCGAAGCTGGGCAAGGACCTGGGGAGAGAGTGGGAGAGTCATGTCTCGGATCGATAGACTAGTAGGTGAAGCCATTGCGCCTTACACGCATGATAGGCTCCGCATCGGCGTCGATAAGTTCTCCGTCCAGGACTTCGAAGAGGTAGACGTGATGGTCGCCGGCAATCATTTCTTGGCGATACTCGCAGACGAGAAACGCGAGAGCTCTTTCTAGCTGCGGCAATCGATGGGAATTTTCAACGAGTAGGACATCTTCAAAGGGATCCTCATTGTTTGGATTCGCGAATGGTCCAATCAAATTCTGATTGTTCGTGCTCAGGATATTTAGGCCTACTTGTTTGCAATCGCCAAAAGTAAAGGCCTCGACGAGTCGCCGATCTGGCGTCAGAGCCATCGTAACCATGGGAGGGTGAAAGCTCGCCTGTTCGACGAAACTGCAAAGCATACCGATCGGTTCCTCATCCACTGTTGCCGTTGCGATGAAGAGTCCACTGGTGATCTGCCCCAAGGCTGGAGCTACGCGATCTTTATCCATCAACTTGCCTCGTATGGGAGGCGATGTCTGTCAAGAGAGTCCCTTGTGTGGGCAACCGCTGGAAGCAGCTGAAGGACTACTCGGAAGCGATGCGGTAAAACACAGTGCCACGTGCTTCGGGTTGTATGCTAGCCCTTGCCACCCCTTCAGTCGAGAGATCCACTTTCACAGGAATTTCAGACCAATTAATAAGGTTACCGCTTTGCTGGAGGCGACCGACTGGATTCGCGCCGTCGAGAAGGGGCCAGCTCAGGGATAGCGCTCCACCAGCAATTGAGGCAATTTCAAGCTGTGCTTGAGCAGTTTCGAGAATGGCATCTTTCAACAGTTGGCCGGCGAGAAGTTGCCCAATAGAGATGACACCATTGGGATTGTAGCGATTCCCGACTGCAGCCGCAGAAATAGTCAAATTAACTGTGGCGCCATTAGAGTCAGGGGCAATCCAAGCACTATTGCTTCCAACCAAGACATTGTCGCTTCTAAACTCTCCGTAAGGCACTGCCCCCGTAGGAACATTCTCAAGATTGTCGTTGGTAAGCGTAGGGAACCAGCGGATGAGCAGCGGATCTCCTGCGTCGAATTCATGAAGTCCGTTACTGGCATCGCCATAGTTTGCCTGAATCGTGCCGGTGTAAGAGCCACGATTCAAGAGGCCACTGGCGTCGTTTGCCGTGAACGTTCCGATGACAATATCGTCCGAGTCTGGTCTAGCATATCCTGCGCTGGATGGAGCCGAGAATTCACCGTCTTTCGTGCTCGCGATAAGCATGATTAACGATCCGTTAGGAATGCCTTGAGTGCCCTGCTCATCAGCAAGCCAGTCACCAGCCAAGTGGAACGTCGCAGCCGAACTCGCAGACGTCAAAAGAAGGAATGAGGTGAATGAAATTAGAAGTCTGTTAAGGCTCATAGCTAGAACTGGATCACAAATAGACAGGCTGCGGAGTTACTTACGTCGCCGCAAAAGAAGGAATGAGCACCCAAAGAGAGCAAGGATTGCAGATGAAGGTTCGGGTATCGCTGCTGTTGAGGTTTTGAAAGCTGCCGCGAGGAGATAATCCGGTATTGTCCCTCCAATGCCGACGCCTACACCTGATATAGGCACGGTATCGCCGTTCCCATCAGGAACAACCCAGCTTGGGTCAAGGGAACCTCCAGAAGGGAGCGAACCTGTGGTATTATAGGCTCCAAAGGTGGTGTCACCAGGAGTCATTGACATATCTAAATCATCATCGAAGCCGTTACCATTCGCGTCACTGTCGCTTAAAAAGTTGGTCGCTGTCAGTTCAGGAAACCAGAAGAGAGACACAGAATCTCCACTATCGATGGTGATTCCATCGGATAAGGTGAATCCGATGTCTCCATTGACCACACCTGAAGCGAGTGTGCCAAGTCCAGTGAACGGCTTTGCCCCAAGGGCGCCAAGAACGAAATCGTCTGGACCAGGGGTGAATGCATCGGTAGTCGGATGACTAACGCCGTCACCTGATAAGTCGACGACGATGATAACGAGACTGTCTGCCGCAATATCATTGCCGTCTTTGTCCGTGAGAGCCCCGAGCCCGGGTTGAAGTGTAAACCCCTGGGCCACAGGTGCTATGCATAGAACACTAGCAACGACGATCGCAGCTTTGCGGGAGAAGTTAGAAATGAGTGAAGCGTTCATTGGAGTGAATGGGAGATGTGGAAGGAAATGAGTGAGCTTTTACAGAGTAGGATCTTCGTGAGTCCAGTAGACGACCTGCTCGGTAGCGGCAGCAGTGCCTGATGTTCGGATGATGACCCCAGTTCCAGGTGTGAAAATCTCTTCTTCACCTGCATCATAATCTGCATCCCGATCGAGACGGCGCCATTTGCCTGCCCACTTGTAGTAAGTGAACTTCGATGACTTGTTGATCGCCTCGGCGTCGTCGTCGAAGACAAGTATTTCATCGGTTCGACTGATAGGAAGCGACGATGGTCGGAAAACGGTGTCGTCTAATCCACTGTCATTAAGTTTAACGGGAACGGGCCGAAGCAAAGACACCGGATTGTCTTGCTGCTTGTCCTGGCCGCCTGCAGGAATGCGAAGGACGAGGGTTTGGGTTGCGGAAGGAACCACACCAACAAAGACGGGCGATGTTGCCAAACTACTGTTGCGAACGACGAGTGCTTTGTGAGGAGGAAGGACCGCTGCGTCTGCAGCTCCGCTGTTGAGTCCTTGCCAGGAACTTGCTTGTGTGTAGTAAAAGGTTTCGACCGAGGAGTTATTGATTCCAACCTTCTTATCATCTTGGACAAGGAGCTCGGTCCTACGCTGAAGAACATTGGTAGAAGGATCGACACCGCTACCCGAAGGGAACGCTGCTGATAGCGTCCAATGAGGGAGAAGTTTGATCCGGTCTCCAATCGAAATCGAGTCTAGAGAATCAGTTCCCACATCCACAGTAAGCGTATTGGAACTATTGCTGGTGACGTCGTAGTTGCGTCCGGCGTTGGCACCGGAAAGAACGAGTACATAGTAACTCTCGTCTTGAGTGCCCGCGGCAAACTTAAATTCGTCGTCCGTCCACGGGCTACCTTGCACAGTAATAACATTGCTAGATGCTTCTTGTACTGGGCCAATATAGACTGCCTGACGTTCGAGTGGTATGGATACCCGTGTGTCGGAGTTGGCTGGACAATCCTTCCTGATGAAACCAATCGGAGGAGTGGAACTTGTTGTCTGTGCGATGCCTGAGGAGGGCCAGCCAGTCAGTAGAGAAGTAAGGATCAGCACACGGAGACTCATGATGTTGTTTATAATGCTGATAAATATATAATTTATCAATTTAAAATCATACCGGCTTTGAATAATTTGTTAGGGCGGTTAGCCCCGCTGAAGACCACTGCTGGCGGCGAAGTCGCGAATTTCCCTTCTAAAGCCACTCTCCCGTGATTTAGATCGGCTTCCCCCTTCGTAATTAGTCGAGTAGTGATATTCTAGGAGATGCTCAAATTCGTCGCGGATTTGCGCGGATTCTTTTAAATGCGTCATGTATTCACGCAGCGTTTGGCCTGGCGCGCGTCGGTAACCACGATTTCCAAAGAGAGCGCAGAAATCCTTAAGGTATCCAGGAGGCTCTGATCGAAGCGCTATGGAGGATCCGTCGCCCTCTTGCTCAATAGTCCCTCGAAGGCGCCATCGTCTAACAGCATAGGCCAGGAGCAGCCCTAATACTGCAATTCCGAGGAGCGTGTCGAGGTAGCGTGCGACCCAGAGCCCCTCAAACCAACCTTCCCAGTCTGTCATGAGGCTGAGAGATGTCTGATTGGATTCGCCCGCGCGTCGCTTCCGCGCCTCTTCTGCTTCTTTGAAGCGGCGAATGGGATCGCCGATTTCCTGCCCATTCTGACTGATTTCGGCTGCTCGATGAGACCCTTCTCCTACAGGCACAAGATCGAAGATAACCCACCCATATTCTTTGAGAAACATTTCGGTCCAGGAGTGGGCATCGCTTTCGCGAAACGTGTAGAGGTCTTGCGTGGGATCATAGACGCCGCCAGCATAGCCGTAAGCAACTCGGGAAGGCACGCCAACTGCTCTCAGGATGTGGGCACCAGCCTGGGCAAAGAAGTCGCAGTAGCCCGCCTTCTCGTGAAAGAGAAAGTTTGCCAGAGGATCGCGATTATCCGGATTGTCTATCCGAAGACTGTAGGTGAATTCGCTCTCAAACAGTTGCCGGATGCTTCGCAGCATTTGCTTCAGGGTCATGTCGCCTTTCAAGGCTCGGCCAAGGAGTAGGTTGTCAATGTCCCGAAATGTCACCCCTTGCGCCTTCTGTGAGAAGTGATTGGGGGCGTCGCCGGGTTCGAGCACGTTCTCTTTGACGATATCCTCGTAGTGAATGGGGGCGGAGACGAGGTCATAGGTCACGTCGCCACCCTGACGAAACGATAGAAAGTCGTCCCCCTGACGAAACACTTGAGGGCCTTTGAATGCGAGGGTGTTTGTTAGGCTTAGCAAGCCTCCCCCCGTGAGGTGATGATAGAGATAGAGTCTCTGATGGATAACCTGATCTGGTGGAGCCTGACCAAAGGTGACCCAGCCATCTTGAATACCGTCTTCCTCGTCGGATATCCAGCGGCCTTGTTGCTCAGCTCTTTCCCAACCGCCCTTCCCATATATACCGAGGGTGTGGGCGCGTACATACAATGTTGTTCCAAATACGTGATTGGCATGTTCCTGGTCTGGTAGCTCTAAATGGAGGCGAGCGAGATCTCTGAGTTCCAGGTTTGCTGTCTTTGGAAGGCTGCCGCGGCTCCAAGAGGTATCTCCGGCACCCTCTTGATTTTCATTTGAAGCGTCGTTGCTTGTATCCAAGGGATCGCTGCCTGAGTTCCATTCGGTCCTTTCTTTATTGCGGCGACTTTTGTCGTGGGATGACGGTGGGCTCGCGGTGAGATTCAACTCGCGAGCCATGTTGAGCGTGTTATTTGCCATCCAGGGCAAAGGAAGTCGAAAGAGGAGGAAGGTGGCCAATAGCAGGGCAGCAAGGACACAGGCGCGGCTGAGCCAGTCAGGAAGTGTTGGGTTCTCAAGCTGACCGGCTTGAGCCAGTCGACTCCGACGCCCCACTTCCCACAGGGCCAAACTCAACAGGATAAAAATCGACGCGAGAAAGATGGCTAGGACGAAAGGAAAGTGAAAGAGGCGATTCTGTAAGAGTAGGTAGGCCAGGAGGAGCGTGCCATAGAAAGTTAGCGTGTAAGGGCCGGTTGGCGAAGTAGCATCGGGCGGAGTAACTTTGAGTTGCTGGACGAAACAGACGAAATACAAAGCCATCACGGCACTGATAAGAATGCCTTCGGGTGCTGCCCCAGCGAGGGGTGTGCCTGCTAGGAAGATGCCGATAGCCCCTAGACTGCATACCCATGCGGATCGTGAACTGGTGCCTCCGCAGAACAGTGAGGATGCCAGTACGGCAACGAACGCTACAAGGATAGCCAAGGCGTTGCCCAGAAGAAGCAAGAGCGCACCGCTTCCAAACAGGAGCAGCGTGACCAATACCAACGGAGTGCGTGAACCGATCATGAATGTTGTCCGACACCGAAGATTGGCGTGCGAACTTGGACATCGGTGTTGTCGAGGCAGGTTACCGGGCGAGGGAGCGAAGGTAGTTTAGGTTCCCAGATACGCACCGGAGTCTCGCTGAAGATGAATAGGCCGTGTTGACCGGGCATGGTCTTCACGGTTTTGATGAGTCGGTTGAGTGATTTGTCAGGCTGATGCACAGCTTTGGCCAGTACGCTGAGCGGTTCACTGATATTGTTAGGATCCTTGACCTGGATGGTTCGCCAGCCATTGAATGCGGCCGTGAAATCTAGAGGGACTTGTTGTTTCGCGCAGAAATAGAGAAGGCCAGCAAGAAGTTCCATGCTCGTTTCAAAGGCATCTGGCCAGATGAGGCTCTTCTCAGGGCAGTAGGAATGAAAGACAATCGAATACTTTTCTGGCATGGGCTGATCGAATTCGCGGATCATCACTCGGCTTGCGCGAGCGGTTGCTGGCCAATGAATGCTTTTGATAGGATCGCCATGCTGAAACTCGCGGATGCCGTGCAGATCCCCTGAAAGCTCGCGTGTGAGCACTGCCTCCGTCACGCCTTCTAAGTAGTCGCTATCGTAGTGGTAATCGAGACGCTTTGGTGTGATTGCCCGGGGATAAACAACGATGTGGGAGTGAAGCCGTCGGCGTTCTGAAATCTGACAAAGACCGAACGGAAAGCTGGAGGAGATAGTGACTGAAGCCTGCTCAAGAACGCCGCGCTTCACTAGGCGGGTGACGAAGGCCATGCGACAATGTCCGTTCGAACGAATCCAATTGGCGAGCAAGCCTCTGTTTGCGTACGGCAGCAGGGAATCTTCCAATTCGAGTGCAAAGCTATCGAGCCACGGCTTTCGATTGGTCACCACCAGTTCAATCCGAAAGTCTGTCATGGCGTGGGTGGCTGATGGTGCCAGTCTTACGATCTCTAGCTTCTTCACATTTAGCCAGCAGAGCAGGGCCGACATGAGCATGAGCAAGAGAGCAAATAGGCCCAGCTGAGTCACTACGCGCTCTTGAAGGAAGGCTCCAATCAAGATTGACAGGACGGAGACTGCCGCCAAGACGATACCGCGATTTGTCAGGCGAGGGCCCGATTTCTGGGGGCCGCGGGGTGTGAAGTGGGTGGCCATGGTGGCTAATTAGGCCACTGGTGTGTTTAGGAGGACGTCTTCGAGGGCGACGCGTGTATTCTTGGCACTACCTGAGTCTCGCGAGCCCATTCGGTGATGTAGTACAGGGATGGAGATTCGCTTTACGTCATCTGGATGGACCGCAGCATGCCCTTCAAGGTAGGCCACGGCCTGGGAAGCGCGCATGAGCGCAATGGATGCGCGGGCAGATAGACTGCCAGCGAGCGACTTGTGTACCCGTGCAGCCTCGCAGATCTCGGCAATGTAACGACAGACATTCTCATTCACGGGCATCTGTTCCACTTCACTTTGAAGTGCTGTGAGTTCTTCTGCCGAGAGGATGGGGAAATGCTCTCGGTCTGGACTGCTTTCTGCATGCAGTCGGAGAATGTCCGTTTGGGTCCCAAGGTCTGGCAATCGCATGTTGACCGAGACAATGAAGCGATCCAATTGTGGTTCCGGTAAAGGAAAGGTGCCGGAAGAGTAGCGGTTGTTCTGCGTAGCAAGGACCATGAAGGGCTTTTGAAGCGTACGCGTGACACCGTCGATCGAGACCTGCCCCTCGTTCATGCACTCCAGCAAAGCGCTTTGAATGCGTGGGCTCGTGCGATTGATCTCGTCAGCCAAGAGCACGTTGCTGAAAACAGGTCCTTCAATGAAATGAAACTGGCCACTGCCCTGATGATACATGGAGTAGCCCAAGATATCGGCCGGGAGAAGATCCGGCGTGAACTGGATCCGTTTGAACGTCCCAGTGATAGATTGAGCTAAGGTTTTAGCTAAAGAAGTCTTGCCGATACCTGGCGCGCCCTGGATCAACGCATGCCCGCTAGCGAGCAGCGCGACGATGACGAGATAGGTTGGCTCTTCTGATCCCAGAACCGTCTGGGTAAGGCGTTGGTGGAGTGAGGTGAGTTTCTCTTTCAAATAGACATCCTTTCGACGGCTTTAGTGCCTGAATTCTGCGACGCGTTCAATATGAAAGCGATCTGAGGCACAGGCGAGTGTCAGAACGGCTTACTTGCTAAATCGAGCTTCGGTCTCGAGGCCGAATCGTGTAGGATAAAGCAGTCATAACTGCTCGTTTTTGCCTGCTTCTTTCGTGCTTGCTTATCCAGATGCCCTTGATCGCAGATCAGCCCGGCCAGCTACCTCGAAAGATGCACACGCCTGTGAGCGATCTGCCAAGCATTTCAGTAGGAGCTACAGAGGCCACGATCATTGGCAAAGATAACCGGGCTCTCTAAGCGGCGGTCGACTACATTGGTAACCTTGGCGGTGGGACAGTCCGGATCGGCGCGGGTGAATACCTCATGCATGACTCGCTCCATTTACGTTCGAATGTCAGAGTCGTAGGAGTTTCAGGATCAACCATCCTCAAGAAGGCCAAGGGCTCCCGCTCCTTGTTGTTGATCGACGGAGATTTCGGCGAGGAACAAATTACTCTCAAAGATCCGACTGGATTCGACATCGGATATGGTGTCACAGTGGATGATGACATCGCTGGTGGGTTTCACTCCGTTGTGGCGCGCATCACGGGCAAACGTGGGGACACGTTCTCGATCGACAAACCGCTGAACGCCGACTGCATGATCAACAATGGTGCCTATGCGCCCACTTTCTTTCGGGTCATCAGTGGCTATGATCTTGATGGAGCAGAGCTAAAGAATCTCACGATCGACGGAAACAAAGAGAACAATGGCTACCTGAATGGATGCCGTGGTGGCGGCATCTTTTTTTATCGCGGGTTTGGAACGATCATCGACGGTTGCCATGTTAAGAACTACCGCGGAGACGGTATCAGCTTCCAACAGTCGAACGACGTCACTGTAAAGAACTGCATCAGCGACGGAAACACCCATCTTGGGCTTTTCATCCCCGCAGTGGCTCACAGCGCCCAAAGCTAACGGCCAATATCGCACGTAATAATGGCCAGGACGGTATCTTCTTCTGTTGGCGGGTTAAGCACGGGACATTC
>JAACDM010000201.1 GCA_009936795.1 Verrucomicrobiaceae bacterium | reverse complement strand
GGGTCCTTCTTTGCTTTTTCGTCATAAACTGCCCTGGCAAGGTGCTTGCCATCACCAGAAAGGGTTTCCAGCGGTCTCGTGTCGAGGTCTTCCCGGCGCCAACGGGTCTCGGGATTCCCAAAGGGTCTCGGGATCCCATATCCCAAATGACATGCGGCCATCTCCGTAACCTTGTAATAGTAGATCCACCCCGGGCCACCACAGACTCTCTGGTCGGTAGGCCTGAGCTAAAAAGGGATCTCCAAGGTCACTGATCAACGCCCGATGGACCGAAGGCGACACGGGGAGTCTTTTGAAAAACTCCTTGGCAGCGATAAAGACAAGACAAAAAAGACAATGCTACAACCAGTAACCAACACATCAAATTACCATAGCGTCGTCTTAAGCGCCACAACTAGTAAGACTGACGAAACCTATAAACCTAACGCTTGCATGCGCTTGCAGACCTCTTCGACGTTGGCCCGGCTGTTGAATGCCGAAATACGGAAGTAACCTTCACCCGCAGAACCAAATCCAGTTCCTGGCGTGATCACGACATTGGCTTCGTTGAGCATTTTATCAAACATGCCCCAGCTGTCGATACCCTGAGGACAGCCGACCCAGATGTAGGGGGCATTCACGCCACCGAAGACAGACAGACCCATTTCGAGGCAGGCGTCAGAAAGAAGTTTCGCGTTGCCCATATAATGGGCAACGAGTTCAGCGACCTCAGCTTTGCCTTCGCCGGAGAAGAGCGCTTCTGCGCCTCGTTGGACAGGATAGCTGACACTGTTAAATTTCGTGCACATCCTTCGGTTCCAAAGCGGATGCAGCGCTTGGCTTTCTCCTGAAGCTGTCATCCCCATCAGGACCTTTGGCACAACCGTAAAGGCGCAACGCACACCGGTGAACCCACCGTTCTTCGAGAAGCTCCGGAACTCCACTGCGCAGGTTTCGGCACCTGGGATTTCGTAGATCGAGTGCGGCACGTCAGGATCGCTGATAAAGGCTTCGTAGGCAGCATCATACAAGATAATGGCTTGGTGCGCTTTCGCATACTCCACCCAGGCTGCGAGTTGCTCTCGCGTGGCCGCTGCACCGGTCGGATTATTAGGATAACATAGGTAAATGAGATCGACGTCTTCTTCGGGAATGGCCGGAACGAAGTTATTGTCCGCGGTACATGGCAAGTAGACGAGCCCTTCATAGGCACCGTTCTCGTCGGCTTCTCCTGTGTTGCCGATCATGACATTAGTATCAACGTAGACCGGATAGACCGGATCCGTGATCGCAATGCGGTTGCCTGGTCCCAAGATGTCTAGGAAATTGCCAGTGTCGCACTTTGAGCCATCGGAAACGAAGATCTCGTCATCAGCGATAGCGATGTCCCTGTGACGATAGCAATTCTCAGCAATGGCTTTTCGTAGAAAATCGTAGCCTTGTTCGGGACCGTAACCACGAAAGGTCTCACGTTCACCCAGCTCGTCGATAGCGTCGTGCATGGCATTGCGCACCGCACGCGGCAACGGCTCAGTCACATCACCAATCCCGCATCGGATCAGTTTCTTCGCAGCGTCTGGCTGAGATTCAGTAAAGGCAGTCACACGGCGACCGATCTCAGGAAAGAGATAGCCAGCCTTAAGCTTTAGGTAGTTGTCGTTGATCCGGGCCATAATTGAAATGCGTTGGCGCGAGCCTACCCATGATCATAGATTCGCCAAGCGCGAGATGCGGTAAGTTAGCAAGTAGCTCGGACGTTAGGAGGTGCCAACGCGACAACCTCTTCCGCTTCAGCCTAGTCATACACGAATCTGGAACTTCTATTCTGGCAAGGGTTGTGTGAAGGACTCCCAACGGGTATCTCACATCTCGTTTAGCCTTCGAGAAAGCACAACGGCCTGCTTCCGAAGAAGCAGGCCGTTACAAAATTCAATTGTCGCAACCGAAACTAACGTCGACGGCGCATTGCCAAGCTTGCCAGCCCGAGCAGACCAAGAAGCGCACTCGAAGGCTCAGGAACGACAGGATTGCTATCGACGGTAAACGCAAAATAACCATTACCCGAGCTGATAGACAAACTGCCATCTGCCTGCTCCAAAGCTGTGGAAGCCGTTAGCGTAATCTTTCCATTGGCATCGGGGGTGATTGGCCCAACGTTAAAGACATTTGTATCAATCGCACGGGCGTTATCAATGTCAGCACCGAAACCAGGCTCGAATACGGACCCCTCTGCTGACGTCACCGTCACACCCTCGTCCCCACCAAAGGTATTATTGTCTAGATCGAAGAGACCGATAAACACCTCCCCAACACCCGAAGTAGCCGAAAAATCAAGCGTCACCACGTCACCAGGGCCGACCGCAAGATGACCATCAGGAAAACCAGTGGCAGGCAGAGACATTCCACCAGTATCCTCCGAGAAACCACTACTCTCCGAGGTCCCAGGGTCCTGACCGATAGTATAAGAAATATTAAGACCCACGATGCCAGCAGTATCCGTGTAGCCCAAAGCAAGCGTCCCGCCAAGACTTGAGAGATCGAGCGTTGCAGCGCTGCTGTTGCCCATAGCGAGGCCAGCGGCGGCAAGAATGAGGGTAAGTTGATGTTTCATAAGATGATTGACTCAATGTAAAGGTGCAGACAAGTGGGCTGCCCGTCAACGATAATTTCCTCAATTATGGGGCTATGGAGCAGGAATGGGAGCCTGAGCATCCAACTCCAGCTGAGATTCGCCCACAATCCAATTGGGCGATAGAAACCGCACAATCTCCAGTCGGGGGAGAAACCCGTTTCCCCCAGAGTTTGTTGGAAACTTCAATTCCACGGTCATCGGAGCCCAGGCGTCCTTCGGTCGCTGCCATAGCCGGGGTTTGATGAAGTTCTTTGCTCCAAACAAATCCGTCTCGTCTATCTCCGGTTCGGGAAGATCTCGGATCTCCTTCATGGCTCGAAGTGTTGCCCTTGGATCTTCACTTTCAGCTGCCATCTTCTGAAATATCCTGCTGATACCCGACCCAGCTGCTTTCCCCTGAAGACGTGAATGGGACACATTGAGCGCTCCTCGCAGCTCTCGCCAGTCGTGGGTTCCCCGCTGGACATAGCCATAAGCAGATTCCTCCCGACTCTTACTGTAGATCTTTACCGGAAGGTACTTCTCCATATCCTCGAAGGGAGGGCCCCAATAGTCGTCCTCTGCGGCATAAATACGGTAGATTCCCCGGCTTTCCGGCTTCTTGGCTTCAAGGAAAGCAGCCCAATCAACGTCAGCATAGTCCACGAAAACCTCCCAATCGACGACAAAGAAGGGCGCTTCTGAGCGCACACGCACGGTGGGAACCAGCTTCACCTCATCATCTGGGAATTGGCATCGGATCAGGAAGCCCTCCCCACCTACCAGACTGTTGTATTTCTGATCGATCACGTCGACGCCAGCGATGGCTGCGTCCTCGCCCGGATGATCTCTATAATACCGCTCCATGCGAGGGCGCGCCTTTTCAGGTTGCCGCACAAATTCCAATTTCTCCTCCCAACTGCCCGCCTTGAAGAAAGACTGCACAACTTCACGGGCCTCAATCAGTCCCAAAGCCCGTAAATTCGGCACTTCAGACCGAGCCCGCTCCTCCTCGCCATCCTTGGCACCGCGCATGCTGTTATAGGCTGCCCTAACGCCCATCACAATAAGCAGGGCCGCTATCGATACCAACGCGGCCTGAACCAGATAGATTGGCAGATTGAACGGACGTTCTTTGGCGCCTAGGCCATCTTCATTCAGCAACTCGCCCTGGTCCCAGACCTCGTCCTGCTCACGCTCTCTCTTTGCCGCAATCGCCGAGGCTTCAAGACGCCGTTGCCGACGATCCATAACCAAGTCGGAGTGCTCTCGATTTGGAGCAAAGCTCGCGTCAGGCAACGGATTCTCAAGATCGAGCTCATCCATGCTTCGCTGAACGGGTTCATCGGCAAGTTCCTCGCCAAACTCCTGACCCTCCGGAACGATCGCCTCGATGATCTCTCGCCGCTCAGCAGCCGCAGCCTCCCTTTCTTTGGCCCTCACCCGAGCCTTCTCCTCGCGTGCCAATCGTTTCTGTTCGCGCTTAGAAATGCGGGGGACCTTCTCCCGAGCAGGCTTAGCCAAGTCTACTTTGGGCTCCCGCCTTGAGCGAACCTTGTCCGGATTCGGCTTGGGGTTCAAATCGAGCACAACCCGGGCGCCGGGAATCGCGTCACATTCTTCCTCTCCCAGCTCGTCATAGAGACGTTCGGGCGCTTCGCGTGGCACCAGCTGACGCGAGGCCGAGCGGGTCTGGTTCGCAGTATCCTCTAAATCTTCAAGCGAAGGATCAACATCCTCGTCAGACTCTTCAAAGTCTGTGAGCGATGATTTCAAGGTCTCCATCTCGTCTTCGAGCCCTGCGAGAACAGACCGTAAATCCTCAATACTCTCGGGGGATTCCTCGGGATCAGGAGAGTCAGATTTGGTCGACATGAGCTTGGCTTTCGAGACGAGGCTACGCCGTCTCAAGATGCTAGAAATAAACGTGGGTGTGCTAATGTCACGCCGCAAGTTGCAGCATCTGATTCAAGCTCGCCTTCCACCACTTTTATTTCGAGCAGCTCTTGAATCCCTAAAGATCCGGTTTATAAAAAATACTAATAGACCGTGTAATTTCAGGCGAGGATTTGCCCGTGACTGATCAAGAGACACAGCCCAAGAAACTGCACTACTTCGCCTTCTGGGTCGCTGGTCTTCTGATCCCACTTGGCTCCATGGTTCTGTGGGACAGCATGCCCAGGTACAAGGCCATGCGAAAACTCAGGGAAGCGGGGATCGAGCAAATACCCCGCAGTGTTCACAACGCGATCGAGATGAAGGACCTGGAAATGGTCACCCTCTTACACACCGCGAGGGTTCCCCTCAATGGTCTGAGCGACGATGGCAAGACACCGCTCATCGCGTCCATTATTCAGAAAGAGCAAGCCATTACGAACTTTCTCACGGAACAGCCAGGCGTCGACTGCGACCAAACAGATGAACACGGCGTCCCCCCACTCGCCCATGCGATTCAGTTAGGTAATCTTGACGTCGTTAAGAAACTACTTCCCCGCATCCAGAATCCTAACGTCGCACTCAAGCAGGGCGGTGAGGAGAATGAAATTCATGCGTTGCTCAAAGCGACCCAGGAGCGAGATGGCACGTTGTTAAAGCTTCTCCTAACTCACCCCAACATCGATGTTGATGTCCGCGACAAAACAGGCCGCACCCCTTTGCACTACGCTATCCGTCAAGATGATCTCACCGTCGCGCGAGCTCTTCTGTCCGGAAAGAACAAGTCCAACCCAAACATCGCAAGTGAAGAGGAGGGCGAAACACCCCTAGACTTCGCTATCAAGGACAGCTGCGCGGAATCCGTAAAGCTTCTATTAGAAAGCGGGGCCAAAGTCGACATCCAGCAACACGCTCTCTACCTTCTAACAGCCATCGAACAAAGTGACACCGAAACCGTTCGGCACCTCTTGGATCACGGTGTGAGTGCCAATGCCAAGCATCCTCAATCTGGAATTACTCTAATCAATCATTCCATGGATCTCGCTGAGACGGGTTGCGTCATCGAGCTACTCGAAGCAGGAGCTCATCCGACGGGAACACTTCGCCGGGCGATCCAATGTGGCCACGGTGCTGGCGCTCAAATCATTGCTACTCACTACCACAATCATCAGAAAGAATGGACAGACAAAGAAGGCTTGTTAGAACTCGCTATCTTCAGTGGCAGCCCGGAGTGCGTAAATCTCCTCCTCGATCAAGGCACTGATCCGAACGAATTTACCTCGATTGAGCAACGTGTGCTCGGCCTCTCCATCGCTGCCCGACAGGACCGCGTGACCAAACGTCTATTAAAAATGGGTGCCGACCCAAACCTTCGACTTCAAGATCCGCCAAGTAAAGCCTTCCTCGGTTACTTTGAAGGCGACGCCAAGACGACCTACTATCTCAAGCGTGATCGTAATCTCACCTACCTCATGCTGGCTGCCCTAACGGAACAGCAGAGCACTGTTAGCGATCTCATTAGCCATGGGGCTGAGCGGAACGCATACTCCGCCCGCTTTCGTCGCTATGCAGTGGCCCTCGCAGCCGAACGCCACAATGTTCCTATCATGCAGTTGATCTTGGGACGAGAAGCCAATGACAAATCACGCACGGTGACCGTCTCTCTGAAAAGCCAACGCGCCACGCTTTACAAGGATGGTGAAGCCGTCAGCTCATCTCGAGTCTCTTCTGGTAAACGCGGAAACCGCACACCCAAGGGAACCTACGTAATCACGAACAAGCACCGCCACCACAACTCGTCCATCTATGGCTCATCCATGCCATACTTCATGCGACTGAGTTGCAGCGACTTTGGCCTGCATTATTCGCCCAATGTGCCTAGCTACCCCGCCTCTCACGGATGCGTTCGCATGCCGTGGTCCGACGTAAAGCACTTCTACAGTGTGCTCAAGCTTGGTGACATTGTCACCATAGAGTAGCCAAACTTAGAAGATCCAGCGAATTTCCCGGTAGGCATGACGGATGGGCGCTTCTCTCTGATAACGACGTTCGTCGTAGACTCGCCCGCGACGACCATAATCGTAGTGACCTCGTCGCTGTTCATAGTGATGCGCCCTCGGAGCGCGGTAGTTTCCACACAGGCCCCTCAGCGAGTGAAGCATCGCGTTCACTTGGTTGATACCGTTGACCGTCACGCGAGAAACGCGCAAGTGCCGGGCCAAGTCAGCCGCTTCATGAGCATTCGCATCGGTGATCGCAACGGCCTTCGCAAGGTAAGCGTAACCCTTACCGCGCTTATAGTATTTCAACAAATTATCGCCCTGATTCTCCAAGGTCGCTACGCGCTTGAACAAGACGGCATAGGCCCCGCGTGGCTTCCAGAGCCCGCGATCCTGCAGCTCATGACGGAAGCACTCGGCCAAGGCATCCGTAGATCTTTCGATCTTCCAAATGGTACTGCCCACGTTGTCTCTGCGATGGTCGGCAGAGGCCGCGTTTACAAAGAAGCCCGCTGCAATGGCGAACGTTGACGCTGATTTAAGGAAGTTTGATTTGTTCATGGGATATGTCTCCTTTCGCCATAGTAGACGAGGCCCAAGTCTCTCGTATTCAGAGGCATTTAATGATTGCGTCGGAGGATGATCCGGTTTCCTTAGCGCCAAAATCTGCCCTCCGGGGCCTCCTAAGACAATGAGCGAACGTCGAGTAGTGGTAACAGGCATGGGTGTCCTCTCACCCGTGGGTAACGATCTCAGCACTTTCTGGGAGCATCTCACTCACGGGAAAAGCGGGATTGGCCCTATTACGGCCTTCGATACTTCTGAATACAGCTGCACCTTTGGTGGCGAGGTTCGCGACTTTGATGTGACCAACTATCTGAAGACCCCCAAGGACGGCAAACGCATGGACCGCTACACACAGCTGTCTATGGCTGCAGCCAAACTCGCTCTCGACGACTCTGGGCTAGACGTTTCTAGCATTGACCCCTACCGCATCGGCGTCATTGCCGGTAGCGGCATCGGCGGCCTTGGCACGCTGGAGGACAATCACAAGAAATTGCTAGAACGCAATCCAAGCCGCGTCTCGCCTCTGACCATTCCCATGATGATCGCAAACATCGCTAGCGGTCAAATCGCCATGGAGCACGGCCTTTGCGGCCCTAACATGAGCATTGTTACCGCCTGCGCCACAGCTAACAACTGCATCGGTGAAGCCTGGCGCATGATCAAATTTGGCGATGCAGACTATTTCATTGCCGGTGGTTCCGAAGCCTCCATTCGCCCCATGGGTTTGTCAGGATTTGGTAACATGAAGGCCCTCAGCAAACGCAACGACGACCCGCAGCGAGCCTCAAGGCCCTTCGATGTCGGGCGAGACGGCTTTGTCATGGGTGAAGGTGCCGGCATCATGATGCTGGAGGAATTGGAAGCCGCCAAAGCACGTGGAGCACGAATCTATTGTGAACTTGCAGGCTACGGTGTCTCAGCTGATGCCTATCACCTGACCTCACCTCAGCCTGAAGGTCACGGAGCGAGCAACTGCATGAACATGGCGCTCAAACACGCCAAGCTCAATCCCGAAGAGGTCGATTATGTCAACGCTCACGGCACCTCCACACCGGTTGGTGACGTTTGCGAAACACTTGCCATCAAGCGCTCCCTTGGTGACCACGCCAAGAAGACCATCGTAAGTTCGACCAAATCCATGACCGGTCACCTGTTAGGCGCCGCGGGTGGTGTTGAGTTTGCCGCCTGCGCCCTCGCCATGCGAGATGGGATCATTCCACCGACCATCAATCTCGAAGATCAAGATCCCCAGTGCGACCTGGACTACACGCCTAACAAAGCGCGCGAAGCAAAAGTAGATATCGCGTTAAGCAACTCCTTCGGCTTCGGAGGGCACAACGCCTCTATCATCCTGCGCCGCTACGAGGATTAGGACAGAATCTCTCGCACCACCCGCGACGCCTCGACACCCGTCAGTTTCTGATCCAGCCCTTGGAACGGAAAGGTCAGTTTCGCGTGATCGATGCCTAACTGATGCAGCATCGTCGCGTGAAGGTCACGCACCGAGACCGGATCTTTCGCCACGTTGTAGCTAAACTCATCGGTTTCACCGTAAGAAATTCCACCCTTGATTCCGCCACCAGCCATCCAGGCGGTGAAACAACGCGGATGATGATCACGACCGTAATCCGTGCGCTCCAGCTTTCCCTGACAGAACACCGTCCGCCCAAACTCGCCGGCAAAGACAATCATCGTATCCTCCAGAAGACCACGTTGCTTGAGATCCGTAATCAAGGCTGCTGAAGGCTGGTCGACGTCGAAACACTGACCTGGGAGCTGCTTGGGCAAGATCGTGTGGTGATCCCACCCTCGATGAAAGACTTGGATAAATCGCACTCCCCGCTCCACCATGCGCCGCGCAAGTAAGCAGTTTCTCGCAAACGAGCCTGGCTTTTTCACCTCGGGACCATAGAGATCCGTCACACTTTCCGGCTCGCCTGATACTTCGGTCAACTCAGGCACGGAAGCCTGCATGCGGAAAGCCATCTCCTGCTGGGCGATCGTCGTTTGAATCTCCTGATCACCGATCTCGCGGTAATGTTTCTCATTCAATGCGCCCACCGCATCGAGCATTCTTCGCCTCACGCTTTGGTCAACGCCTTTCGGATTAGAAAGGAACAGCACGGGATCTCCCGACGTCTGGAAGGCTACCCCTTGGTGCTTCGAAGGCAGAAACCCACTGCCCCACAAGCGGCTATAAAGCGCCTGGGTGTTGCGAGTTCCCCCTGTCCAATAAGCGGAATTCAGCACCACGAAATCAGGTAAATCTCGATTCATCGAGCCCAACCCATAACTCAACCACGCACCCATGCTCGCCTTTCCAGGAAGCTCGTTTCCCGTGCAAATAAACGTTTTGCCAGGGTCATGATTTATTGCATTCGTATGCATCGACTTGATGAGGCAAAGCTCATCGGCCACCTCGCCAAGGCGCGGCAACAAATTGCTCATCCAGAGACCGCTCTTGCCCCGCTTCTTAAAGCCAAACATCGTTGGCGCAACCAACTGCTGACGCCCCTTGGTCATCGCAGTCACACGTTGCCCTTGGCTAATGCTAGGAGGCAACGGCTCGCGGAAGCGTTCCTGCAAATCAGGCTTGTAATCGAACAAATCGCCCTGACTCGGAGCACCTGCCATGAAAAGGAAGATGACGTGTTTGGCCTTGGCAGAACCCACGCTGATCTCGCGAGCGTGGCCATTCTGAGGCAGTAGCGAACCAAGCGTGGCCGCGCCTAGACCCATCCCTGATGTCTTCAGAAACTGCCGCCGCGCCTGCAGCATGTTAGGTTCTTCTCTGATGTCGTGTAACATGACGATCTATTGACGTGTCTTGGTGATATCGAGGTTATAGAGCGAACTGATTAGCATCGTCCACGCAGCGAGTTCTGGCGCCTCAACGCTTGGAGGAGACTCCACGCCGTCACATAGTTGCTCGGCGAGTTCAGGTTGCCCTTGGTAAAGCGCTATGAGATCGGCAAGTGCTTTTTGCAATGTCGCTTTCTCTTGCGCATCCGGCAGTGCCGAAGTGATCGTCTCGTAAACCATCGTGAGGCGATCATCGCGTTTGGCATTCGAATTGCCGAGAACTTGCAACCCAAGATGCTGTGCTGCTTTCAGATACTCCTGTTCGTTCAGAAGAAGCAGTGCCTGCAACGGCGTGTTCGTCCGCTCTCGGCGAGCAATGCACGCTTCGCGCGAAGGCGCGTTGAGAATTGTCATTTGCGGAGGAGGCATGCCACGTTTCCAGAAGGTATAGACACTTCGACGATAAACCTCGTCGCCTTCATCAGGCACATACTCTCTAGGATAGGAGCTTGGCATCCCAACCGATTTCCAGAGCCCCTTCGGTTGCGGCGGCTTCACACTCTTGCCAAACATGTCCTCATTTAGCATTCCGCTAGTGACAAGAACTTGATCACGAATCATCTCGGAGTCCATGCGAAATCGTGAACCCCGCGCAAGAGCGCGATTCTCAGGATCAGCCCTAAAGACCTCTGGGTTCGCTTCAGACACCTGCTTGTAGGTCTTCGAGAGCACAATCTCTTTCACCAGCGACTTTGTATCCCAACCGGATTCCATGAACGTCACGGCTAGGTAATCGATCAACTCAGGATAACTCGGCCATTCGCCCTGATTACCAAAGTCCTCTGATGTCTTGACTAACCCCACCCCAAAGAACTGCTGCCACACACGATTCACTGCCACTCTTGCAGTCAGTGGATTCTCCTTGGAAACAAACCACTCAGCGAGATCCATGCGCGTCTTCTTGCCCTCCTTAGCCCGCATCGGTGGAAGAAAGGCCGGCGTCCCCCGCTGAACTTGTTCGCCTGGATTGTCATAGGCTCCTCTGACCAAGATGTGCGCGGGACGC
>JAACDM010000200.1 GCA_009936795.1 Verrucomicrobiaceae bacterium | reverse complement strand
GGACCAACAAGCGCCTCCGCCTGGTGGTCCTCCTAGGCTTGCTCCGTACTCTTCGCGATCGCCCGGCGACGTTTCCAAAGATCGATCGCCAACCAAAGTGCCGCAAGCAGCATGACAAACTGAAAGAACCAGAAAGCCCGAGGCACTGCTTTGAAGACTTCTTCTGGAAGATCCGCCATGGGAAGCGTGGCACCCGGCGCAAAGAGCGGACCGCTCACCGGCGACATGGCAAAGAGCCAAGCCGATACGGCAACAAAGCGATCATTCGCCGCACCAAGCACTGTTCCCAGCATGATTGGCGCGACGCCTAACAAGATTACCGTGAGCGTCATGACTTTACCTCCACGGCCTTCCAAGAGACCGTGAAAGCCCAATCCACAAGTGGCAAACGTGAGGCCCATCGCCAACATCGTCTCCTTAGGCATGGTCTGGCCAAACCAATGAGACTCGACCACCGCACGTGTAAAAAGAAACCAACCGGCTACCCCAATCACGGCCATGAGGCAAACGGCCCAGAATCCCGTCGCGGGATCCGAGGTGGGAACCATCCGCCGACGCCCAAGCTTTCGCGTCCGTCGCCATCCACGAATTTGCGTATCCTTCGACGGCGTGATCATTAGAGTCATGACCCAAAGCAAGGCAACACTAACCAGTCCATAGGCACCTGACATAACCACAGCTTCCTCTCCCTGAGGTTGCCACTCTTGGGCAAAACTGCGGAATCGCCGGTTCATCTCTTGCGATGGAAAGACCTCTCCCCTTTCAATCAATGGCAGGACATTTCCCAGCAGCATGATCTGCGTCCATGCATAGAGACCGAGCGCCCATGCTTTGCCGAGCAGGTGCGACTCATCCCGCCGCCACCGTCGCCAAAGCATGACAATGCCCGTCAAAATTAGCATAAACTGCGAGAACAGGGTGAAGAACGTCTCGGGTAAGTTGAGATTAAAGGGGCGTAAGGGCGGCAGGAGTCGATTGAACGTGTCGACCAACGCGCCAGCTGTTTGCGGAAGGAGTGAAACCATGTGCTGGTCGAAGACTGGCCGAACCGTAAGGTAACGAAAGTAGACTAGACCGAATTTAGCAAGCTGCGGAATAAGCGTGTAGAGCAGAAAGACAATGCCCATGGAAACTAGAAAGGCCCATCGGCGATTCTTTAATACGGTGCCAGCAATCAGCCCGGTCAAGTGATAGAGGATCGCTGAGCAGAAGAACGTGGCATACAGCTCAGCGGCGACGTAAAAAGGCACACCCCCTTTCCAAAAACACCAAAGCGTAAAGGGAAACGTGGCCAAACAAAGCAGATACTCGCGGATGGGCAAGCCGAAGAGATAACCTAACACCTTAGAAAGTGGCGTCATCGGCGCGAGACGCTGGTAGTCGAGCACCCCTTCATCACCTTCTGCAGTCATGGCTCCAGCGACTTGACCAGTGCCTAACAAGAACAAGATGACTCCTTGGAGGATGAAGAGAGGAATGAGTGGCGTCCTTTCCGCATCCATCATCGCCAACCCACTCCTCTGGTAGGCTATCGACCGACTAAGAAAGAAGATGAATCCGGCTATGAGAAGAACGACCAAAAGCCAGAACCCAAGGCCTTGCGGCCGCAACCGCGACTGCGCGTAACGCCGAATAATCGGATTCTCCCAGAGCTTCCAGGTCGGCGCTTGCTCTGGCCTGGAATAAGATTCTGTCATGACACGCGATTGCCCTCCGCCACTTCCACCAGGATCTCTTCAAACGAAGAGCCTCTCTCATGGAAATCCGCCACGAGAAAGTCTTGTTGAATGCATGAGGCTAACAAGCGCGCTTTAGCCGCCTCATCACCCGTAAAGGTGAAAGTGAGCTGACTGTCAGAGGAACGCTCAATCTCCCCGACACCGTCTTTCGTCTCCAGCCACCCGCTTAGATCCGAGGCCTGATTACTCGCCAAGACAGCCGTGATGCGACGCTCGGCGTTGCCAAGCTCTTGCAGCACTTGCTCCGAAGAACCCGACGCCAGAAGTTTTCCCTGATTCATGACGCAAAGGGAGGAACACATCTCAGCGAGTTCACCCAGGATGTGCGAACTCACGATCACCGTAGCGCCCTGCTTCGCCAGATCTTGAAGTGCATGTCTGAGCTCGCGGCGGGAAAGTGGATCAAGGCCACTAGCAGGCTCATCAAGGATGAGCACCTGCGGACGGTGCAACAAGGTCTTTGCCAGAACGACCCTTTGCGTTTGGCCGCGCGAGAGCTTCTTGCACCAAGATTCTCGATTATCGGTGAGATTCACGCGGGCGAGACACTCATCAAGCCGTTCCAGTCTGGCCCGTCGACTACCCAAAGCATGGGTGTCCGCATGAAAATTAAGAAACTCCCACACCTTCAGATCGGAAGGTACTGGCGCGAGATCTGGCATGTAGCCCAGTAGGCGTCGAGCGGCTTCCGTTTGCTCTAACACATCATGACCCGCAATACGAACCTCACCATACGTTTGCTCCATGAGAGTCGCGAGCACTTTAAAGGTGCTCGTCTTGCCTGCCCCGTTCGGCCCAACCAGTCCATACACCTCGCCAAACGGAATGGTCAGACTGATGTCTTCCACCGCAACGAAGTTGCCGTAGTCGACTCGCAGATCTTTGATCTCAATCGCTGAAGTCTCCGACATAAGATAGTACTAGTAGGGACCAGACTCCATCTCTTCCCAACCTTGTGGTGGAGTGAGCCCCAACTCTTCAAACTCACTGAGCGCATCAGCTCGCCGTTCTCTCTGTCGGTCTCCCAATCGCTGCAGCTGCTCAGGGCGTAAGATTCCTTCAATGCCCTTGTTCGTATCCATGCCAGGTCGCAATCCGCTCAACTCATTCTCCAATCCCTCAAACTGCATGCTCGGATCGAAGTATTCTGAGCTATGAGCCAGGATGGCGAACGCCTGATCCTTCTGTTCTTCATCCAGATCGACCAAAGAGTCTAGCCGTTGCACACGCCCCTCGGCCT
>JAACDM010000199.1 GCA_009936795.1 Verrucomicrobiaceae bacterium | reverse complement strand
CTCTATTGGGCTCCGGCACTCGATAAATCGTCACCGAATTTCGATCTGTGTTATTATCACCGGTATCCGCAATATACAGATAGGGCACACCAGGCGCGGGGCCGGGACCGATGGCCATGTCTTCCCAATCGATGTTCGTACTCACCCCCTCTAACGTGTAGGTTCCAAGAAGGTCTCCGCTCGTGCCCAAAGCGTAAAGCTCTGCGTCATTGCCGCCGTCATTATGCACCCACAGGACGCCGGGATTCTTGGTACTCGCGGCCAAGCCCGAGATCTCAAACAGCTCGCTATCGGTCACCGAGCCCACCTGGGTGCCGGGCAGGACAACCGGGCAAATCGCGTCCGTATTGACCAAGGTGACGAGATGAGAAAGTCCCGATCCTCCCATGACAGAAAAGAGATAGATCGTATTCGGGGCAAAGCCTGCCAAATCCGAAACGTCGATGATCCCTGACGTTTCCGTGTGTCCCTGGCCCACTCGGGTCAGCGTTCCGCTAGGGTCGGAAAGCAAGAGCCGCCAGATTTCGTGATCAGGACCGCCAGCATTGCTTCCGTCTTCCTGCACGTAGATGTAGCCACTGGGCGACCATGTCAGATTGTCAGGGTCATCGAAGGTCGACAGCGTGTTGTCATCAGTGAGCACGTTAGAGATGTCCACGGTTGATTTGTCAGGAACGACGTTTCCGTTGCTATCAAATTGGATACGGACGTCCATGAGGTAGAGCCCGTTGTTCTGGGCGCTGAAGATCAGTTGCTTGCCATTGGCAGGATTGGCGTGGATGTCCTCGAGCTTGCCTTCCAATTCACCGTCGGCTCGAACCGTGGTGAGAACATAGGATTCAGCAGCATCCGACAACCCATTGGGAGCACCGGCTTCTGGATCAAAGTAGTAAATGGTGCCTCCGCTCAAGCCATTGCGTTCGAGGAAGTTCCAAGAGGGATTCTTCTCGCCCGTGTTTCTCTATAAGCAAGTAGAAGTGAGCGCCTCTCATCATCAGAGGCCAGAAGATCCGCTCATGAAAGAACTGCTCCAATGTTAGATCCGCGTCTTCTTCCGGCCAAGCACCTCCGCGGACATGACATAAGCACACTGCTCGCCTGGCCGAAACGCTAGATGAAGAGGACCAAGCCGCTTCACCCACTCTTCTAAGGTATCCGGTAAAGGCACCAGCAGTTCAACCCTGGCCCAGCGATACGCCGTATCTTGCGATTCTGGACCGAACCATCCATTACTGAGGCCCGACGTGTGGGTGAGCAAATGATGGATCTTTGGCTGGTGATCATGATCTGCAAACTTAGGCAAATACTTCGCAATCGGGTCCTCGAACGCCACCTAGCCTTCTTCGACCAGCATCATGACAGCCACACTTGTGATTGCCTTGGTCATCGGGGCAATACGGAAGATCCCGTCTTTCTGCATCCCGTCACCAACGGCCTCAAAGTAACTCATCTCGCCATTGCGTGCATTCAAGGCGACGGCTCCGGCAACGCGTTTGGAGTCCACCTCGCTCTGCAGATACTCGGTCACCTTGCCAAGCCTCTCCTCCGACCACTGACCGTGCGAAGTGCCAAACGCGAGGAGGGATCCTATCAGAAAAAGAAGCACTCCATCGTCGAGACGCCAGAACTTGGAATTCCCCTCTCAGCCCGAGAGGTCCTCGCCATTGAGAAGCGCTTTGAAATCAGTATCGGAAGCTTCATATGCATGGCGGACATGCACAGCACAGATGGAGATAGCAGCCAGGCATCCAAAGAAAGTCTTCATCCTTCGATTCTAGTCACAGCTGCTGGGTCAGCGCCAATCTCTTTCTCCGCAGCCAGTACAAGCCCGTTTCTTGTAGCCTTATCTGGAGTGCCTATTTCCTAGGCAACCGTGCTCACGCTTGCTCTCCAAGGCCAGTGGTCGATGCCGCGACCAGCGATTGCGTTCTTGGCGCGCTTTCGTAACGTTGCACAACGGTTCCGTCTCGAAAACCGAACAACTCCGAAATAGCCTTTGGGCATGCCGCTTTCATTATTCAAAGGCACCCATAGAATCTCGCATTGCAGATGAAGCCCACTCTGACACAGAGAATCGATTGCCAGTCCCGCCATTCTTCTAACACACAACAATAAGATGATACCTTCACGATGGCACCCCCCGTTGATTGGTCCCAGCGATCAGGCTTTCTATGGTTCATGCTCTATGCAGCTCTCTGGGATACTCCAGGCGATGAGAAGAGGGCTCGCACTTTCCTCGATCAGCCGAAGATTCGAAGACTTATTGAAGAATGAGGTCGGCCAGAGGACGTTAGCTTGATTGGAATGGATAAGGTGACCTCGGAACCAATGGGCCCCATCTGGGCACGCTTGGACAGGTATGATCAGATTAACTGGTAACGGATGTCCCTATTCCTTCATTGGAATCGCTGTGCCGAAGCAATGCTAGGGCAAGGGTCTGGGCTTGTTTTTGTTGAGTAGATTTATCGAAACGGTAGAAAATAGAGTATCCGGCCTTCGACTTGGTGTGAAACCACAGAATCAGCCCGCGATTGCGCTGTATCGTAAATTTGGTTGCGAAGCCTATACGGTTGGAGCTAGCGGATATCCACAAATGAGACACGAGTTCTAGCCTGCCGCCCAAAGCACGAAAGATTCATATCCGAATCAACGGGAAGGAGACGCGTGATAACCATTTGAGTATCAGTATGTCAACCTAGCCACTTCCCTTCCGTTCGCGAAGACTCAATTCACGCGTTAGCTATGATAGAAGAGTCTGGAGACCGGGCCTTGATAGAACCCGAAGGTGAGTTTCTCCGAGATCCGAAGAACGCAAGTCAAAGCCGCTGCATAGACTCAAAATGGGTGCTAGTAACGTGGGAAAAGGCTCCCAACTCCATCGGTCGAACCTGCAGACAAATGCTAGGAATCACCTAGTATCTTTACGCAACGACGTTAGCACCTGGCTCTTCTCAACGCGAACCCTACAAGAACCAACAATGCAGGAAAGAAGAACCCCGGCTCAGGCACCCCCACACCGCCACTATTGGTGCTGGACGACCAAGTAAAGCTGGTGCCGGAAGCGTTGAAGCTCGCAACCCAAGTTCCAGTGGTGTCCTCGAAACCCGTTTTGCTAAGTGTGCCCGCTCCGCTAAGTGACAACGAATCGGTCGCTTGATTCGTGACGGCCAAGCTACCGAGCTCGAAATCGAATCCTCCGACCGACCACAGTGGGTTGCTGGTCACCGTGAACAAGGG